>SVCU01000003.1 GCA_015058215.1 Clostridiales bacterium
TCTGGTGCGGTCGCTCTGGGAGCGAATGGGACGATCCTGAGAATCCTTATCCTTATCGAAGGGTCTGCCGCCCTGGGGTCTGTCGCCGTAGGGTCTGCGTTCGCCCTGGGGTCTGTCGCCGTAGGGACGACGTTCGCCCTGGGGTCTGTCGCCGTAGGAACGACGTTCGCCCTGGGGTCTGTCGCCATAGGAACGGCGTTCACCCTGCGGTCTTTCTGCGGCGCGCTGTGCCCGTTCCGCAGCCTGTTCCTGTGCTCTCTTGGCACGGTTTTCTGCGGCGATCCGTTCTTCTTCCGCAGCCTGGGCAGCGGTCTTCAGGATCTTGATGCCGCCGATCCGTCTTTCGGGAACTGCGGGTGCGGGTTCTGCAGGCTTTTCCTCTGCCTTGGGAGCTTCTGCTTTAGGAGCTTCCGCCTTAGGTGCTTCTGCCTTGGGAGCCTCTGCCTTTACGGGAGCAGCTTCCTTTACGGGAGCTTCTGCCTTTACAGGTGCAGCTTCCTTTACGGGAGCGGTTTCTTTTACAACTTCTGCGGCGGGCTTTGCTTCCTTCACGGGCTGCTGGCTTTCTGCCTTGCTGAGAGGCTTGCCTACGGGAGCCTGTACGGAAGCGGACTTGGGCAGGGGCTTACCTACGGGAGGAACTGCACCGGTCCGTGCTGCGCCGTCCATATTCTGCACGGAAGCAGACTTGGGCAGGGGCTTACCCATGGGAGGGGTTGCCAGTCTGCCGGAGGAAGCGCCTTCCGCTGCGGGACGGGCGGCTGCCTTCTGCTTTTCCTGTGCGCTCTTGGCCACTACGCTGGCCATCTTTACTTCTACTTTGGGGGCTGCGGAAGACTTCTTCTCTGCGGAGGAAGAAGCTGCAGCCTTTACGATCTTGGTTTCTCCGCCTTTGCGGCCTTTCAGGACCATGTTTTTCACCACGGTGGCGTCCATATCGGAAAGAACGCTGGCGGCATCGTTGGCACCGATCCCCATATTCTGAACCTTAGCCAACAGGTCCTTTGCATCCATTTCCAGTTCTCTTGCTAAATCTTGTACCTTCTTCGGCATACGCATGCTCCTCCTATTTCCGTTCCTCGCCCTGAGCGGCTCTACTGATCGCCTGAGCCAGTTCTTTGTCCGTGACGCCATAAATGCCGCGGTTGAAGTTCCCCGTGGCCTGGGACAGGATCTCAATGGTTCCTACGACCACCAGAGGTACGCCCGCCCGTTCTGCCAGGGTATGCCACTTATCTGCGGTATTTTCCGCCACATCACCGGCCAAAACGATGATTTTGATTTCTTTTTTATCCAGACCCGCCCTGCAGGCTTCCGTTCCGGCCGTGAGCCGGCGTGCCTTTCTGGCAAATCCCATATAGCTGATAATTTTACGTTCGTTCATGTTTCTCCCGGCTATGCCTCATCGGCCTGAGAGAAAAGTGCCTCAAGTTCTGCGAAAAGGGCTTCCGTCTGTTCTTTGGACAGTTCCGTTTTCAGCCCTCTCCCGATGGCTCTCTTCTTTTTGGCCATCTCCAGGCACTCTTTGCTGCGGCAGAGGTAGATCCCCCTTCCGTTGGCCCGGCCGGTGAGGTCGGGCTTCACTTCGCCTTCGGGAGTGAGGCAGATCCGCAGCAGTTCTTTTTTATCCTTGGACTCCATGCAGCCGGCACAGCGGCGCAGGGGCACTTTTCTTTCCTTCATTGCTTTCTTATTCCTCTACGGTTTCAGCAGCTTCTTCTTCAACGAAATCGTCTTCGAAGTCTTCCTCTTCCATCTGTTCTGCAGCTGCCAGCCACTGGCTGTGGCTCTTGATGTCGATCTTCCAGCCGCAGAGTTTGGCGGCCAGACGGACGTTCTGGCCTTCCTTACCGATGGCCAGGGACAGCTGATAATCGGGAACGATGACCACAGCGGACTTTTCTTCTTCTGCCAGAATGACCTGTTCCACCTTGGCGGGGGACAGAGCGCTCTCGATCAGCAGTTCGGGGTCTTCGCTCCAGTTGATGATGTCGATCTTTTCGCCGAAGAGTTCATCCACAACGGCCTGCACTCTGGTGCCGCGGGGGCCGACGCAGGAGCCGACGGGATCCACGTTGGGATCTTCGCTCCAGACGGCCATCTTGGTTCTGGAACCGGCTTCGCGGGCCACGTTCTTGATTTCCACAACGCCGTCCTGGATTTCGGGAACTTCCAGTTCGAACAGTCTCTTGACGAGGCCGGGATGGGAACGGGACAGGAACACCTGGGGACCCTTGGCATTTCTGCGTACATCCATGATGTACAGCTTGATGCGCTTGTTCACATCGTAGCGTTCGCCGCGGACCTGTTCGTTGGCGGACAGGATGCCTTCGGTGCGGCCCATGTTGATGAAGATAGTGTCGTTGCTGATGCGCTGGATGAGACCGGTGATCAGTTCGCCCTGACGGCCGATGTATTCATCAAACACCATGCCTCTTTCAGCTTCGCGGATGCGCTGCACAACGACCTGCTTGGCGGTCTGTGCGGCGATGCGGCCGAAATCTCTGGGAGTCACCTGATATTCGATGACATCGCCCAGTTCGTATTCGGGGTCGATCTCCTGCGCGTCTTCCAGGGAGACTTCGCCGAAGGGATCGAAAACTTCTTCTACAACGTCACGACGCATGAATACGTCGATGTCGCCCAGTTCGCGGTCGATGTTGACGCGGACGTTCTGTGCGGTGCCGTAGTTCTTCTTATAGGCGGATACCAGTGCGGACTCGATGGCATCGATGAGCATTTCTTTGGAAATGCCGCGTTCCCGTTCGAGTTCGTTAATGGCTTCGATAAATTCCTTGTTCATCTTTTCCTTTTTCCTCCTTAAAATACAACGGTCAGTTTGGTTCTGGAGATCTGATCCAGGGGCAGGGTCAGGACCTTGCCCTGTTCCCCTTCCAGAATCACGTACCCGGCCTGATCAGCGGTTTTTGCCGCGTATTCTTTCAGAGTACCGGTCCAGTTTTTCTTTCCTTCCACCGCCTGGTACAGGCTTACGTCCACCAGCTGGCCCACGTAGCGGTTGTAGTGCTGCGCAGTCCAGAGGGTGCGGTCCATACCGGGCGAAGAAACTTCAAGATAGTAGTTTTGTTCGATGGGATCCGCTTCATCCAGCTTGCTGCTGAGATACCGGCTGACCTTTTCACAGTCGTCGGTGCTCACAAGGCCGGGCTCTCCATCCTCCGTTTCCGGAGCCTTTTCGAAGAAGATGCGCAGATACCAATCTCTTCCCTCTTTCACGAATTCCTGGTGATAGAGGACGTACCCCTCTTCCTGGAAGAAAGGCTGAAGAGCGTCACTGATAAAATCCATGACTTTCGCTTTTCCCATGTTTTTGCGTCCTTTCAAAAATCAAAGAGTGGGCTGGCCCACTCTTCACGCTGCAAATAATACTAATCTCAATACCGTACGATTTATATTAGCATGATATAATAAAGTATGCAACATATTTTTCACGGTAAAGAAAAAAATTCTTGAAATTCCCGCTTGACATTGTATGTGCCTTATGCTATTATCCTTCTTGCAGTGCGAAAAAACACGTTCGCAAGGCGCGTGTGGCGGAGTAGCTTAGTTGGTTAGAGCGTCCGGTTCATACCCGGAAGGTCGGTGGTTCGACTCCACTCTCCGCTACCACTTTTGTAAAACGATGCGGCCTGGTAGTTCAGTTGGTTAGAATGCCAGCCTGTCACGCTGGAGGTCGACGGTTCGAGCCCGTTCCAGGTCGCCATTTTTACAACTCTGTATGGTGGGTGTCGTCAAGAGGCCTAAGACACAGGATTGTGATTCCTGCATTCGAGGGTTCGAATCCCTCCATCCACCCCATTCTCCACATTTACCGTTGGGGTATCGCCAAGCGGTAAGGCAACGGATTCTGATTCCGTCATGCGGAGGTTCGAATCCTCCTACCCTAGCCAATCAGTTTTGGCCCATCCAATCGGATGGGCCAAAACAAAATCCAAAACATTTTTGCGGCGACATAGCCAAGTGGTAAGGCGCAGGTCTGCAAAACCTTTATTCCCCGGTTCAAATCCGGGTGTCGCCTCCAAAAAAGCCTCCTGAAGAAATTCAGGAGGCTTTTTCTTTGCCTTAAATGGTGCCGGTGACGGTCAGGGTGCTGATGCCCGGTGTCACGATCCAGGCCCCGGTGGCGGTGTCCTGTGCATAGATGGCTGCCGGAACGGTGATCTGTCCTTCCGCGGTGGTGAACAGACCGGTGGCTTCGTCATAAGTGTAGTTTGCCGGTTCCGTCCAGGCTTCTCCGTTGAAGGTAACGGTGATGTCTTCCAGCACGGGAGTGAAGGTGTCGGTGATCACCGCATTGTCGCCTGCATCCGCAGGGGCATTGCCGTAATTTTCAAGGGTGAAGGTGTAGGTGATGCGGCCGTTTTCCGCCACAGATGTGGGTGCCAGAGCCTTGTTGATGGACAGCACGGGACCGGCTGCCGCGCCGATGGTTTCCGTATCCGCAACTTCCTCCGCAAGCCCTGCGCCGGAAGCTGCCGCCCGGTTCACGATGGTGCTTTCCAGAGCCAGAGGGGCAAACTGGTTTGCGGCTGCTTCGTACACCAGCAGCGCATTGCCGTTTGCGGGCACATTGATGCCGGTGATGGTGAGAGGATCTTCTGCGGTGATTTCGGGTACGGGCTGCAGAACGCCGTTGACGTAATACTGCAGGGTGCCGGTCTTGTAGGTCAGAGGAGTCACGGTGCCGGTGCCGAAGGCATAGGCCCCCAGGTCGTCGGTGACGGTGAGGCCGGAAAGCGCGGATCCGCCGGAATTCACCAGACTGATCACATAGGTCACATCCTCCCCTGCGCTGTATTCTGCGGAAAGTGCGGTCTTGGTCAGGGCCAGGATCTCCAGGATCTGGCCGGTGGTGGTATTGGATGCCACACGGATGCCGTTGTAGGTCAGAGTGGCCTGATTGTAGAACGTTGCCATAGTTTCCTCCTGTTTCGGAAGCGGCGGCCGCCTGCTTGCAGAAACGGCCGCCCATGAAAAAACTGCTGCCGGGAAGCGTGTTTCGCTTCTCAGCAGCAGTATATGACGTTTATTTCTCCCAGGTGACCCGGGCGGAGAACAGGCAGCCTGCAGGTACGGGAACGGGCTGGGCCGAGGTCTTCTGCTGCGGGTCCATAGAGATCCGGATGGCCTTGCCGGAAAAGGCCGCCGCCACGCGGAAATGCAGCAGGGCAATGCCCATGTCGATGCGGTTCAGGGGCCCCATGAAAGGATTTTTCAACAGATTGGGTTTGATGCGGCTGAACAGCAGCTCTCCTTCCCTGCCGGTGACCAGCCAGGGCTGACTGTTGACCGCAGAAGGAGCAAGACGCACCGCTTCCAGAAGCTCGCTGCACTCCGCCACATCGGTAACTTCGGAGATGGGCTTTCTGCGGAACTCTTTGGGATCCTTCCGCACCGGTTCTTCATCGGGATAGCCGAAGGCCATCATGATCACGAAATCCAGCCCATCCGCAGATTTCTTCATGGGTTTGGGCGGCTTGGCCGCTCCCAGCCAGCAGGCGCCGAGCCCCCGGGCTGCCAGGATCAGGGCCATCTGTTCCATGATATAACCGGCGTTTTCCTCCATGCCTTCCGCCCCTTCTTTGGAGTAGAAGCAAAGATAATGGGGGGCCTTCACGGTGAACAGACCTTTCACTTTCTCCTGGGAAACCACTTCGATGGCATAGGGGATCTCCGGAAGCAAAGCTTCCAATTCTTTGGTTTCCTGCTGCAGGGCGAAAAGTTCGTCCATGGGCAGCGGTTCCGGTTTGTATTGGCGCACGGATTTCCGATAAAATACGGCTTCGTACAATCTTACGACATCTTCCATAAAGGTTCCCTCCGGGCGTTTGGTCGCCCTTTCCTTTTGTTCAAATTTCGCTGATTACCGCTTATTGTAGCACATACGTTCTTTTTTGAAAACCCCTTGCACACAATACAATGTGCAATTTTTCAAAAAACTGCTTGCTTTTTCCTCGTTTCCATGCTATTATCCAATGCAAAGGTTATGACGAAGACGGCCGAAGCCCAATGTTTCCAGAGAGTCTGCGGATGGTGCGAGCAGACAACGGCAGGTTTCAAGTGCCCATCCCTTCTGAACCGGAGCCCCAAAGCCGCCCGTTCCGGCCGGCCAGTAGACGTTCCCGTGGTTGTCGCGTTAAGGCATAGGGTTTGATGGAACCCGGCGAGGTGGCGCTATCAGCGCAATTTGAGTGGTACCGCGGAATGACATCCGTCTCAAAGAAAGTTAATTTCTTTGGGACGTTTTTTTATTCACTCGAAAAATAGAAGGAGTTACATCATGGCAGAAATGAAAGAGCAAATCAAACTGGTTGCCCAACGTATCCAGGCCCTTCGCGAAGTAGAAGGTCTCACCGAAGAGGAAATGGCCGACAAGACCGGTGTTTCTTTGGAAGATTACCGCAAGTACGAATCCGGCGAAGCCGATTACAGCTTCACCTTTGTCTATAAAATGGCCCGCGCCTGCGGTGTCAGCATTACCGACATTCTGGAAGGTGAAAGCGCCAACCTGTCCTCTTACGCAATTACCCGCCACGGCGGCGGTATGCCCATCGCCCGTGAGACCGGCTTCAAATACTTTAACCTGGCTCCCCTGTTCAAGGATAAGCTGGCAGAGCCCTTCTTCGTTAAGGTTCCCTACGAACCGGAAGCCCTGGAGCAGCCCATTCCTCTTGTGACCCACAAAGGTCAGGAATTCAACATCATCCTGAAGGGCCGCATGAAATATCAGCTGGGCGAAAGCATCGAATACCTGAACGTGGGTGACACCATCTATCACGACGGCGAAACCCCTCACGGCATGGTGGCTCTGGACGGTCCCGCCGAACTCTGTGCCGTGGTTCTGAACCCCGGCGAAGGCGAATCCTCCAGCGAAGTGAAGCGGGTCTTCATGCCGCCCTCTCCCATCGAAAAGCGTGCCGCTTCCGTGCTGAGCAAGCCCGTGGCAGACTCCTTCATCAAGACCGAGACCGACGAAAACGGCGTTCTTACCAGGATCGAATTCACCCCCGATGCGGACCATTTCAATTTCGCTTACGACGTGGTGGATGCGCTGGCCGTGAAGTGTCCCAATAAGCTGGCCATGCTGCATTTGACCAAGCACAAGACCGAGCGCCGCTTCACCTTTGCGGAAATGAGCCGCTACTCCAACATGGCCGCCAATTACTTCAAATCTCTGGGCATCAAGAAAGGTGACCGGGTCATGCTGGTGCTGAAGCGTCACTACCAGTTCTGGTTCGCCATCCTGGGTCTCCATAAGATCGGTGCCGTGGTGGTTCCCGCCACCAATCAGCTGGTGGCTCACGACTTCGACTACCGCTTCAAGGCAGGCCAGATCAGCGCCATCGTCTGCACCGGCGATGCCAGCGGCAAGACCATCGATGCTGTCGATGAAGCCGCCAAGGATCACCCGATGCTGACCACCAAGATCATCGTCAACGGTCAGCGGGAAGGTTGGCACGATTTCAACACCGAATTCCAGCAGATGAGCGACGAATTTGCCCGTCCCAAGGGCATGAACGACCCCAAGGGCGACGATCCCATGCTCATGTTCTTCACCTCCGGCACCAGCGGCTATCCCAAGATGGCTGTCCACAGCTTCAAGTATGCTCTGGGCCACTATGTGACCGCCCGCTACTGGCACAATGTCAACCCCGACGGCCTCCACTTCACCATCGCCGAAACCGGCTGGGGGAAGGCACTCTGGGGTAAGCTCTATGGCCAGTGGATGGCAGAGGCCGCAGTCTTCACCTACGACTTCGACCGCTTCG
Source organism: Clostridiales bacterium (assembly GCA_015058215.1). Classification (GTDB taxonomy): domain Bacteria; phylum Bacillota; class Clostridia; order Peptostreptococcales; family Anaerovoracaceae; genus SIG262. The sequence continues at coordinate 7,791 of SVCU01000003.1, forward strand.
ATTCCGCAGAGATCCTGCCCCTCTTCGCCAAGTACAACATCACCACCTTCTGTGCACCGCCCACCATGTACCGGTTCTTCATCAAGGAAGATTTGACCAAGTATGATCTCTCCTCTCTGGAATACTGCACCGTGGCCGGCGAGGCCCTGAACGCAGAGGTATTCCAGCAGTTCTATAAGGCCACCGGCCTGTCCATCCACGAAGGCTTTGGCCAGACCGAAACCACCCTGTCGATCGCCAACTTCGTAGGCGTCCCCCTGAAGCCCGGCTCCATGGGCAAGGCCAGCCCTCTGTACGATGTTCACATCATGAACGCCGACGGCTCCCTGGCCAAGGATGGTGAAACCGGCGAAATCGTCATCCGCACCAGCGAACAGGTGCCCGCCGGCCTCTTCATCGGTTACTACAACAACCCCGAAAAGACCCAGGAAGCCTGGCACGACGGTTACTATCACACCGGTGATACCGCATGGCGCGACGAAGACGGCTACTTCTGGTATGTGGGCCGCGTGGACGATCTGATCAAATCCTCCGGCTACCGCATCGGGCCCTTCGAAATCGAAAGCGTCATCATGGAACTGCCCTATGTTCTGGAATGTGCCGTCACCGCCGCTCCCGATGAGATCCGCGGTCAGGTGGTCAAGGCGACCATCGTTCTGACCCAGGGTACCGAAGGCACCGACGCTCTGAAGAAGGAGATCCAGAACTACGTCAAGACCAATACCGCGCCTTACAAGTATCCCCGAATCGTGGAATTTGTCAGCGAGCTGCCCAAGACCATCAGCGGCAAGATCCGCCGTGTCGAGATCCGCGGCGAGGCCAAATAGGGTTCCCGTTTCGTCCAACCCCCTTGGCGGGCACTTCGGAAACCTGTTGTCCCCCTTGGGAAACCGCAGCGGCTCGGCTCATAGACTTTGAAAACAAAATCCCGTTCTCCTGTTCCAATCCGGTGCAGGAGCCGGGATCTTTGTTTGTGTCAAAGTCTTTCTTCGCCTCGCCGGTGGTTTCGGCCAAGCGCTCCAAGGGTTTCCGAAGTGCCCGCCGAGGGGGTTCGAAAAAAATGAGAAAGTTCTTGACTCTGACGCAGCGTCAGGGTTTATACTTGCAGCAGAAGGAGGAGGCAGCTCATGAAAACCGTCAGTGAAGTAGAAAAACTTACCGGTGTCAGCGTACGCACGCTCCATCACTATCACCAGCTGGGGCTTCTGCCCCCGACCCTCATCACCGATGCGGGCTACCGCCTTTATGACGACACGGCCCTTCGCCGGCTGCAGACCATTCTGCTGTTCCGGGAGCTGCAGTTCCCTCTGAAAGAGATCAAAGCGATCCTGGACCGTCCCGGTTTCGATCCCCTGGAGGCGCTTCAGCAGCAGATCGAACTTCTGGAGCTGCAGAAAGCCCACATCGAAGACCTGATCGCCCTTGCCCGTTCCCTGAAACAGAAAGGAGTTCCCGCCATGAATTTCAAAGCATTTGATACCGCTGCCATCGATTCTTATAAAGAAGAAGTCAAAGAAAAATGGGGCAAGACCGAAGCCTACGCCCGGTATGAGGAAAAAGCAAAAGGCCAGAGCCCGGAAGCTCTGCAGATTGCTGCAGACGGCCTGATGGCCCTCTTTGCGGAGCTGGGCAGCCTGAAGCACCTCTCTCCTGCCTCCGCCGAAGTGCAGAGTAAGGTGAAGGAGCTGCAGAACCATATCACCGCGCATTTCTACCCCTGCACCGATCAGATCCTGGCCGGTCTGGGTCAGATGTACACCGCCGATCCCCGGTTCCGGAAGAACATCGATGCCGCCGGCGGGGAAGGTACCGCAGAATTCGCAGCCCGTGCCATCGCCGTCTTCGCCGATCGATGAACCGTTCGGCAAGCTTGCCAAACTAAAGTAAGACGAAAGAAAACGAGAGTTTTTATGCCGCCGATTGCAGATTCGGCGGCATTTTGTTATAATAATACTGTTCGCGATTTTCGCAGAAGGAGGTTCTATGAAAGTCATTGTTTTCGATATTGGCGGCACCCTGATGGAATACCGCAATATGCCCCACGTCTGGATCGATTATTACCAAACCGCCTTTGAACGGGTACGGGAACAGCTTCTCCCCTCCCTTTCGGACGACGAAATCGCAGCCGCCATCGAGGTGCTGCGTTCCTATAACCCCAAGGTGAAGTACCGCGAGGTGGATTACACTCCCGAAGTGATCTTCGGGGATGCCTGCGCCTCCTGGTCCTGCCCCTACGATCTGCAGCAGGTGATCGCCACCTTCTACTCCGCTATGGAACTGGTGCCCTACACCTTCCCGGACAGCCTCCCCGCTCTGGAAGCTCTGCGGGCCAGAGGGCTGAAAATCGCCGCTCTCACCGACGTTGCCACCGGCATGCCCGATGAATTGCACAAGAGCTATTTCCCCGATCTGATGCCCTATTTCGACCTCTACGTGTCCTCCGTTTCCTGCGGTTGGCGCAAGCCCAACCCCAAGGGCCTGCAGGATATCGCAGACCACTTCGGTGCATCCCCGGAAAAACTGCTCATGATCGGCGACGAAGAAAAAGATGTGGTCGTGGCACAGCGGTTCGGCTGCCCCTCCGTCCACATCGAGCGCAAAGGCCGCGAGGCCGCCTGGGGACAGACTTATACCATCACCACCCTTGAGGAACTGCTTCCTCTTCTCTGATCGGGCAATCCCGTAAGGGCTTACAAAGGAGATCAAAGGATCATGAAAAAACACCTTTCCGTTATCACTGAATTCGGCATGATTACCATCGCCACCATCATCATCGCCGCCGGCGTATTCTTCTTCCTGGTGCCCAGCACCGTTTCCGTAGGCAGCATTTCCGGTCTGGCTATCGTCATCGGCAACTTCATCCCCCTGCCGATCTCCGCCATCACCATGATCCTGAACGTGGCCCTGCTGATCATCGGCTTCATTTTCATCGGGCGGGAATTCGGCGCCAAAACCGTCTATACCTCCATCCTTCTGCCCGCAGTCATCGGTGTGTACGAAACCCTGTTTCCCAATTTCACCTCCATCACCCAGGACCCGTTCATCGATATGATCTGCTACCTGTTCACCGTCAGCGTCGGTCTGGCCATGCTGTTCAACCGCAACGCTTCTTCCGGCGGTCTGGATATCGTAGCCATGCTGCTGAACAAGTTCCTGCATATGGAGCTGGGCAATGCCATGTCCACCGCCGGTATGGTGGTAGCCGTGTCTTCCATCTTCGTATCCGATATTAAAATCGTGATCTACGGCATCCTGGGCACTTACCTGAACGGCATCGTGGTGGACCACTTCATCTTCGGTCTCAACCCCAGACGGCGTGTCTGCATCGTTTCCGATAAGGAAGAAGAGATCCGTCACTTCCTTCTGGAAGAGCTGCACAGCGGTGCCACCATCTACGAAGCCATCGGTGCCTACACCATGGAGCCCCGCAGAGAGATCCTGGCCATCGTGGATAAGCACGAATACGGAAAGCTGATGACCTTCATCGAAAAGCATGACCCGGATGCTTTTGTGACCGTATACCCCGTAAACAAAGTGATGTACAAGCCCAAACAGCCGTCCCGGTTCCGCGAATAACGCATACTTTATAGGCTGAATAACAAAGCGGGCAATGCATCGGAAACCGCCCAGGCGGTTTTCGGTGCATTGCCCGTTTCTCTTTTTTTGCAAGGTCCCTTTTCCGGGAGAGCTTTTTTTATTCTTCAGCGGCGAGCCGGCTCTGCAATTCCTGCAGGGCGGCAAAGCCGCGGTCCCTGTGGTCATAATGGTAGGTCAGCATGAAATGCATGCCGTCCATGAGATACACATTGGCCACGCCGATCTTGCCGCGGCTGGTCACCTGAACACCGTTCCACCGCAGTTCTTTTACCCGGTCCAGAGAATAGATCCGTTCCTGTTTCTTGTAGACGATGGTGAGTTTTCCATCCTCCAGCTTCCATTTGGGATAGTTTTTATCGGCCTGACACCACCGGGTTTCTTCCGGCCCAATGGGGGAACGGAACAGCTTGCGCACCCCTAATACCAGGATCAGGACCACCACGACGATGGGCAGTACGATCAGCAGAAATGTTTCAAAAGGCAGCATGGAATGTTCTCCTTTCTGATTTCAGACTCACGGCCTTACAGGTCGATTTCGAGGGTGACGGGGCAGTGATCGCTGCCGAACACGTCGGTGTGCTGGGTCACTTCCCGGATCCGGTCCGCGATGCGGTCGGACACCAGGAAATAATCGATGCGCCACCCGGCATTGTTGGCGCGGGAATTGAACCGGTAGGACCACCAGGTATATGCCCCCGTCACATCGGGGTACAGGTGGCGGAAGCTGTCGGTGAAGCCGGCGGCCAGAAGTTCTTCGAACTTGGCCCGTTCCTGGTCGGAAAAGCCGGCGTTGCCCCGGTTGGTTTTGGGGTTCTTCAGATCGATCTCGGTGCGGGCCACGTTCAGATCGCCGCAGATGATCACCGGTTTCTTTTGGTCCAGTTTGCAGACGTATTCCCGGAAGGCATCCTCCCAGGCCATGCGGTAATCGATGCGCTTCAGGCCGTCCTGGGCATTGGGCACGTATTCGGTCACCAGATAAAAGTTTTCAAACTCCAGGGTAATGGCTCTGCCTTCCTGGTCGTGCCCCTCCGCATCGATGTGCAGATGGCAGGAGATGGGCTCTTTCTTCGTAAAAATCGCTGTGCCGGAATAGCCCTTCTTCACGGCACTGTTCCAGTATTCGTGATAGCCGGGGAGATCCACCTCCGCCTGGCCCTGCTGCATTTTGGTTTCCTGCAGACAGATGGCATCGGGAGACAGCTGCGTTACAAAGTCCGCAAAGCCTTTCCCCAGACAGGCACGAAGACCGTTCACGTTCCAGGTCGTCAGTTTCATTCCAATCCCTCCAGACAATCATAGGCTTCCGAAGGGGTGATCACGTAATCCATGCGGAAGTCGGTGGGTTCCGCGGGCAGGGTCTCCTCCTGCACCTGGAAATCGTAGGCGATGCCCACCTTCAGCACATTGGCCCGCAGCCCGGGCAGGAAGCGGTCGTAGCAGCCCTTGCCGAAACCGATGCGGTTTCCCTGCTTATCAAAGGCCACACCGGGGATCACCACCAGGTCGATGGCGGAAAGATCGGCTTTGGGGCAAAGGTCCCGGTTGGGTTCCAGGATTCCCAGAGGAGATACCTGCAGATAGCTGGGATCGCCGCCCGGGATCTCGTAGGCGTGCACGATGAAATTCTCATCGGTATAGGGCAGCACCAGGGTCTTCCCTTCTGCCAGAACGCTTTGGATCAGGAGATCCGTGGGCATTTCGTTCCGGTAGTCCATATAAAGCATCACGGTTTTGGAGAGGTGGTACAGCCCCATGGAAAGGATCCGCATGGCCACCATCTGGCCGGCCGCTTCCGTTTCTTCTTTGGTCAGTGCCTTGCGCTTCTGCAGCATGGCTTTGCGAATTTCGTTCTTTTCCATGGTTTCCTCCCGGCCCCGTGGGCCTCTTGTTTTTCTGAGTTTCTTTCTGTATTTTAACACGGGGCAGCCTTCGGTACAAGTGCGGAAATCATTGCAGCGCTGCATCGCCTCCTTTCCGCCTCTGAAAGCTGTGTGAAATTTGCCGGTTTTTCTTTTCTTTCCCCGAAAAAACAGGTATACTCTTTCCCGGAGGTATTCTATGAAACGACTTTCTCTGATTTTAGCATTGATCCTGCTGCTCCTTCTGGCCGGCTGTGCGGCCGCACCCAAAGAGCAGGCGGAGGATACCGGTCTGGTATCTGCAGGCAAGGTGCTCTGCCTTTCCCCTTCCGTCCGCTTCACCGAAGAAACTCTGGCCCAAAAGGAGATCCTGCAGGCGGATTCTCTCAGCTTTTTCAGCACCACGGTACTGGGTCTCAACGCCCTGATGGACGGCGACGGTGATTCCTTCCTGACCCTGCAGCCCGTTGCGGAGTTCTATGCAAACCGCACCAAAGAGCTGACTGCCGAAACCCTTTCCCACACCTGCGACCTGAAAATGCTGCTCACGGCTGACGATACCGCCCTTCTGGAACGACTGAACACCGCCCTTTCCGACCTGAAAGCGGACGGCACTCTGGACAACCTGTACCGGACCTGGGTCACCGATCTTTCCGCCGGCGGCCGCCCCGAGGATGCGGAACAGCAGCCCGTGCTCCCCACCTACACCGATGCGGATGCTCCCCTGATCCGCGTGGGCATCTGCGGCAGCCTGCCCCTTGTGGACTATGTCAGCAGCGAAGGCCAGGCCTCCGGTTACAGCACCGCCCTTATGGCCGCCATCGCAGAGAAGCTGCAGGCCAATGTGGAGTTCGTGCAGATCCTGCCCGATGCCAAGGTTTCCGCCCTGCTTTCCAACAAGATCGATGTTTACTTCTGGCACTTCCTGGACATCCCCGCAAACTGCGCTGCCACGGAGGCCTACGCCAGCTGCCCCGCCGCCCTCCTGACGGTAAAATAGGCGGTTTGCAGGCGGTTTACATAACAAAAAAGAAGTAATGCGAAGGCAAAAGAAAAGCCTCTGAACCGACGTTCAGAGGCTTTTTTCTTGTTCTTTGTGTTCTTTTAGCGGTTAAGTTTTAACTTTAACCGCACCATTTTCAATTTGCTTTACACCGCGCACTGCCGCTTATCTGGCTTTCTTTTCTTCCAGATAATCGTTCAATTTGCAGTTTTCCACGTCCACGATGAACATATGCCCGGGAGCATGGGTGATGGCAATGGGCGGGGCAGCGTTCTCCACGGCCGCCTGGGGCGTAACGCCGCAGGGCCAGAAGACGGGGATCTCCCCTTCCTTGATGGTGACGCTTTCGCCGTATTCCGGGTTCATGACATCCTTGACACCGATCGCGGCGGGGTCACCCATGTGAACGGGGGCACCGTGTACATTGGGCATGGCCTTGGTGATTTCGTAGGCCTTCTTGGCATCTTCGGGAGTCATGGGGCGCATGCTGCAGACCATGGGGCCCTTGAAGGGGCCGGCGGGCACGGTCTGGATGCCGGTCTTGAACATGGGTACATTTCTGCCTTCCGCAATGTGGCGCACTTCGATACCGGCTTTCATCAGGGCTTCTTCGAAGGAGAAGCTGCAGCCCAGCAGGAAACCGGTCATGCCTTCTTCCCAGAACGGGGTGGCGTCGGTGACCACTTCCGCCAGCTTGCCGTAGCGGTAAATGAAATACTTGGGGATGTCGGTCAGCAGGTTAGCATCGCCCATATCTACGGTCATGGGTGTGCCTCTGGTGATTTCCAGCACCGGGCAGGGGAAGGGATTGTTCTTGCAGAACTGTTCGAAATCCGCTGCGTATTCCTTGGGAAGGATCACCAGATTGGCCTGGGCATAGCCCTGGCTCATGCCGGCGGTGGGGAAATCGATCTCCCCTGCACGGATGCGCTGACGCACTTCCGCAGGGGCCATATGTTCATAGGGGGTGATATCAAACTTTGCCATGGTATCCTCCTTACACTTCTTCGATATTGCCGCGCTGCTGCGCTTACAATTCTTCAATCATGGCGCGGTACTCTTCGTCGCCGATGCGGACGTTGAATTCGCGGATGCGGTTTCCGGGGATCAGAGTATCGAACTTGAGACGCTGCTCGTGATTGGCCTGTCTGCGGGCGCAGAAGGCATCCTGTGCGGTCTCGATGTCGGTCAGAACGAACCGGATCCGGTCGCCGGCCTTAGCCTGGGCGATCTTGGGGATATCCGCATTGATGACGCTGCCGATCTTGGCGTAGCCGCCGGTGGTCTGCCGGTCGGACAGCATGATGATGGGCATACCGCTGTCGGGCACCTGGATGGCACCGAAGGCAATGCCGTCGGAAATGATGTTGCTGTCGGTCACGGTTTCGATGACGGGGCCGTCGAGGCGGCATCCCATGCGGTCGAACTGGGGGCTGACGGTATAGGTTTCGCTCAGGAAGGTTTCAATGCCCTTCGCCGTAAACTTTTCCTCCTGGGGCCCCAGCAGCACGCGGACGGTGATATCGCTTTCGTAGACCACCGGTTCCACGAACCGCTTTTCCAAGTTGTTGGGTACGGAGAACGGCAGACGGAACTCCAGGGTGTCGCCGGCCTTCAGCTTTCTGCCCTCCAAACCGCCCAAATGCGCCTTGGTATAGGTAGCACGGCTCCCCAGTACCTTTTTGATGTCTAAGCCGCCGTTAAAGGCGATATAAGCCCTGCAGCCGCTCTTCAGATGGCCGAAGGAGAGCTTGTCTCCCGGCTGCACCCGTACGGCCCGGTAATTGTCGATGGGTTGGTTGTTGATCTTGGGGGACATATCCGCGCCGGTGACGGCGATGACGGTCTCCGTGGTGAATTCCAGAACGGGGCCCATCATTTCCGCTTCGAGCACCGCCTCGTAGACGTTGTTTCCAACCAATATATTGGACATTTTATAGGCGTTCCGGTCCACGGCACCGGACATGGCCATGCCGTAGCGCTGGTAGCCCGGGCGGCCGAAATCCTGGACGGTGGTCTGGAACCCGCCGTTTTTAACGATGATGCCCATGGGCTACTTCTCCTCTCTCAGGGTAACTTTGCACTGGTATGTACCGGCTTCCGCCTGGGCCAGGATCCGGTCGTACTCCGCCTGGTCAATGGCGCGGAACTTGATGTATTCGCCTGCATCCAGCAGGATGGGCTGTTCTCTTCTGGGGTCGTAGAGCTTGACGGGAGTTCTGCCGATCAGCTGCCAGCCACCGGGAGAATCCATGGGATAAATGCCCGTCTGCGCACCGGCGATGCCCACGCTGCCGCCGGGAATCAGCACTCTGGGAGTCTTCAGTCTGGGGGTGGCGAGGCGCTCGTCCATGCCGCCCAGATAGGAGAACCCGGGGGTAAAGCCCAGCATATAGACCAGGTATTCCCCGCCGCTGTGCAGTTCGATGACCTGCTTGGGCGTGAGGGAATTGTGTTCCGCCACGTGCTCCAGGTCAGGGCCGAATTCTCCGCCGTACAGGACGGGGATCTCGATGACCGCAGCGGGGCCGCTCTGCCCTTCGTAGGAGCCGGCCAGCAGAGTTTCCAGCTTTTCCCGCAGTTCTTTATACCGGATCAGTTCCGGTTCGTAGTGGATGGTGAGAGAACAGTAGGTCGGTACGGTCTCCACGATCCCCTCGATCTGTTCTGCAGCCAGCGCCTTATCGAAGGCTCTGATTTTGCTGTTGATCTCGTAGCTGATCTCGCTGCCGAATTCGATGGCCAGAGAGGTATCACTTGAAATTTTGATGATGGGCTGGTTCATACAAGCTCTTCTTTCCGATCTGCCGCAGGGTGCGGCAGGTACTTTACAAATTTAATTTAGACCAGTTCGGCCATGGGCACGATTTCGATGCCCTCTGCCTGCAGGGCTTCCCGCAGACGCTTTACGAATTCCACAGCCTGGGGGTTATCGCCGTGGACGCAGACGGAGTCCGCCTTGATGGGCAGCAGATTGCCGGTGACGGTTTCCACCACACCTTCTTTGATCATGCGGATGGTGCGGGAAACGGCCAGGTCTGCATCGTGGATCACTGCGCCGGGCATCTTTCTGGGAGCCAGGCTGCCGTCATCCATGTAAGCGCGGTCAGCGAACACTTCGCTGGCACAGCGGAGACCGACTTCTTTTGCGGCGGCAATGTGCTGGCTTTCCGCCAGACCCAGCAGGATCAGATCGGGATCCACTTCCTTGATGCCTTCGCAGATGGCCTTGGCCAGGGCGAAGTCCTTGCCGGCCATGTTGTAGAACGCACCGTGGGGCTTCACATGCTGCAGCTTGATGCCCTGGGCCTTGGTGAAGGCCAGCAGTGCGCCCACCTGATATTTGATGTAAGCCTTGGCTTCTTCGGCGGAGATCACCATATTGCGGCGGCCGAAGCCCTGCAGGTCGGGGAAGCCGGGGTGGGCTCCCACAGCAGTGCCGTTTGCGGCAGCCATGGCTACGGTTTTCTCCATCACCACGGGGTCGCCGGCATGGAAGCCGCAGGCCACGTTGGCGGAGGAAATGTATTTCAGAACGTCTTTATCCATGCCGATGGTGTAAGCGCCGAAGCTTTCACCCAGGTCGGCATTCAGGTCAACTTTATACATGGTCAGTCCTTCTTTCACGATGGATTTGCGGGGAAAATCCCCCGATCGAAAGTTTTCCCTAAACAAGGGAATGACCGGCCGCAGAAGTTCTGCGGCCGGTTTCAGTCAGCGTATGGATTTTGCGGGAATGCTTAGCCTGCGATCAGCTTGGAGAAGCTTTCCACGAAGGCGGTCATGTTGCGGAATGCGATGAAGATCAGAACAGCCAGCAGCAGAATGCCCAGGATGTTGTTCCAGGTCTTGTTGGCATACTTGCCCATGAACTTCTTATCGTTGCAGACGATCAGCAGCAGAATTGCGGTGACGGGCAGCAGCAGAGCATTGGCAGCCTGTGCGAACAGGATGATTTCGGTGGGGCTTGCACCCATGGTGCAGGTTGCCACGATACCGAATGCCAGAACGATGATCCAGATGATCTTGAAGCGGGGCTTCTTCATGTCTTCGCCCCAGCCCAGGATACCGGAGGAAGCGAAAGCTGCGGACAGAGGAGCGGTGATGGCGGAGGACATACCGGCTGCAAAGAGACCGATACCCATAGCCACGGTGGCCCATTCGCCCAGGATGGGCTTCAGCTGTTCGGCCATGACTGCACCGTTGGTGATCTGTGCGTCAGTACCGTGGAAGGCAGCTGCAGCGGTGATGATGATGCACATGGAGATGATGCCGCCCAGACCGATGGACAGGATGGTGTCCAGTCTGGAAGTCTTGACATCTTCTTCGGGGTTCTTCCACTTCTTAGCTGCGGAGGAAGCGTGCAGGTAGATGTTGTAGGGAACGACGGTGGTGCCGATGAGGCCGGCGATGTAGAACCAGGCGCGGTCCATCTGCGGAACTCTGGGAACGAAGAGGCCCTTCAGCAGTTCGCCCATGTTGGGGCCGACGGCGATGGCGGTGGCCAGGAACATGACGCTCATCAGGATGACCAGACCGGTCAGAACTTTTTCAATGTACTTATAGCTGCCGCTGAACAGCAGAGCGAATGCAACAACGCCCAGGATCAGGGCCCACATCACCTTGCTGGATTCGGGCAAAATGGCCTGCAATCCCATGACAGAACCGGAAACGTTGCCGGTTTCGTAGGCCACGTTGCCGATGAAAACAGCAGAGATGACCAGGATGGCCAGGAAAATCAGAACGCCCTTCTTGTCAGAATACTTGACGCGGAGTGCTTCGCCCAGACCCATCTGCTTGGCGATGCCCAGACGAGCGGCCATTTCCTGCAGAATGATGGTGAAAACGGTGGAGAACAGCATTGCCCACAGCAGGGTGTAACCATAGCTTGCGCCGGAAACGGTGCAGGTGGTAACGGTACCGGGGCCGATGAAGGCGGCAGCGACCACAGCGCCGGGGCCGATTTCCTTCAGTTTCTTCCAGATCTTATTCATAAAAACCTCCTATATCCCGATTCGTTGAAATGGATTCAACGCAACACATAACTGCGATTTTGTATACATTGCATTTATTGTATACAGGTATTCTTGGGATATTTCATTATTGCACATTTTTGAGAAAAAAGCAAGGTTTTCTCAATAAGATATGTATTTAACAAAGTCACCGGAACCGGCTTTCCGGCATACTTTGATAGCAGGTCCACCCCGTTGGCGGCCCGACTTCCAAACCATTGAAAAGCGAGGTTTTTCCTATGAATACCAACGTCCATGTCTGCGGCTGCACCTGCCGCTGCGGCACCGGCTGCGGTGCCTGTACTTCCATCTGTGACGGTTTCTCCTATCCCTTCCCCGCAGCGTCCGATCCCTGCGGGTCCTGTGCCCCTTCCTGCCCCTGCCAAAACAGCGGATGCGACCCCTGCCAAAGCGGGGGATGCGATCCCTGTGACGCCTGCCAGGAAGGCGGATGCCCTTCCGCTCCCTGCGGGAACGGCTGCGGCTGTCCCTGCTGCAACTGCTGCCGCCGCTGCAGTTCCTGTTCCTGTGAGGAATGACCGGCGGGCGGCTGCCGGATGCACCAGCTGAAAAAAGGGGTCCGGCCTGCGGCCGGGCCTCCTTTTTCCTTCCCCTGCCCGTTTCTTTACGCTTTCTTAACGGTCGCCCTGCCCCTTCCTCCCTTGCACTTCTCTTTCGAAATGATATAATTAAATGATACTATCGCAGGTGGGATTTTCCCGCCGGAAAGGAAAGCCTTTGAAAAAGCTGTTCCCCCTGTCCCTCCGCGACAGCCTTCTGACCGCCATGATCCTGGGTCTTGCCGCCCTGCTCTGCGTATTGCTTCGCATCATCGACGGCACTTCCGGCGATTCCTACGTCTCTCTGGTCTTTCTGCTGGCCGTATTTCTGATCTCCCGCTTCACCACCGGGTATTTTTACGGCACCTTCGCCTCCCTGTTCAGCGTACTGGCCATCAACTACCTGTTCACCTATCCCTACATGGCCTTCAACTTCACCCTGGCAGGCTATCCTCTGACCATCCTCTGCACCCTGGCCGTCGCCATCATCACCGGTACTCTGACCACCCGGGTCAAGGAACAGGAACGGATCCGTTCCGAAAACGAAAAAGAACGGCTGCGCAGCAACCTTCTCCGCTCCGTCTCCCACGATTTCCGCACCCCTCTCACCTCCATCATCGGCGGCACCTCCGCCCTTTTGGAAAACGACGACTCCTTTTCCCAGGAGCAGCGGATCCGCCTTCTGAAAGGCGTACAGGAGGATGCCCGCTGGCTCCTCCGCATTGTGGAAAACCTGCTCTCCATCACCCGGATGGAGCAATCCTCCGGCAGCATCAAAATCGACCTGCGGCCGGAACCCGTGGAAGAGCTGGTGGAGGACACGGTCATCAAGTTCCGCCGGATCCATCCGGAATGGAACCTGCACGTCATCCTGCCCGACGATTTCCTGCTGGTCTCCGTGGATCCTCTTCTGATCGAGCAGGTCCTCCTGAACCTGCTGGAAAACTCTCTGCGCCACGGAAAAAGTGCCACCCATACCACCCTGACCGTCAGGAACGATTCCACCCACGCCATTTTCGAAGTGGAAGATGACGGCTGCGGGATCGACGAAAAACTGCTTCCCCATCTCTTCGAAGGAAAAGGCTTTTCCGCCGAAGGTACCAATGATAAACAGCGAAACATGGGGATCGGCCTCTCCGTATGCCGGGCCATCATCAAGGCTCATCACGGCACGCTGACCGCTGAAAATGCCGCCTCCGGCGGTGCACTGTTCCGCTTTACCCTTCCCATGGAGGACTGACCAATGAACGCACTTCCCTTGATCCTTCTCATTGAAGACGAAGAAAACATCCGCAGCTTCATGAAAGCCATCCTGGCTTCCAACGATTATCTGCCCCTGGAGGCCGGCAACGCCGCCGAAGCCCTGCTGCAGATCTCTTCCCGCAACCCGGACCTGATCCTTCTGGACCTGGGGCTCCCCGATCTTGACGGCATGGAACTGCTGCGCCGGATCCGTCAGAAGTATTCCACTCCCATCATCGTGGTCTCCGCCCGTACCTTCGAAAGCGAAAAGGTGGATGCCCTGGATGCCGGTGCGGACGATTACATTACAAAGCCCTTCGGTACCTCCGAACTGCTGGCCCGTGTCCGTACGGCACTGCGCCACGCTGCCGAAAAGCAGAGCAGCCTCCACAGCCGGCACGAAGGCCGTTTCACCTGCCGGGATCTGGTCATCGATTACGACAAGCGCCGGGTCTACGTCGGCGGCGAGGATGTTCATCTGACCCAGAACGAATATAAGATCGTGGCCATGCTTTCCCAGCACGCGGGGAAGGTCCTGACCTACGACTCCATCATCCGGGCCATCTGGGGCATCAACCCCAGCAGTGACAACAAGATCCTGCGGGTCAACATGGCCAACATCCGCAGAAAGATCGAAAAATCCACAGCGGAACCCCAGTACATCTTTACGGAGATGGGTGTGGGCTACCGCATGGCAGAAGAAGACGCATAGAGGATCCGCAGACCACAGCTGCGGATCCTATCAAAAACCAAAAGAGACGCCCGCGGGCGTCTCTTTTGGTTTGCAGTTATGATCGCACCCTTTCGAACAAAAAGCCTCGAGGGCAGCTTTTTGTCGCTTTTTCAAGGGAGGAACACCGATATCGGGAATGCTGCAGCATTCTTTTTTATTATAACTCGTCACACCCTTTCGCCGCGCTAAAAAACCGTTAACCACCGCTAAGATTTCGCTAATTTTCCTTGCGGCAGCCCCTTTTCACAGGTTTCACACCCTTTCGCATTGACAAATCGAGCTTTTTGTACTATAATCCAAAAGTACGAACTCGTACTTTAAACACACCATTTTCACTTTTGCGAGGAGACATCATGGATCTTTTGACCGGAAATTTACGCAAACTCTTTTTTAAATATCTGATGCCTGCCATCGGCAGTGCTGTCGTGGCCGTCATTTACGGCTGCATCGACACCATCGCCATGGGACAGGGGGTAGGTCCCGACGGTACGGCGGGCTGCGCCATCTTTATGCCCGTGTTCTATACCATGGACTTTCTCAGCGTGCTCTTCGGCACCGGCGGCGCCGTTCTCTACAGCAAAGCGCGCGGCGAAGGCAAGAAGGAAAAATCCAACGCTTTTTTCACCGCCACCGTGCTTTTTGCCCTGACCCTTTCCCTTCTGATCTGGATCTGTCTTCTTCTGTTCCAGGAGCCCATTTACCGGTTCTTCGGCTGTGACGATCATCTGCTTCCCTTCACCCGCGACTACGGCCTTCCCATCATTCTGGCCTTCCCCGCCTTTATTTTCACCGGCATCTTCGGTTCCTTCGTCCGCAACGACGAAAACCCCAATCTGGTGGTCACCGCCACTGTCATCGGTGCCGTACTGAACATTCTGGGCGACTGGCTCTTCGTGTTCCCCCTGCAGATGGGCATGCTCGGTGCCGGTCTCGCCACCGCCATCGGCGGTCTCTCCCAGTGCCTGATCTTATCCTTCCATTTCCTGCGGAAGAAGAACAGCCTGCGCCTTGTGAAGCCCTTCCGCTTCCTGCCCGCCTGCCGGAAGATCATCGTCAACGGTTTCGGCGCCGGGTTTTCCAACCTGGCGGTCATCGCCATCGCCTTCATCATCAACAACCAGATCATGAAATATTCCGGTTCCGATGCCCTTGCGGTCTACGGCATGATCGGCACCATTTCCTCCCTGTTCATGGGTATTTTCAACGGCATCGGCCAGGCCTCCCAGCCCATCATCTCCAGCAATCTGGGGGCCGGTCAGACGGATCGCTGCCGCCACGTCTTCCGGCTGGGCATGACCACCGCCTGCATCTTCGGCCTTCTTTCTGCCGCTCTGTGCATCGCCATCCCCCTGCCCATCACCGCCCTCTTCATGAAAATGACTCCCGGCGTGGAAGCCATCGCCCCCTTTATTCTCAGCGTCTATGCCCTTTCCTTCTTCCCTCTGGGCATCAATATTTTCATCAGCATGTATCTGCAGTCCGTGATGGAGGCAAGATCCGCCGCCCTCATCGCCATCCTGCGGGGTCTGGGTGTCAGCGGCATCCTTCTCTATGTGCTGCCCCTTTTCCTGGAGGGTGACGGCATCTGGTGGGCCGTGGCCATCGCCGAATATGCCGTGGCCGTCTTTGCCATCTGCTACATGATCCGCTATCGCCGGACCCACGCCGCTTAACAGCGAAGCAGCGGCTCGGGTCCCCTTTCCAAACGCAAAACAGAAAAAGAGCAAGGTCTTTCAGACCTTGCTCTTTTTATTTCTTTTCCAGTTTTCCTTCTGCTTCTGCAGCAGGCTTTCCGCGTTACAGCTTGCAGATATCGATCAGGGCGATGTCTTCCACGGTGTTGCCTTCCAGCAGGCAGTTCACCAGGGCGTTTGCCGTATCGATGGAGGTCAGGGTAGCGATGGACCGTTCGATGGCCTTCCGGCGGATCTGCACGGAATACTCTGCAGGCTTTCTGCCCACCTTGGAGGTGGAGACCACGAAATCGATGGCACCGCTGTCGAAGATATCGATCACCTTCTTGATGCCTTCATCGCTGTCCATATCCACGGAGACCGCATCCACGCCGTGATCGTTCAGGTAACGGGCGGTCTTTTCGCTGGCGATGATGTCGTAGCCGTACTTCACGAACTTCTTTGCCAGGGGAACCAGTTCCGGCTTATCCGCATCCTTGACGGACATGAGCACGCTGCTTCCCACCTTGTGAAGCTCGTAACCGGCTGCCAGCAGGCCCTTGTAAACGGCGGTGTCAAAGTCTCTGTCCAGACCCAGAACTTCGCCGGTGGACTTCATTTCGGGCCCCAGGCTCACGTCTACGTCGTGGAGCTTGCTGAAGCTGAACACGGGCACCTTCACGGCCACGATCTTTTCAGCGGGGTGCAGACCGGTGCCGAAGCCCATATCCGCCAGCTTTTCGCCGAAGCAGACCCGGGTGGCCAGTTCCACGATGGGAATGTTGGTGACCTTGCTGATGTAGGGAACGGTACGGGAAGATCTGGGGTTCACTTCGATCACGTACAGCTGTCCCTTGAAGTAAACGTACTGGATGTTCACCAGGCCCTTTACGTTCAGGGCGCGGCAGAGCTTGCCGGTGTAATCCACGATGGTGTCGCAGACTTCCTTGGAAAGGTTTACGGGCGGATACACGGAGATGGAGTCGCCGGAGTGGACACCGGCCCGTTCAATGTGTTCCATGATGCCGGGGATCAGGAAATCTTCGCCGTCGCAGACCGCGTCGATCTCGCATTCGGTCCCCATCAGGTACTGATCGATGAGCACGGGGTTCTCCAGCTCGCCGGCGGCGGTGATGATGCCCATGTATTCCTCAACGTCAGCGCTGGAATACGCGATGATCATGTTCTGGCCGCCCAGCACGTAGGAAGGACGCAGCAGAACGGGATAGCCCAGGCTTTCGGCGCAGGCCACCGCTTCTTCGGCGGTGAAAGCGGTCTTGCCTTCGGGCTGGGGAATGCCGCACTGTGCCAGCAGTTCGTTGAACCGTTCACGGTCTTCCGCAGCGTCGATGCTGTCGGCAGAGGTGCCCAGAATGGGAATGTCGGTGTTCCGCAGATACTTGGTCAGCTTGATGGCCGTCTGGCCGCCGAACTGCACCACAGCCCCGTCGGGCTTTTCGGTCTGCATGACGGATTCCACATCTTCGGGAGTCAGGGGTTCGAAGTACAGTCTGTCGGAAACGTCGAAGTCGGTGGAAACGGTTTCGGGGTTGTTGTTGATCAGAATGGCTTCGTAGCCCAGCTTCTTCAGGGTGTTGACGCAGTGGACGGAGCAGTAGTCGAATTCCACGCCCTGGCCGATGCGGATGGGGCCGGAACCGAAGACCACGACCTTCTTTTTGTCCGACTTGTTCTTTTCCAGGAACTCAACGGCTTCGTTTTCCCCGTCGAAGGTGGAATAGAAGTAAGGCGTTTCGGCTTCGAATTCTGCAGCGCAGGTGTCTACCATCTTGAAGGAGGCGTAGCGCTTTTCGTCGATTGCAAGGCCGCTGCGCTTTTCGATGGTTTCATCCAGGAAGCCCATCTTCTTGGCGGCCAGGTACAGATCATCGGCGAGCTTGCCTTCTGCGCCGGCGGCCTGCAGTCTCTTTTCCATGTCGATCAGGTTCAGCATCTTGTAGCTGTACCAGGGATCGATCTTATTGATGTTGTAAATTTCTTCGGGAGTGATGCCCGCCTTCAAAGCCGCATAGATCACGAACAGTCTTTCATCGGTGGCCTTGGTGAGAAGCTGCAGCAGTTCCTCTTTGCTCTTACCTGCCAGTTTGGGCAGGTCCAGAGTCTTGAGGCCCAGTTCGATGCAGCGGACGGACTTCATGATGGCCTGTTCGAAGGAAGTACCGATGGCCATGACTTCACCGGTGGCCTTCATGGCAGAGCCCAGATTGCGATTGCCGTAAACGAACTTATCGAAGGGCCACTTGGGGAACTTGACCACCACGTAGTCGATGGAAGGCTCGAAGCAGGCATAGGTGCTGCCGGTAACGGAGTTCACGATCTCATCCAGGGTGTAGCCCACTGCGATCAGGGATGCCACCTTGGCGATGGGGTAACCGGTGGCCTTGGAGGCCAGAGCGGAAGAGCGGGAAACTCTGGGGTTTACTTCGATGACAGCGTATTCGAAGCTGTCGGGATGGAGGGCAAACTGGCAGTTGCAGCCACCTTCGATCTTCAGGGCACGGATGATGTTCACCGCAGCGGTGCGCAGCATCTGGTATTCCTTGTCGGACAGGGTCAGAGCGGGAGCCACCACCACGGAGTCGCCGGTGTGGACACCCACGGGGTCGATGTTTTCCATAGAGCAGACGGTGATGACGTTATCCTTGCTGTCGCGGATCACTTCGAATTCGATTTCTTTCCAGCCGGCGATGCCCTTTTCGATCAGCACCTGGGTGATGGGAGAAAGGCGCAGGCCGTTCTCCGCCACTTCTGCCAGTTCGGTGGAATTGTTTACGATGCCGCCGCCGGTGCCGCCCAGGGTGTAGGCGGGGCGAACGATGACGGGGTAGCCGATCTCCTCGGCATATTCCAGGGCATCTTCCACTTTTTCCACCACCTTGGAGGGGATCAGAGGCTGATTGATTTCTTCCAGCATATCCTTGAACAGCTGACGGTCTTCTGCCTTATCGATGGTTTCGATGGTGGTGCCCAGAAGGCGTACACCGTATTCGTCCAGGAAACCGCTGCGGGCCAGCTGCATGGCCAGGTTCAGGCCGGTCTGGCCGCCCAGGGTGGGCAGGATGCTGTCGGGACGTTCCTTACGGATGATTCTTTTGACCACCGCAGGCAGCAGAGGCTCGATGTAGACCTTGTCTGCCATGGTTTTATCGGTCATGATGGTGGCCGGGTTGGAGTTGATCAGCACAACTTCCAGGCCGCAGGCCTTCAGGGTGCGGCACACCTGGGTGCCGGCATAGTCAAATTCGGCGGCCTGGCCGATGACGATGGGGCCGGAACCGATGACCAGTACTTTTTTGATGTCGTTTCTGAGAGGCATTTGTTCCTTCCCTCCTTACTTCTGCTTGAAATTCTGCTTCTGCTTGTTGGCCAGAATGCGGCTGACCAGTTCATCCAGCAGATAATGGGTATCCAGAGGGCCGCCGCTGGTTTCCGGCAGGAACTGCACGGAGAAACCGTTGCAGCAGCTGTAGCGGATGCCTTCGCAGCTGTTATCGTTCACGTTCACATGGCTGACGGTGCCCGCTTCCTCGGGAAGATCTGTGACCACATAGCCGTGATTCTGGGAAGTGATCAGTACCTTATCCATGGAGAGATTACGAACGGGCTGGTTGCCGCCGCGGTGGCCATAGACCATCTTTTCCACCTTGGCACCGGCGGCGAGAGCCATCACCTGGTGACCCAGGCCTACGCCGTACAGGGGAAGACCGGTCTCCATCAGGTCTTTTACGACCGCCAGAGTTTCGGGCAGTTCTTCGGGGCTTCCGGGGCCGTTGGACAGTACGAAAGCGTCGGGATGGTACTGCAGCACATCCTTCAGGGATGCGTTACAGGGAACCATGATCACGTTGCAGTGCCGTGCCAGCAGACCCTTTACCAGATTGCCGATGGCACCCAGATCGTAGACCACCACCGTGTGTCTGGGGTTGTCGCAGGCAACGGCATGGGCCTTTTTGCAGGATACGGCAGCCGCACCGCCGGCGGGGCTGTAGGAAGCGATCTCCTGCAGCAGGGCGGCCATGGCAGCCGCATCGGCGGGGTATTCCGTCACGATGGCGGCGTTCATCACGCCGTTCTTCCGCAGTTTTCGGGTAATGGCACGGGTATCCACGTCGCAGATGCCCACAACGCCTTTTTCCTTCAGGAAACCTTCCAAAGTGCCTTCACAGCGGAAGTTGGAGGGTTCTTCGCAGAGCTCACGCACCACGTAGCCCTTGGCCCAAACCGGTTTGCTGCCGGAATCAAAACTGTTGACACCGTAATTGCCGATCATGGGGAAGGTCTGGGTGACCAGCTGTCCGTAATAACCGGAATCGGTAAGGGTCTCCTGATAGCCGGTCATGGCAGTGCTGCAGACCAGCTCGCCCAGGCTTTTCCCTTCGACACCGATGCTTTTTCCTTCGTAGACCGTCCCGTCTTTCAGGATCAGCCATGCTTTTTTTCTGTCGAGTACGCTCATGGGGTTTCCTTTCAGTTCTTTAATACGTCTAACAGGATGGCCAGGCCTTCCTGCAGTTCTTCGTCGCTGATGGTGAGGGGCGGCAGCAGGCGCACACGGGTTTTGGCCGTCAGCACCAGCAGGCCCTGTTCCCGGCAGGCTGCCACGATGTCAGCCGCCTTTTTGGTTTTCAGTTCGATGCCGATCATGAGCCCCATGCCGGAGACACCGGCAACTTCGGGAATCTGCAGCAGGGCTTCCCGGATGAGAGCACCCTTCTTTTTCACGGAATCGAAGAGTTTATCGGTCATGCAGGAGAGCACGTAATTGGCCCCTGCACAGGCTACGGGGTTGCCGCCGAAGGTGGAGCCGTGGTCGCCGGCGGTCATGGCATCTTTGCACTTTTCTCCCACGATGAAAGCACCGATGGGGAGGCCGCCGCCCAGCCCTTTGGCTACGGTCACGATGTCGGGCTGAATGCCGAACTGCTGGAAGCAGAACAGGCTGCCGGTGCGGCCGATGCCGGTCTGCACTTCATCGATGATCAGCAGAATGTCATTTTCCTTGCAGAAGGTTTCCACGTCCTTGACGAACTGAGGATCCAGGGCCATAACGCCCCCTTCCCCCTGCACCAGTTCCATCATGACAGCGCAGGCCCCCTCAGCCTTGGCCTTCACATCGTCCAGGTTGCCGGCTTCCGCATAGGCATGGCCTTCCGGGAAGGGCCCGAACCACTTGTGGAACACGTCCTGCCCGGTGGCGGTGACGGTGGAAAGCGTTCTGCCGTGGAAGGAGTTGACCAGGGTCACGATCTTGCTTCTGCCTTCCCCGTACTTCAGCACGCTGTACTTGCGGGCGCACTTCATAGCGCCTTCATTGGCTTCTGCACCGGAGTTTCCAAAGAACACCCTGGAAAGGCCGGTGCGCTTCACCAGCTGCTCCGCCAGTCTGACACAGGGCTCCGTGTAGTACAGGTTAGAAATGTGCTGCAGGCTCAGGGCCTGTGCAGCCACAGCCTCCGCCCAGCCGTAATCGCTGAAACCTAAAGAATTGACGCCGATGCCGGCGGTCATATCGATGTATTTTTTGCCTTCCGCATCCCAGCAGGTGGCATTGCTGCCCTTCTCCAGAACGATGGGATTGCGGCCGTATGTACCAAGAATGTATTCCTGATCTAAGGCTTTGATTTCGTTTGCATCCAAGGGGGTTACCTCCTCTTCTCCGGTTTGTGCCGGATGGTTTCGCTATTTGGTAAAAGTGGTTCCGACAGGTTCTTCACCGGCCAGTGCAGCCAGCAGGTTGTGCACTGTTCTGCCGTCGATGATCTGTGCCTGCGGAACGCCGGCATCCAGTGCTGCGGTGCAGGCTCCCACCTTGGGGATCATGCCGCCGGCCAGAATGCCTTCTTCGATGAGTTTCTCCACTCCTGCCAGATCCACCTGAGAAATCAGCGTGGAGGGATCGTCTTTATCCCGCAGCAGGCCGGGAACGTCGGTCATGGAGATGAAACGGTCCGCGCCGAGAGCACCGGCCAGAGCGGCAGCTGCCGTATCCGCGTTGATGTTGTAGGCCTGTCCGTCCTTCCCCATGCCGATGGTGGCAATGACGGGGATGGCACCGGCTTCCCAGGCTGCCAGGACCGGCTCCGGGTTCACGGCGACCACTTCGCCCACAAGACCGTAATCCACGTCGTCCTGCTTCTTTTCGCAGAGGAACATGGCGCCGTCCATGCCGCAGAGGCCCATGGCCTTGCCGCCCAGTACCTGGATCAGGGCCACCAGGTCTTTGTTGACCTTGCCGGCCAGCACGCTCTGCACCACTTCCATAGTCTCTTCGTCCGTATAGCGGAGGCCCTTGATGAACACGGCCTCTTTGCCGATCTTCTGCAGCATTTTGTTGATCTCGGGGCCGCCGCCGTGGATCAGCACCACTTTATGGCCCGCCTTCGTCAGGGTGACGATATCTTCCATGACAGCCTTCTTCAGTTCGGGGCTCTTCATGGCATTTCCGCCGTACTTCACGGCGTAGATCTTTTCAGACATGATAGACTCCTGTATTGTTTCGATTTTAAGGAAAAGCTCGGTAAGGCTCACCCGTTCCGGGAGCCCTCCGAGCCGTATGTTCACATCAGGTGCGATAATCTCCGTTGATCTTTACGTAATCGTAGGTGAGGTCGCAGCCCCAGGCCTTGGCGGTACCTTCGCCCTGGTGCAGGTCTACGATGATCTGGATCTCCTTGGCAGTGAGGATCTCCGCTGCCATATCTTCGCTGTAATCGTGGTATTTGGCATCCTTGCAGACGGTAACGCTGCCGAAGCCGGAAGCCAGCTGCACTTCGATCTTGCTGATATCGAAGTCTGCCTTGGCATAGCCGACGGCGCAGAGTACGCGGCCCCAGTTGGCATCTTCACCGAACATGGCGGCCTTCAGCAGGCTGCTCTGGATGACGGTCTTGGATACCACCCGGGCCACTTCGTGGTCGGGAGCACCCTTTACGGTGCATTCCAGCAGTTTGGTGGCACCTTCGCCGTCGGAAGCGATGTAACGGGCCATCCGTGCACCCACCATGTTGAGGGCTTCACAGAAGATCTTGAATTCTTCGCTGTTCTCGTCGGCGATCATTTCGTTTTCCGCCATGCCGTTGGCCAGGATGAAAACGGAGTCGTTGGTGGAGGTATCGCCGTCTACACTGATCTGGTTGAAGGTGTCCTTTACGCTTTCGGAAAGAGCCTTCTGCAGCAGTGCAGGGGTGATGGCGCAGTCGGTGGTGATGAAGCAGAGCATGGTGGCCATGTTGGGGTTGATCATGCCGCTGCCCTTGGCGATGGCACCCATGCGGCACATCTTACCGCCGATCTCGAAGAAAACAGCAACTTCCTTCTTGATGGTATCGGTGGTCATGATGGCATAGGCTGCGGCATCGGAACCGTTGTAGGCCAGCTTCTTCACCAGTTCGGGAATGCCCCGCTTGAAGGGGTCGATGGTCAGTTCTTCCCCGATGACACCGGTGGAAGAAACGATGATGTCTTCGGGCTTCAGGCCCAGGGCTTCGGCGGTGAGTTCGCAGGTGGTTTCCGCCAGCCAGACACCGTTGGGTGCGCAGGTGTTGGCGTTTCCGCTGTTGCAGATCACAGCCTGGGCATACCCGTCTGCCAGGTGAGCCTTGGTGACGGCCAGGGGTGCGCCCTTTACTTTATTGGTGGTATAAACGCCGGCGGCGGCACAGGGCACGTCGCTGACGATCATGGCAAGATCGCTTTTGGTTTTGTTCCGGCGGATCCCGCAATGCACGCCGGCAGCCCGGAAGCCTTTGGGAGCGCATACGCCGCTTTCAACTAAATTGACCATAGTGGGTGTCCTCCTTGAATGGAATGTGTGAGTGGTTTGGATTGTATGGGATGGGCGGCCGAATTCAGGGCCTGGCCGCCCTTTCTGTCTAAAGATCTGTAGCCAGTCCGGTGGTTTCCGGCAGGCCAAGGGCCAGATTCATGCACTGCACGGCAGCGCCGGAGGCGCCTTTCCCCAGATTATCGAACCGGGAAACCAGGATCATCTGTTCTTCTCTTCCCAGAACGAAAATTTCCAGCGCATCGCTGCCGGCCATCTTGTTGGCGGGCAGGGTGCCGTCTTCGGGAGCCACGCCGTAGGCATGGACCTTGATCAGTGCGGAGCCTTTGTAATACTGCGCCAGCGCTTCCGCCACTTCCTTGGGAGTGACCTTCTTTGCCAGCAGTCTGCCGTGAAGGGGAACGGTTACTTCCATGCCGCAGTAGTAATCGGCAACGATGGGGTTGAACACAGGCGCCTGAGAGAGACCGCAGACGGCAGTCATTTCCGGCAGATGCTTGTGGGTCTGCCCCAGAGCATACTGCCTGGGGCTGCTGTAGCCCCTGGGTCTTTCTGCGTCCTCATATGCCGCGATCATCTTCTTGCCGCCGCCGCTGTACCCGGTGAGGGAATGGACGGTGAAGGGATAATCGGGTGCGGCGATGCCCAGTTCAACGAGCGGGGCCGCCAGGGAAACGAACCCCGTGGCATGGCATCCGGGAACGGCAATCTTCTGTGCCTTCCGGATCAGCTCCCGTTGGGCTCCGCTGTGGAGTTCGGGGAAACCGTAGGTCCAGCCTTCTGCCGTTCTGTGTGCGGTGGAGGTGTCCAGGATCCGGGTGGTGATGCCTTCCTGTTCCGCCGCTTCACAGATCTCGCGGGAGGCGGCATCCGGCAGGCAGAGGAAGGCGGCATCGGCGGCATCCAGCAGACGGAGCCGTTCCGAAAGATCCTTCCGTTTTTCTTCTTCGATGAGCAGCAGCTCGATCTCGTCCCGGCCTCCCAGCCGTTCGTGGATCCGGAGGCCCGTGGTCCCCTCTCTGCCGTCGATGAATACTTTCAGTTTGTTCATGGTGTATATCCTTTCGCTGCCGCAGCCCCTCCCTGCGGCGGCAGCTTCTGCATTACAGGTCTGCCAGCCGATCGGAAAGCTGTGCGGCCTGCATCTTGACCTGGTCCGGTGCGGGGCCGCCGTAAGAGGTACGGCCTTTGACACAGGTTTCCAGAGAAATGGCTTCGTACACGTCTTCCTCGAAGAGCTCGCTCTGTTCCTTCAGAAAATCCAGAGGCAGGTCTTCCAGAACGGTATCGTGGGCGATGCACCAGCCCACCAGGCTGCCGCTGATCTTGTAGGCGCTGCGGAAAGGCATGCCCTTCTTGGTCAGGTAATCGGCCAGGTCGGTGGCGTTGATGAAGCCCTTTGCGGCCGCCTTGCGCATATTGCCGGGCAGCACGCGGATGGTGGAAAGCATGGGAGTAAAGGTCTTCAGGCATTCCTTCACGGTGTCTACCGCGTCGAAAATGGCTTCTTTGTCTTCCTGCATGTCTTTGTTATACGCAAGAGGCAGACCCTTCAGTGCGGTCAGAAGCGCCATCAGATCGCCGTACACACGTCCGGTCTTGCCGCGGACCAGTTCTGCCACATCGGGGTTCTTCTTCTGGGGCATGATGCTGGAACCGGTGCTGAAGGCGTCGTCCAGTTCGATGAACTTGAATTCCCAGCTGCACCACAGGATGATCTCTTCGGAGAACCGGGAAAGGTGCATGGAGATCAGGGACAGATCCGCTGCCAGTTCGATGGCGAAATCTCTGTCGGACACACCGTCCAGACTGTTCCGGGAAACGGCGGTGAAGCCCAGGGCTTCTGCCACCATGTGACGATCGATGGGATAGGTGGTGCCGGCCAGAGCACCGCTGCCCAGAGGCAGCACCTTGGTACGGGCCATGCACTGCTGCAGACGTTCCAGGTCGCGCAGGAACATTTCGCCGTAGGCCAGCAGATGGTGACCGAAGGTGATGGGCTGTGCCCGCTGCAGATGGGTGTAACCGGGCATGACCACTTCGGCATGCTCTTCTGCCATTTCTGCCAGCAGGGCGATCAGCTGCCGCAGCAGGGCGATCAGTTCCTCTTCTTCTTTCAGAAGGTAGAGGCGCAGATCCAGTGCCACCTGGTCGTTTCTACTTCTTGCGGTGTGAAGACGTCTGCCGGGATCACCGATCCGCTTGGTCAGTTCTTCTTCCACAAACATATGGATATCTTCGCTGTCGTTGTCAAAAGTCAATACGCCCGTTTCGATGTCTTTCAGGATGGAAGTAAGACCGGCAAGGATCGACTCCGCGTCCTCGCCGGTAATGATTCCCTGTGCGGCCAGCATCTTCGCATGTGCCATGCTGCCGGTGATATCGGCGCTGTACATGCGCTGGTCAAACGGAAGAGACGTATTGAAGCTGTTTACCTGGGCATCCGTATCAGCCTGGATGCGGCCCTGCCAAAGCTTCATAAGGTTTCCTCACTTATTGATCGTATTTGGGCCGGTCTTGCGGGGACCGGCCGGCCCGGCGGCGAAAGTGCCGCAAACTGCTTTCGGTTATTTGCGCAGAGCGTCCAGCTTGGCCTTGACCTTGATGGGCAGACCGAAGAGATTGATGAAGCCTGCGGAGTCAGCCTGGTTGTAGTCTTCGTCTTCACCGAAGGAAGCGGTGACTTCGTCGTGGAGGCTGTAGGGGCTGGTCAGGCCGGCGGGGATGATGTTGCCCTTATAGAGCTTCAGCTTTACATCGCCGGTAACGGTTTCCTGCGTGCTGTCGATGTAGGCGCAGAGGGCTTCGCGCAGAGGAGTGAACCACTGACCGTTGTAGACCAGGTTTGCCATCTTCTGAGAAACGATGGCGTTGAAATGAGCGGTTTCTTTATCCACACAGATGCTTTCCAGCATGGCGTGTGCAGCATACAGAATGGTGCCGCCCGGGGTTTCGTATACGCCGCGGCTCTTCATGCCCACCAGACGGTTCTCCACGATGTCGATGATGCCGATGCCGTTCTTGCCGCCCACTGCGTTGCAGGCTGCTACCATGGCGGGGCCATCCATTTCCACACCGTTGAACTTGACGGGAATGCCCTTTTCGAAGGTGATGGTGATGTATTCGGGTACATCGGGAGCCTTTTCGGGAGTGACGCCCATTTCCAGGATCTGATCGTACTTGGGTTCGTTTGCGGGGCTTTCCAGATCCAGACCTTCGTGGGACAGATGCCAGAGGTTCTTATCCTTGGAGTAGTTGGTTTCGCGGCTGATCTTCAGAGGAATGTTGTGAGCTTCAGCGTAATCGATTTCTTCGTCACGGGACTTGATATCCCAGATACGCCAGGGAGCGATGATGGGCATGTCGGGAGCGAATGCCTTGATGGTCAGTTCGAAACGGACCTGATCGTTGCCCTTGCCGGTGCAGCCGTGGCAAATTGCGTCTGCGCCTTCAGCCAGAGCGATTTCCACGATGCGCTTTGCGATGATGGGACGTGCGAAGGAGGTACCCAGCAGATAAGTGCCTTCATACTTGGCATTTGCCTTCAGGCAAGGCCATACATACTCTTCGATGAATTCCTTGGTCAGGTCTTCGATGTAGATCTTGCTTGCGCCGGTGGCGATGGCCTTTTCCTTCAGACCTTCCAGTTCGTCAGCCTGGCCCACGTTGCCTGCTACGGCAATGACTTCGCAGCCGTAGTTTTCTTTCAGCCAGGGAATGATGATGGAAGTATCGAGGCCGCCGGAGTATGCCAGAACGACTTTCTTGTAGGTTTTCTTGCTGATGCTCATGATCTATTTCCTCCTTGATTGGTTAGAGACGGGTTCGTCTTGGTATTTTTGAATACTCCCCCATTATATCCTTTCCGGGAAGATTGTCAATGGGTTTTCTGCATAATTTATGAATTGTTTTTGAATTTTTCTATGGTTTATTCATGTTTTTTGGGCTTTTTATGCATTATTTGATGTATAATTGCATAAAACCCTATTCATGTGTATCCAGTGCCGCCTGCCGCAGGAAGGTGAGCATCATTTTCTGGAAATTGCTGTCCACTTCCGGCACGAAAGCGTTGCGGATGAACTCATCCTGCTTGTGCCAGTGGTGGGGATCGGGCTCCCCTGCTTCGTTCATGGCGGCCAGCTTCAGGATCTGCTTGAACACATCCCGGCGGCGCGCTTCACTGTGTCCCTTCCGCAGGAAGGAATACAGGGTATTATAATAATGCGGTCTCCAGTTGCCTTCGTTGGCCAGCTTCACGAAATGCTCCATGACGCCCCAGTTCTGCAGGTAGGCCACATCCGCCCAGCGCAGGGAATAAATGCCTTCCTTTTCGGTGGTGTCCACGATGTATTTGGTGGTGCCGAACCGGCTGATGATGTCGTCCCGCACGTCCTTCCCCATGAGGATGGAGCTGCTCTTCACCTTGCTTTCCAGCGTGTAGGCGGAGATGTAGGCCTGACCCACCATCAGTTCCTCCCGCAGGTTCTGGGTGGGTTCGTTGCGGACTTCCATAAAGTTGCCTTTGGAGATGGCACCCCGCAGCAGGATGCCGTTCTTCCAGAAGGTGCTCTTGCAGAGCGCCAGAGAAAACTGCAGCAGCATGGCCAGCGCTCTGTCGGAAACATCCTCCGTATAGGCGATGACGGAATCGCTGACCAGGAGCGCGGTCATGAGACCGGCATCATCCTTCTGACAGCGGTTCCATTCCTCCCGCACCGTGGCGGCGATGCCGCGGATCATCTCTTCCGATTCCTTCTGGGTCTGCCGGGCCACCTGTCCTTTGAAGCCCAGAGTGTCCAAAAATGCAACATAGCGTTCTGCCATAAGAGTTCCTCCTCTTTTTTCTACAATTATATACAATTATCATCATACCACAGAATAATGGGGTCTTGCAGAAAATTTTATTTTTGGTATAAATAAAATGTGACCTTATGGTCTTTTCATGCGTTTTAGTTACAGGGAGGTAAAGCAGTGGGCATTTTCACCCGCCGTAAAACCGATATCGAGGAAGCCTACGATCTCTACGGAGATATGCTCTACAGACTGGCCCTGACCCACACCCAGAACTCTGAGGATGCCCAGGATGCCGTGCAGGACGTATTCACCAAGTACATCACCGCTTCTCCCGTGTTCACGGATGCGGAACACCAGCGTGCCTGGCTGATCCGCGCCACGGTGAACCGCTGCCACGACCTGCTGCGTCGTCATAAGGTACGCGAATACGTGCCGCTGGACGAAATCGCAGAATTCACAGCAGATCCGGACGGCCAGGATGCCGATCTGGCTCTGGATGTGATGCAGAGTCTCGCCAAGATCCCTGAAAAAAACAGAGCGGCCATCGTTCTTCACCATCTGGAAGGTCTTTCCGTAGAAGATACGGCAAAAGCCCTTGGCATCTCCGTCTCCGCCGTCAAAATGCGGCTTGCCCGAGGCAGAGAAGCCCTGAAGGAACAGATCGGCCGGGAGGAAACCCATGTTTGATCAAAAACAAATCGATGCCTACCGCAGCATCGCAGCGCCTGCCCAGCAGCGCAGACGGGTCATGAACCTGGCAGCGGAGAAAGAGCCTGTGCCCTTCTTCCGTACCGCCGGCTTCCGCAGCCTGTCCGCCGCCGCAGCCTGTCTGGTCCTGGTGGTAGCGCTCACCGTTCTTGGTCCGGGCCATGCAGCTCCGGAATTCTCCATGGACGGCACCCCCATCACCGCAGAAGCGGTCGTCCTTCCCCAGAACAGCCACATCGCCACTCTGGCCTCCGCAAGAGACCGGAACTCCCTGGTGATCCCCCTGACCCTGGACGGCAAGGAAGAAACATTGCTCTCCGCTTCCGCCGGCGTGCTCACCGTCACCGACCCGGAAACGGCAGACACCCTGTTCACAGGCGAAACCGGTTCCGTATCGCAGCCGGTAAGCATCTCCTGGGAACTTCCCGCCGATGAGGCTGCGGCTCCCCGCACTCTCACCGCCGAAACCGCAGACCATGTCTGCACCATCACCGTGACATTCGACGCTGCAGAAAACTGCTGGTTCATCCGCAGCAGCGTAGAGTAAAACAAAACGTACTTGAATTTAAGGAGGACAACTCAAAATGAAAAAGTTTATTTCCCTGATCCTGATCGCTGTTATGCTCTTTTCCTTCGCTGCCTGCGGCGGCAAGAACCCCGACACCGTAGGTTACAACCTGCTGGATAAGTTCGAATCCATCGCCAAGGACAAGGACACCCTGTCCATCGCAGAAGCTCTGATCACCGACGAATCCATCCCCTTCATGGGCGGCGCAATGCCCATCGCTGAAGGCGACTTCCTGCAGGGTTTCGGCGAAGCTCAGATCACCGGTTTTGAAGAAGCTGCCATGTTCGCTCCCATGATCGGCTCCATCGCTTTCGTCGGCTACGTATTCGACCTGAAGGATGACGTAAACGTAAAGGATTTCATCGCCACCCTGGAAGACAACGCTGACCTGCGCTGGAACATCTGCGTAACCGCTGACGAAATGGTTACCGGCAACGTGGACGACAAGGTATTCTTCATCATGTGCCCCTCTTCCTTCGAAGAAGGCGGCGAAGGCGAAGAATAAGGTTTGATGGCTGCATAAGCAATCAAATACTGCACACGCTAGCTAACAGAAACTGACGGGCGCGGGGAGACCCGCGCCCCTTTTCATAAGTTCCAACACCCGCGGACTGTACCGAACAGCCCGCCTTTCAAAAGGAGTTAACGATATGCTGTTTTCCAGCATCCCCTTTCTGTACTACTTCCTGCCGGTAGTGCTTCTGCTCTACTTCGCAGTGCCGAAAAACTTCAAAAACGGGATCCTGCTGATCGCCAGCCTCTTCTTCTACGCCTGGGGGGAACCCAGGAACGTGATCTTCATGATCATTTCCATCCTCTGCGGCTATGGCTGCGGGCTGCTGATCGAAAAGTTCCGTCAGCGCAAAGGGCTGTCCCGGCTGTTCCTGACCCTCTCCGTCCTGATCTGCCTGGGCATGCTGGCCTATTTCAAGTACGTCGATTTCTTCATCGACAACTTCAATGCGGTCACCGGCCTTTCCGTTCCCCTGCTGCGCATCGCCCTGCCCATCGGCATCAGCTTCTACACCTTCCAGATCCTCAGCTACACCGTGGACGTGTACAGAGGCAATGTTCCCGCCCAGCGAAACCTGGTGACCCTGGCCACCTACATCGCCCTGTTCCCCCAGCTGATCGCAGGCCCCATCGTCCGCTACAGCACCGTAGCCGCCCAGCTGGAAAGCCGCACCCATTCCGTGGATAAGGTTGCAGAAGGCTTCCGCCGGTTCGTTATGGGCCTGGCCAAGAAGATCCTCATCGCCAACGCGCTGGGCGAGCTCTGCGATATTTTCCGGGCTTCCGACGATAAATCCGTGCTGTTCTACTGGCTCTACGTGCTGGCCTACAGCATCCACATTTACTTCGACTTCTCCGGCTACAGCGATATGGCCATCGGCCTGGGCAAGATCTTCGGCCTGGACTTCCTGGAAAACTTCAACTACCCCTTCATTTCCCGCAGCATCACCGAATTCTGGCGCAGATGGCATATGTCTCTGGGCAGCTGGTTCCGGGATTACCTGTACATCCCCCTGGGGGGCAACCGGGTCTCCACCGCCGGCTGGCTGCGAAACATCTTCATCGTCTGGCTGCTGACCGGCTTCTGGCACGGTGCCGCCTGGACCTTCATCATCTGGGGCCTGTACTTCGCCCTGTTCCTGGTGCTGGAAAAGTTCTGGCTGGGTAAATTCCTGAAGAAGTATCAATTCCTGTCCCATGTCTACGTGCTGTTCCTGGTGGGCATCAGCTTCATCATCTTCAACGCCGCAGACATGCCTCAGGCCTTCAGCGACATGGGCGGCCTCTTCGGCGCCGGCGGTATCCCCCTGGTATCCGCTGAAGCCCTCTACTATCTGCGCAGCTACGCGGTGATCCTGCTTCTGGGCATCATCGGCTCCACGCCCCTGCCCAAGCAGCTGGCTCTTCGTCTGGAAGAAAGCAAGACCGGCAGCAAGGTGCTCACCGTGCTGGAGCCCTTGGTTCTGGTTGTTCTGATGATCGTAATGACCGCATTCCTGGTGGACGGTTCCTTCAATCCGTTCCTGTATTTCCGTTTCTAAGGAGGTGCCAAAGTGAAAGCAAAGAAAAAAAGCATTGCCACTGTGGCCGTCATGGTCCTGCTGATCGCAGGCCTCTCCCTGTTCTGCTGGTTTAAGCCTCAGAACGCCTTCTCGGACAGCGAACGACGCGCTCTGGCAAAGTTCCCCGGCCTGGACTTTTCCGAGGTTCTTTCCGGCGATTTTATGAGCGATTTCGAGACCTACACCCAGGACCAGTTCCCCCTGCGGGATCTCTTCCGCCGCATCAAAGCCTACGCGGTGCTGGGTGCCTTCCAGCAAAAGGATAACGGCGATCTCTACATTGCAGACGGCTATGCCTCCAAGCTGGAATTCCCCCTGAACCGGGATATGCTGTCCTATGCAGCGGACCGGTTCGAATTCATCCGCAAGACCTATCTGGAAGGTACGGGTTCCAAGATCTATCTTTCCATCGTTCCCGATAAAAACTACTTCCTGGCCGGCCCGAACGGCTATCCCTCCATGGATTACGAGGAACTGGTGGAAACCATGAAAGAGCATATGGATTATGCCACCTACATCGACATCTTCCCCCTGCTCTCTCTGGAAGACTATTATTACACCGACACCCACTGGCGGCAGGAAGCCATTCTGGACGTGGCAGAAGCCCTGGCAAAAGGCATGAACGCAGAACTCACGGATACCGATTACACCGTGAATACCCTGCAGAGCCCCTTCTACGGTGTCTATTACGGCCAATCCGCCCTGCCCCTTGCTCCCGATACGCTGAAGTATCTCACCAGCAAGACCCTGGCAGACTGCATCCTCACCAGCTACAACACCGGTGAGCCTGTGGTGAAGGACATCTACGACATGGGCGCAGCCACCGGCCGCGACCCCTACGAAATGTTCATGGCCGGTTCCGACGCTCTGCTGGTGGTGGAAAACCCCAGTGCCAAGACCGACAAGGAACTGATCCTGTTCCGCGATTCCTTCAGCAGCAGCCTGTCTCCCCTGCTGGTCAGCGCCTACTCCAAGATCACCATCGTGGACATCCGCTACATCCCCAGCAAGGACCTGGGAACCTACATCGATTTCCACGGCCAGGACGTGCTGTTCCTCTACAGCACCATGCTTCTGAACAACAGCAGCGCTTTTAAATAAGCGGTGCAACATGATTTACCGTAATTAAAATTCGGTAGTTATGGTAAAAAGACAAACAAAATCCCCCTGACATTACAAGCGTCAGGGGGATTTATTTTTTACTTAACCGCGCTTTTTTGTTTTTACTGTGCAGTACGCACGCTGCACAACCGGCTTAGCGTCTTCTCCAGATGCCCTGCTTTTCGGCGGCCTTGATCAGGTCGTCGCGGAAGTCGGGGTGGGCAATGGAGATGATCTTTTCGGCCCGTTCCCAGGTGGAGCAGCCGGCCAGGTTCACCATGCCGTATTCGGTGACCAGGTAGAAGGCATTGGTTCTGGGGCCGGTGACGATGCTGCCGGCAGGCATTGCGGAAGTGATGCGGCTCTTGGTTTCGCCGGTCTTCTTATCGGTGTAGGTGGAAGCCATGCAGATGAAGCCCTGGCCGCCTTCGGAGCGGAAGGCGCCCCGCAGGAAGTCCAGCTGGCCGCCGGTGCCGCTGATCTGGCGGAAGGCAGCGGCTTCAGAACAGATCTGCCCAAAGAGGTCCACTTCCACACAGTTGTTGATGGCCACTACGTTTTCGTGCTGGCCTACCACAAAGGGATCGTTGGCGTAGCCCACGGGATAGCTTGCCAGACCGGGGTTGTGGTCGATCCAGTCGTACAGTTCCTGACTGCCCAGAGCGAAGGACCAAACGCCTTTGTACTGATCGAACTTCTTCTTAGCATTGGTCAGCTTACCGGCTTTGTACAGTTCCAGGTAAGCATCGCAGCACATTTCGGTGTGCATGCCCAGATCTTTGACATCGGACTGTGCGATGAGGGTACCGACAGCGTTGGGAGTGCCGCCGATGCCCAGCTGCAGCACGGAACCGTTGCGAACCAGCGGCGTGATCTGCTTGGCGATGGCGATATCTGCTTCGGTAGGCTTCCCGGCAGGCAGAATGGTCAGGGGGCTGTGAGGCCCTTCGATGATGTGATCCACCTGAGAAATGTGGATGCACTCACGGCTGCCGCCGCAGGCCCAGGGCATGGCTTCGTTCACTTCCAGAATGACCACCTTTGCCTTTTCCAGAATGGCGAGGGTGGAGGAATTTGTCAGGGACAGGTTGAAGAAACCGTCCTTATCCATGGAAGTCACTTCCACGCAGGCCACGTCCACATCCAGGTAGCGTCTGTAGAATTCGCCCTGTGCGCTGTAGTTCATGGGAATGTAGTGACAGAGGCCCTTGGCAGCGTACTTCCGTTCCAGGCCGGACAGATGCCAGCTGTTGTAGGTGAAGTGCATGCCTTCAGGGTCGGCTTCCAGGATCTGCAGCGGCTTGGAAGCCAGGCCGCCGCGCACCTTCACATCCTCCAGTTCGTTCACTCTCTTGGCCAGGGCGGCGTCGAAGAGTTCGGGGATGTTGGCGATCATGCCGTAATCCACCCAGTCGCCGCTCTTGACCAGAGCGGCGGCACCTTCGGGGGAGATCAGTTTGGATTTGTATTCAGCAGCGTACAGTCCCATGGTTTACTCCTGTTCTGCCATCTTCTTGTAGGTCTCGAAACGGGCTTTGGCATCCTTTTCGGCCTGAGCGAAGAGGGTCTTTGCGTTTTCGGGGAAGGATTTGTGCAGGGAGGCGTAGCGAACTTCGCCGGCCAGGAAGTCCTGGTAATTCAGAGTGGGTTCCTTGGAGTCCAGAGTGAAGGCGCCGGTCTCCTTGGCGGGGTTGTAGCGATACAGGGGCCAGTAACCGGCTTCCACAGCCTTCTTCATTTCGTCCTGTACCATGTTCATACCGGCCTTGATGCCGTGGTTGATGCAGGGTGCGTAAGCGACGATGACGGAGGGGCCGGGGTAAGCTTCCGCTTCGGTGATGGCCTTCATCAGCTGGTTCATGTCTGCGCCCATGGCTACGCTGGCAACGTAGCAGTTGCCGTAAGCCATCATCATGCGGCCCAGATCCTTCTTGCCGGTCTTCTTACCGGCTGCCTGGAACTGTGCCACAGCGCCCAGAGGAGTTGCCTTGGAGGACTGACCGCCGGTGTTGGAGTAAACTTCGGTGTCCACAACGAAGATGTTGATGTCTTCACCGGATGCCACAACGTGGTCCAGACCGCCGTAACCGATGTCGTAGGCCCAGCCGTCGCCGCCGTACATCCATACGGTCTTCTTGGAGAGCTGGTCTCTGTGCTGCAGGATCAGATCCTTCAGTTCGGCTGCGTGGCCTTCCAGTTTGGCGGTTTCCAGAGCGGCTGCCAGAGCGTCGGAAGCGGTCTTGGAAGCGTTCACATCGTTATAGGCTTCCAGCCATGCCTTGCAGAGGTCTGCCAGAGCGGCTTCGGCCTGCAGTTCTTCTACCCAGACGCGAACCTTGGCTCTCTGCTGCTTTACGGAGAGCAGCATGCCGAGGCTGAATTCGGCGTTGTTTTCGAACAGGGAGTTGCTCCATGCGGGGCCGTGGCCTTCCTTGTTGGTGGTGTAAGGAATGGAGGGCATTGCAGCACCCCAGGCCTGAGAGCAGCCGGTGGCGTTTGCCCAGTACATTCTGTCGCCGTAGAGCTGGGTCAGCAGCTTGGCGTAGGGAGTTTCGCCGCAGCCGGCGCAAGCGCCGGAGAATTCGCAGAGGGGCTGCTTGAACTGGCTGCCCTTCACGGTGTCTGCTTTGAAAACGTTCTTATCGGTGATGGTGAGGCCGTATTCCCATTCGGGGGTCAGGGTCAGTTCTTCTTCTACGGTCTGCATCTTCAGGGCCTTGCCGGTGAGGGGGCAGGCTGCTACGCAGCTGCCGCAGCCGGTGCAGTCCATGGTGCTGATCTGCAGGGAGAACTTGTAATCCTTTGCGCCCTTTGCGGGGACGGAGATGAAGCTTTCGGGAGCGTTTGCCGCTTCGGTTTCATCCAGCAGGTAAGGCCGCAGAACGGCGTGGGGGCAAACGTAGGAGCAGCGGTTACACTGTGCGCAGACGGTGGCATCCCAAACGGGGATCTGGGTGGCGATGCCGCGCTTTTCAAAAGCGGTGGTGCCCATGGGCATGGTGCCGTCTTCGTAACCCAGGAAGGTGGATACGGGCAGAGCGTCACCCTGCTGTGCATTGATGGGCTTCAGAATCTTTTCGATGAATTCGGGCAGCAGAGCGGCGTTGGCTGCAGGTGCATCCTGTGCATCCTTCCAGCTTTCGGGAACGGCTACTTCCACAACGGCTTCGATGCCCTTGTCGATGGCAGCCTGGTTCATCTGTACCACGGCTTCGCCCTTCTTGCCGAAGGACTTTTCGACAGCCTTCTTCATGTAGCCCACAACTTCTTCCAGAGGAATGATGTCGGCCAGTTTGAAGAATGCAGCCTGCAGAACCATGCTGGCGTGGTTGCCCAGACCCAGTTCTCTGGCGATGGCATTGGCATCGATGAGGAACAGCTTTGCCTTCTTTTCAGCCAGACCGCGCTTTACAGCTGCGGGCAGACTTTCTTCCAGTTCATCGGCCGTCCAGCGGCAGTTCAGCAGCAGGGTGCCGCCTTCCTTCAGTTCGGAAACAATTTCGTACTTGCTGAGGAAGGACTGGTTGTGGCAAGCGATAAAGTCTGCTTCCTTTACCAGGTAAGAGGACAGGATGGGTTCGTCGCCGAAGCGCAGGTGGCTCTTGGTGATACCGAAGGACTTCTTGGTATCGTATTCGAAATAAGCCTGAGTGAACATATCGGTGTTGCCGCCGATGATCTTGATGGAGTTCTTGTTGGCACCTACGGTACCGTCGGAACCCAGACCCCAGAACTTGCAGCTGACCATCTTCTTGTGAGCCAGGGGCAGGTTGCCGCCTACGGGCAGGGACAGGTGGGTCACGTCGTCTTCGATACCTACGGAGAAGCTGTTCATGGGCTTATCCTGCTTCAAGTGATCGAACACGGCCTTGATCTGTGCGGGGGTGGTGTCCTTGGAGGACAGGCCGTAGCGGCCGCCCACTACGTAAGGAGCGTTTTCCTTATTGGCATAGGCAGCGCAAACGGAGAGGTACAGGGGATCGCCGGCGGCGCCCATTTCCTTGCAGCGGTCCAGCACTGCGATCTTTTCCACAGTCTTGGGCAGTGCCTTCAGGAAGTGTTCCACGGAGAAGGGGTTGAACAGGTGGACCTGCAGGAAGCCTACCTTTTCGCCCTGTGCGTTCAGGTACTTCACGGTTTCGCGAGCGGTGCCGCTGACGGAGCCCATGGCTACCACCACGCGGGTGGCGTCGGGTGCGCCGTAGTAGTTGAATACGTGATAGTCTTCGCCGGTGATCGCATTGATCTTGGCCATGTAGTCTTCTACGATCTCGGGCAGTTCGGTGTAGAAGCGGTTGTTGGCTTCTCTGAACTGGAAGTAAACGTCGGGGTTCTGCACGGTGTTGCGCAGGGTGGGATGATCGGGGTTCAGAGCGTTCTTGCGGAAGGAATCAACAGCGTCCCAATCCAGCATTTCGTTGAAGGCTTCGTAGGGGATGGCCTTGATCTTCTGGATTTCGTGAGAGGTTCTGAAACCGTCGAAGAAGTGCATGAAGGGGATGCGGCCCTTGATGGCTGCCAGGTGTGCAACGCCGGCCAGGTCCATGACTTCCTGCACGCTGCCGGTGGACAGCATGGCGAAGCCGGTCTGGCGGCAGTTCATCACGTCGGAGTGGTCGCCGAAAATGGACATGGCGTGAGTGCCCACGGTACGGGCTGCCACGTGCAGAACGGCGGGCTGCTTGGTGCCGCTGATTCTGTGCAGTACGGGAATCATCAGCATGAGGCCCTGGGAAGAGGTGAAGGAAGTGGCCAGAGAGCCGGCTTCCAGAGCACCGTGCACCGCGCCGATGGCGCCTGCTTCAGACTGCATTTCCACCAGGGAAACGGTCTGACCGAAAAGATTTTTCTTGCCGTTGGCGGACCATTCATCGGTCTTTTCCGCCATGGGGGAAGAAGGGGTGATGGGGTAGATCGCTGCTACTTCAGAGAAGGCGTAGGCAACGTATGCGGCGGCCTCGTTGCCGTCCACTACCATGAATTTTCTGTCGTCCATCTTGTTCCAGTCTCCTTGTTTTTTACATTGAGAAATGTGCCGGGATCTGCCCCGGCCCATAGATATACCAGTTAAACAAACTGTACCATTCCATCAACAGTTTGTCAACGAATCACATCAAATTGTTTCCTATTATAGGCCACTTTTTCCGCCTTGTCTTTCCCCCTCCAAAGTGCTATACTTGAATGGTTATCATCATTCTCATCCTCAGGAGCAAACCACCATGAAGAAAGACGAAATGTTCACCAGTCTGTGCCAGATCGCCCAGATGATCGCCGAGACCATGGGTCCCAACTGCGAGACCGTGGTACACGACTGCGAACACTATGAGAATTTCATCGCCGCCATTTACAACGGCCACGTTTCCGGCCGCAAAAAGGGCGACGTCACCTACGTTACCGGCGAGACCGTTCCCGAAGACGCTTTCCAGAACATCGACCCCGGTGTCAACTACATGAACTGCGAAGTTGTGACCACCCATAAAAAAACCATCAAATCCTCCACCATCTACTTCAAGACGGAGAACTACCACTACGGTCTGGGCATCAACTTCGATATCACACAGTTCGCCGGCATGAAGGAAGTTCTGGATAAACTGATCACCACCAACGCCGAACTGGCGGTGGAGATCCACTCCCGTCAGAGCATCAACCAGATCATGAACGAATGCCTGGCGCAAATGGATCTTCCCGTGGAAAAGATGGGCAAGTACGACCGCATGCTGGTGATCCAGATGCTGCACGAACGCAACGTGTTCCAGATGCAGAAGGCCGTCCCCTATGTGGCAGACCGCCTGAAGATCTCCCGCTACACCATCTACAACTACCTGCGCGAGCTGAACATCACCCCCTAAAAGGTCCCCTGTATGCAATCCCCCCTGCAGTGAAAGGAGTTCACTATGGAATTTCTCTACTTCCTGGAAAGCCTCCGCATTCCCCTTCTGGACAGCTTTTTCAGCCTCATCACCCACCTGGGCGAAGAAACCCTGTTCATCGTGGCCGGCGTGCTGTTCTTCTGGTGCATCAATAAGTTAGAAGGTTACTATCTTCTGACCGTGGGCCTCACCGGCACCGTCATCAACCAGTTTCTGAAGCTGCTGTTCCGGATCCCCCGCCCCTGGGTGAAAGATCCGAACTTTACCATCGTGGAAAGCGCCCGGGCGGAAGCCACGGGTTACTCCTTCCCCAGCGGCCACACCCAAAGCTCCGTGGGCATCTTCGCTTCCATCGGCCGTTGGCACAAACAGGTCTGGCTGCGAGCCCTCTGCATCGCGCTCTGCGTGCTGGTGCCCCTCTCCAGAATGTACCTGGGCGTCCACACTCCCGCAGATGTGGGTGTTTCCCTGCTGGTGGCCCTGGTTCTGGTCTTCGGCTTCTACCCCTTCGTACGGAAAGCCGCCGAGAACCCCAAAGGCATGCGGATCCTGCTGGCTTCCATGCTGGTGCTTTCCCTGGCCTACGTTGCCTTCGTCAGCTTTTATCAGTTCCCCGCCGATGTGGATGCGGACAACCTCTCCCACGGCACCAAGAACGCCTTCACCATGCTGGGCTGCATCAGCGCTCTGTGGCTCGCCTACGAAGTGGAAAGCAAGTACATCCGGTTCGACACCAAGGCAGTCTGGTGGGCACAGATCCTCAAACTGGTTCTGGGCTTCGCCCTGCTTTTGGGCATTAAGAGCGGCCTGAAGGCACCCCTCACCGCCCTCATCGGAAACAGCTATGCCGCCGACGGTCTGCGCTACTTCCTGATGGTGATCTTCGCCGGCATGGTCTGGCCCCTCACCTTCAAATGGTTCGGCAAGCTGGGCCGACGCACCGCCGCACCCGAAAAATAAAATCAAAAGGCACCCCGGCCGGGGTGCCTTTCTCTTTGTTCGATTTCGTGTTTCCGTTATTCCAGAGGCTTGCAGAGGATGCGGTCGATCTTGGTCTGCAGGATCTTGCTGGAGACCGCAGGCCGCAGAATTTCAACGGTATCGGCCCCTCGGCCGGTGCCGCCCACAGCTACGATGGGCTGGCCGCTGACCACGCAGCCTGCATCCGCTGCCATAGCGCCGATTTCCACGCAGACCTTAGTGCCCTGGCCCAGCATCCGCAGGGTATAAGCGATCACTTCCACGGGATAGACACCGCCGAACTTGCCGGAGAGGCAGCGCTCTGCACCGCTGAGGGCATGAGCCGCATGGATCACATCGAAGCCCTTATCCTTCAGGTGCTGACGCAGCTCGGGAGCCATGGGATTGGTGCCCGGTTCTTTCTGGTCAAAGGCGTGGCCCACAATGGTCACATGGAGGCCGCTGCAGTCGATCTCATCCGCCAGCATGGCAGCGGTGGTTCCTACGGTACTGGCCACCACAAGATCCTTGATGCCCTGTTCTCTTGCTGCCTTCACGGCCAGTTCCAAAGCGATCTTCGTGTTTTCCGGTGCGCCCACCTGCAGATAAGTGATGGTTTCCTGAATCATGACGTTCTCCTGTTCCGGGCGCTGTTCCGCCCTTTCCCTCACGCTGTATCGTACAAAATAAAAGTTTTTTACAGTATAACACAGCCTGCCGCGAAAACAAAGCCCTTCGCCGGAGAAAGCGAAGTGCCCTGTCAGCCCCCCAGCTTTCGGTTCAGCGCATCCGCCAGGGGTAGGCCGGCCAGAGCAAGGACCGCCCAGCAAAGGGTGTACTGCGGGCAGATCTGCCCCAAAAGATTCCCGGGCATCCCGCTGTAATCCCACACATCCTGTTTCAGCCATCGGTTGAACACCAGACCGAAACCAAACTCCACCGCTGTGACATCCAGCGCAGAGATCAGGGCCTTTACCGGAAGAGGCCGCAGACGAAACCGTTCTGCCCGGTCTGCGAAAAGCAGAAAACAAAGCCCTCCTGCTGCCGCCATGCTCCAATGGGTGCGCCCACGCCACAGAAATTCGATGGCGCTGTACCCACTGCCGCCCACAGCAAAGAGGACCGCATTCTTTTTGAATTTCTTCATTCTATCACCGGTCTTAGTATGGCCGGCCAGGCGCTCTTCATGCAGAAAATACTTGAAGGCGTGCGGGTCTTTGGGCTATGATGGAAACAGAAAATCCGTACCGAACAGGAGGTCCTTTATGAGCACCGTTCTTTATACCTTTTCCGCCACCGGCAACTCGCTGACCACCGCCTGCAAACTGGCTGAGCTGCTGCCGGACTGCACCGTGAAATCCGTCACCACCTATGGACACCGCCATAGCGTCACCGAAGAAGCCGATGCGGTTGGATTCGTATTTCCCGTCTACTACGGCGATATGCCCTGGCCTGTGCGGAACCTGATCCACAAAATGGTTTTTGCGGAAAACGCCTATCTCTTTGCCGTGCCCACCTACCGGGGCGGCTGGGGCGATGTGAACAAACGGCTGAATCAGCTGCTGAACACCCGCGGCCAGAAGCTGTCCCTTTCCTGCGGTGTCCCTATGCCGGGAAACAGCTTCATCAACGAGCCGCAGGTAGACCAGGGCTATCTGGATGCCCAGAACGAAAACGTGGAAAAGGCAGCGGAACGGATCCGGAACCGCGAGGTCGAAGACTATCGCACCGACGAGATCCTGCCTCTGCGCCCCGTGGACCATCCCAATAACTTCCGGGGCATCACTGCAGAAGAAAGCTGCGTAGGCTGCGGTGTCTGCGTTTCCGTCTGTCCCATGGGCAACATCAGGCTGCAGGATGGCAAGGCCGTGATCGGTGACAACTGCGCCACCTGCCTGGCCTGCTTCCACTGGTGTCCTGCGGAAGCCATCTGGATGAGCAAGCAGGAGAACATCGCCCGCAGAAGCAAGTACCATCACCCGGATGTGGTGCTGGGCGAGATCATTGCCCTAAAGGGGTAACAATTTAAAACAAGAACCGCAGACTGCCTGCAGCAGCCTGCGGTTTTTGTTTGCAGAAAGGGCCCGGCCGGATTTAAAATTCGGCCGGGCCCTTTTCTTCTCTTTTCTTCTTTCGATCCACTTTTACAGGATCCAGCTGGTGGCTCCCACCCGCTCCACAGCCCTTGCGCCGCAGAAATTGGCCTGTTTCATACAGTCTTCCAGAGGCAGCCCCTGAGACAGTCCGTAAAGGAAGCCGCCCGTGAAGCTGTCGCCGGCGCCGGTGGTATCCACGCAGCGCACCCCGGTTTCCGCAGGAGCCCAGAAGGTTCGTTCTCCGGTTTTCACCAGAGCGCCCCGGCTGCCGCACTTCACGATGACGGTACCGACCCCCGCCTGCAGCAAAGCTTCCGCCGCTTCCTCGGGGCTGTCCGCACCGGTGAGCAGCATGGCTTCTTCGTCGTTGGGGATCAGGTAATCCACATATCGCAGGGCCTGTGCCAGATCCGCAGAGGTCTCCCCCTTCTTCCGTTTGGTCATATCGGCACAGACGGTGAGGCCCTTTTCTTTTGCAGCCCGGAAGATGGTCTCCAGCTCCGCAGGGCCCAGCAGCGGGAAGACGAAAATGCTGGCAAAGCTGAGAATTTCAGCCCCCTCCGCAAAGTTCAGATCGATATCCGAAAGCTGCAGTTTCCGCTGGCTGCTTTCGGGGCATGTGAGGAAGCTGCGCTTCCCGTCCGGCTGCACCAGCACCACATTGACACTGGTATCCAGCCCCTCCTTTACGACCACACCGCCGGTATCCAGACCGGCTTTTTTCATGTGGTTCTGCACGGTCTCCCCGGCCGCATCTCTGCCGATCACGGTGGAAAGATGCACATCACCGCCCAGACGATGCAGCACCACCGCCTCGTTCAGGGCATCGCCGCCGCAGGTCATGAGGATTTTTTCTGCCGGGGAAGATCCGGTCTCAAATACGTTTTTATCTGCCGGCGAAACCAGTACGTCCACGATGGCTGCGCCGATGATTTCTACTTTTTTCAATGAAAATCCCCCTTTGCAAGGCTTGACTGTTCTTTTTGACAGTCTACCGCAAAG
Organism: Clostridiales bacterium; assembly: GCA_015058215.1. Lineage (GTDB taxonomy): Bacteria > Bacillota > Clostridia > Peptostreptococcales > Anaerovoracaceae > SIG262. The sequence continues at coordinate 50,451 of SVCU01000003.1, forward strand.
GAGGAATTTCCGTCAAGATACTTACTTCAGGATGCGGATCTTTCCGATGACAGGCAGATCCTTCGCCCTGCCGTTCGCCGCATTGATAATGCCGATGATAGCTGCTGCCAGGAATACCAGGTTCACCAGTCCCAAGATGGTAGAGATGATGCCAAGTCGCCAGGAAATGGCATACAGAACAGTGGACAGGATGCCGGTAACGATCCACCAGAGGATCTCTGCGATGGCCAGAACCAGGCCCTGATTTGCATGATACCGGGCAAACTTGGACTGCCGTGCCGCAAAGAGGGGGATAATCACCAGCCAGGAGAGATAGGCCAAAACAGCCATCACTTTATTCTGCTGGATGTCCGCAGCGTCGAATGCGGCGGTACTGTCGGCGGTATCGTTGAGGGCCGCCATCTTTGCCGCAAAATCATCGGCGGCATCGCCCAATTTTTCCGCAGCGGCTTCATACGCTTTCGGTTCTTCCGCCGCCGCAGACTCCGGAACCGCTTCCGCAGCCTGCAGGGGTTCCGGCTGTACTGCCGGGGCTTCCATGAGTGTACCGCAGTTGGGGCAGAACTTTACGCCCTCTTCTGCTTTTGCTCCGCAATTACCGCAAAATGCCATAGTATGTACCTCCTTTTTTTCAGATTATATAAATCGCAATACTACTGTACGGGCAGATCCTTCAGATTTTCCAGCCCCTCCAGACCTTCCATTCCTTCAAAGCCGCCGTTTTTCAGCAGCTCCAGAATTTCACTGAATTCACCGAACTGATCCAGCATACCGCCAATGCCGGCTTCACCGCCCAGTTCGCCCATGATCCCTCCCAACTGCTGGTTAATAAATTCCATCAGAGGGCCGCTGATCAGGTGGATCACCAGTACCAGCAGACCTGCCAGTACAAGCCCGATCACGTTCCAGAGGATCATGGCCTTGGCCAGATTCTTCCGGTTACGGTTTTTGGCAGCGATGGCAATCACGATACTGATGATCAGACCCAGAAGAGGGATCCCGCAGAGGAACAGAATACCGAAAAAAGATCCGGTGCCTACGATCGTATCTGCATCGCCCCGTTCCGCTTTCACCGGCATGGCCGGAGACTGCGGTTTCGGATGGGCTGAAGGTTGCGGAATCGGACGGACCGTTTGCCGCTTGGGCTGTACCGGAGGCTCTGCCGGTGCTTTGGTGCCGCATTCTGTGCAGAAGGCTACCCCTTCCGCAATTTCTTTTCCGCATTCCGTGCAAAATCTTGCCATGTTATCCACCTCTTTTCCTCTTTTTTGCTCGCGTTAGAACTTGAACAGATCCTTCAGTCCGGCGGGTTTCCGGGATTCCGGTTTCACATAATCGAAGCCGCCGCTGGGCTCACTGCGATCGAAGTAGAGATTCGGGCAATCGCTGTCGCCGTCGAAGCAATGTTCCAGATCCACATGATAGCAGATACCGCTTTCTTTCCGATAAAGCTGCTGCTCGGATGGGTACTGACCCGCCGGACGGAAGCCTGCTTGCCGCAGGATCTGTCGGTACTGTTCCACCGCCGCCTTCGCGGCAAATCCGTTCCCCTTAAAATCCGCCCAGAACCGGATGTGATCACCGTATTCATCCAGTCCCGGTTCACCGCCGCAGTTCCACTTGGGGTATGCAGCCAGCATTTTGTCCCACTGTTCCATGACCGCCGCTTCCCTGGCTGCTGCCGCCTGTTCTTCCTGCACGGCCACCGGCAGTTTTGTACCACAATCCTGACAGAACTTGGTTCCGAGATCATTCTGTTTCCCGCAGTTCGGGCAAACAGCACTGTCTGCCATGGTAACATCCGGAAGCTGATTGCCGCAATTGGGACAGAACTTTTTATCCGCAGTGGTCGCCTGGCCGCAGGCGCTGCAAACCTTCATATTTTTGCTCATTTCCGTGGCGTAACCCTGGGCTGCCCGTTCCAGATTCGCAAAGGCTCCTTCCAGGCCGGTAAAGGTACGCGTCTGCTGCTGGTTGTTCTGGGCTGCCTGATCGATGTGCTGGGCGGCCTTATTGGCCAATTCGGTAGCCTTGGGTTCCACGGCTTTCTTTACCACATCCCCTACTGCTCTTCCTACGCCTTCACTGATTCCTCTTCGAATGGCTCGTTCCAAAAATCCCATCGTCTGACCTTCCTTTCTTATTTTACTACGCGCAGTTTTACGCGATCTTCTACTTTCCTGCCGCACTGTGGACAGTATTCTGCATCATCCCGCAAAGCGATATCACAGTACGTACAGACCTTGTGCTTTTTTTTATAGGTATCGTAAAGTGTTTCTTCCGGCAACCTGCAGCCGCACTCTTTGCAGAAATTCTGTTCAGCCCGCGCCGGTGCACCACAAATCCGACACACCTTCAGTTGACGCATGGTTTGAATACCGAATCCGTAGCGCCGCATGCCTTCATGTCGGCTCCAGTCCGTTCGCTTCTGAATCATATCCACACCTCCCCATACCGCAACCGTTCGCCGCAGTGCCTGCAGTAACGATCACCTTCTTCGATCCGTTCTCCACACCGGAGACAGTAATTCGGTTCTTCCTCCCAAGGAATGCAATCTACGCAGCAGCAGACATCAGGATTAAACATGGAATCAGAGACCCATTTTCCACAGCGTTTACAATAATTGAACCGATTTTTTCCGGATATCTGCCAGATCCTGCGGATTTCCTCCTCTCTGCTTCCCTGGCCCGTCATCGGAATGGTGCAGACAGCTGCGCCGGAAAGATCACAGAAGAATCGAACCTGTATTCCCTCCGCACCGTGCAGGACCCGGTGCTTCGCCATTCCTTCCTGTTCTTTCACAACTTCCGCCCCTCCTTTCGATTGACTGAAACGGTCCGTAGTGCTATACTATGTAATTAATTAAATTTTACGAAATTTCCCCCTTTTGTCCCCACCCGAAAGTGGCAAAAGGGTGGGAAATCCATAAATTTTTTGCAGTTTTTTCCCGTTTTTTCCGTGTGAAACCGAAAAAAAGTGAAAGGAGGTCTCTCTATGAAACGACTGCTCACTCTGCTGCTGCTGGCAATCTTCACCCTAGCTTTGCTCGTCGGCTGCGCTGAACGATCGCCTCTGGACCCTAAAAATCCGGTAACTCTGTCCATGTGGCATAATTACGGCGGCGATATGCAGTCCTCCATGGATATGCTCATCGATCAATTTAACAGCACTGTGGGCAAGGAGCAGGGTATCGTCATCGACGTGACCGCAATTTCCTCCAGTTCCGAGCTGAACAAGAACCTGACCATGATCGCAAACGGCGATCCCGGTGCCCCCGCCATGCCGGATATCTTTACCGGCTATCCCAAGGTGGCCGCACAGTTTCTGGAAAAGGACCTGCTGGTGGATCTGAAGGATTACTTTACCGATACCGAACTTTCACAATACGTGGATGCCTTCGTAGCAGAAGGTATCTTTCCGGACGGCGGCCTCTACGTGTTTCCCATCGCCAAATCCACAGAAGTTCTTTACGTGAACAAAACCCTCTTCGACCGGTTCGCAAAGGCTACCGGTGCCAGCGTGGAACAGCTTTCCACCTTCGAAGGCCTGGCCGATCTTTCCCGGCTCTACTACCAGTGGACCGACAGCCAAACTCCAGACGTACCGAACGACGGTAAGCAGTTCTACGCTGCAGATTCCTGGTTCAATTTCACCGAAGTGGGAGCCGTGCAGAAAGGAGGCAGTCTCTTCGCCGGTGAAGCGCTGGATCTGGATTCGGATTTCTTCCGTTCTATTTTTGAAACCCTGTATATCCCTGCTGCAGAAGGGGGCTTCTCCATCTACGACGGCTATTCTTCCGATCTTTCCAAGACCGGTGATATCATCTGCTCTACCGGTTCCTCTGCCGGCATTCTGTTTTACGGTGACACTATCACATACCGTGACGGCACGGTAGAAACTGTAGATTATAGCATCCTGCCCTATCCTGTGTTTGAAGGCGGCACAAAAACCGCCCTGCAGCGAGGCGGAGGGCTGATGGTGGCCAAGTCCACCGAACAGAAGGAATACGCAGCCTGTTTGTTTATTCAGTGGCTCACTGCCCCGGAACAAAATATGCAGTTCATCGCTGAGACCGGTTACCTGCCTGTCACCAAACAAGCTTTCGAAGAGGATATGCCGGTCCTTCTGGATACGCTGGAAGATCTCCGCATCCGCGAAATGCTCACCTCCGTCCTTTCCATGTACGACAGCTACACCTTTTTCACTGCTCCCAATTACAGTGATTTTGATACTCAGAGCAGCACCTTCGAACAGGACCTAAAAGCCTTCCTGACAGAGGCCCGAAGCCGTTATCTTTCCGGTGTTCCACAGACCGCCGCAGATGCTCTGACGGAATTTCTACAGCCATAGCCACCTGCTCCGAAAGGAGGCACTTCTGCAATGCTGAAACAAGCTTTGACCCTGTGGAAAAAAGAGCGCACTAAAAAAGGGACTACCCTGCGCAGAAGACTGCAAAGTTTCTTTCTGTCGGTTTCCCTTTCTCTTGTGCTGCTGTTTGCCCTTCTGCTGATCGTCTTCGGCATCACGGGTACCGGGGAGAGCACCGTGCACGGTCATCTGGAAACGGAACTTTTCGGCCTTGTGGAAACCATTAATGACGATTTCGGCCGTGCCGCCCTGGGAGGTATCAGTATCGCAGAAGACTTGACCCTGCGCAGCGACCATTTCTTTGCCCAGCAGCAGATCACTGCCGCTCAGCTTCCCGACCATCCGGAGCTTCTGGAACCTCTTCTTGCTGCTCAAATACAGACTCTGATCAGCACAGTACGCAACCGTTACTGTGGTGGTGCCTTCGTCCTTCTGGATGCCACTGTGCAGCCGGATACCTCTGATGCAGACCGGGCCAAAGCAGGCATTTTTCTGAAAAAAACTCTGCCTACCGCCACCGACATCGTGGGAGTAGACATCCACTATCTGCGCGGCCCTGCTCAGATTGCCCGCGATCATGGTATCATGCTCATCGGTCAGTGGCGCATGGAATACGACATCGAAGGTCAGGAATTCTTTACCCATGTGATGGAGATCGCCCGGCAGAATCCAGACCTTCCTCTCTCCCGGCTGTATTACTGGACCCCCCGGGTCACCCTGAAGGGAAACAGTGAATCCGGTTTTCTGCTCTGTGTCCCCCTGCGCAGCAATGACGGTACGGTATTCGGTCTCTGCGGAATTGAAATCAGCGACCGTCTGTTCAAGTCCTTCTACACGCCGAAAAGCGGTGTCTATGAAAACCTGTTCACCCTCATGGCTCCTTCCTCCGGATCGGATCTTCTGGCAACAGAAGGCCTCATTGCCGGCAACTACTACCTGACCGGCAGCCGCTGGACGGAAAACCTGCTGTCTGTCGATACGAGCAAGGGCCTTCTGTATTTTTCTGCCGGCCAGGATGATTACGGCGGTCTCACTGCCGCATTGCGTCTCTATCCGGAAGGTTCTCCTTACAGCGAAGCTTCCTGGGCCGTGGCCCTTCTGATGCCTCGAGCACTGCTGGATGATGCTGCCAAAGGCAATGTAGTTGTCCTCATCTGCATCGTGCTGGTACTTCTGGCACTCAGCAGCGTCGCTTCGATCCTCATCAGCCGCCGCTATCTGCACCCTGTGACGGAGGCACTGCAGTCCATCCGCCAGCCCTCCGCCGACGAACGGAAAGCCGTCCCCTATGTGGAGATCAGTGACCTTCTGGATTTTCTGGAGGAAAAGGACAGAGGCCACGAAGAAGCTCTGCGGGAACGCGAGGAGGACCGGCAGCAACTTCTGGGCCAATACGAGCAGGCCCAAAGAGAACTGTCCCGTCTGGCCTATTCCCGCAAGACAGAAGTGGATCCGGATCTGTACCAACAGTTCTTGAACCATCTCTCCACTCTGACCCCTACCGAACGTGAGGTCTTCGATCTCTACCTGGCCGGAAAGCACGCCAAGGAGATTCTAGAAATTCTTTCCATTAAAGAAAATACATTAAAATACCATAACAAGAACATCTACAGTAAGCTGGGCGTCACCTCCCGAAAAGAACTTCTGCGATATGCCGCCCTGATGCAGCAGGAATCAAAATAAGAGGAGGTTCTTCCATGGAACGCTACCACAGCTCCCGAAACATCGTATATCAGATCTATCCCCGGTCCTTCAAGGACACCACCGGAAACGGCGTGGGCGACATCCGGGGCATCATCTCCAAGCTGGATTACCTGGCAGACCTGGGCATCAACACCATCTGGCTTTCCCCTGTTTACAAAAGCCCTAACGACGACAACGGCTACGACATCGCAGATTACAAGGCCATCCAGCCGGAATTCGGCACCATGGAAGACTTTGAAGAATTGGTGGCGGAAGCCAAAGCCCGGGGCATCGGCATCCTCATGGACCTGGTGATCAACCACACCTCCGACGAGCACGAATGGTTCCAAAAGGCCCTGGCCGGTGATCCCAAATACCGCGACTACTACATCATCCGCAAGGGCAAGAACGGCAAGCTTCCCAACAACTGGGGCAACTTCTTCGCGGAGTGCCCCTGGACCAAATTCGGCGACAGTGAGGACGAATACTACCTGCATCTGTTCAGCAAGAAGCAGCCGGACCTGAACTGGCACAACCCCGCGGTTCTGGAAGAGGTCAAAGACATTCTCCGGTTCTGGCTGGAAAAAGGCGTGGCCGGTTTCCGCTGCGACGTGATCAATGTGATCTACAAGAACTCTCTGGAAAACGGCAGACCCAAGCCCATCCTGACGGGCAGCGAGCATTATCTTTCCACCGAGGGCTGCCATGAGATCCTGCGCACCCTGCGAAAGGAAGTTCTGGAGCCCTACGGCGCAGTCACCGTAGGCGAAACCGTTTTCGTGGATGTGCCCAAGGCCCTGGACCTCTGCGCACCGGAGCGCAAGGAACTGGATATGGTTTTCTCCTTTGAGCACATGGAAGTGGACCAGGTGATCGTGAAGTGGTTCAAGACCAAACTGGTTCCCCGGAAACTGATGGCCTGCCTCACCAAGTGGCAGAAGGCCCTTCCCTGGAACGCCATCTACTTTGAAAACCACGATCAGCCCCGGTTCATCAGCCGTTTTGCGGATCTCGGCCCCTATCGCCGGGAAGCTTCCAAGATGATGGCCGGCCTGCTGATGACCCTGCGGGGCACTCCCTTCCTCTACGAAGGCCAGGAGATCGGCATGGAAAACGGCGATTTCAAGGATCTCTCCGAGGTGATGGACATCGAAAGCCACAACGTGCATGCCATGGCCAAGAGCCTCCACCTGCCCGCCGGCATCCGCTGGAAGATGATCCAAAGAACCAGCCGCGACAACGCGCGCACCCCCATGCAGTGGACCGCCGGACCCAACGCCGGCTTCACGGACGGCACTCCCTGGCTGAAGGTGAACGGCAACCACACGGAAGTGAATGTGGAAGCCGAGCTGGCGGATCCCCAGGGTGTCCGTGCCTTCTGGAAGACCATGATCGCTCTGCGGAAGAGCAATGCAGTCCTGGCAGAGGGCGATTTCCGCTCCGTGTACGAAGGTTCCAAAGTGTACGCCTTTGAGCGCAGCAAGGACGGCAAAAGCTTCCTGATCCTCTGCAATCTGAGCAGTAAGACAGCGCGGATCCCCGCAGCCGCCAGGGCCTGGAAAACCCTCTTCCTGTCCAGCTGCGACGCTCCTCTGCAGAATGAACTGTCCCCCTTCGAATTCCGTTTACTGGAGAACTGACATGGATAAACAAGTGAAACGCAACAAGCTTTGCTTCGGTCTGGGCACGCTGGGCCGTGACGGGGTCTACACCCTGATCAGCATGTATTTCATCACCTATCTGACGGAGACCGTGGGCCTTACCGACGGTCAGCTGGCTGTCATCGGCGGTCTCATGGTGGCCTTCCGCATCTTCGATGCTCTGAATGACCCCGTCATGGGAACCATCGTGGACAACACCCATACCCGTTGGGGCAAATTCAAGCCCTGGATCGTCTTCGGCGTCATCACCGCCGGTATTCTGACGGTGCTGCTTTTCAGCGATTTCGGTCTCACCGGCAATGCCTACATCGCCTATATCGCTGCAATCTACCTGCTGTGGGGCATGGCCTACACCACCAACGATATTTCCTACTGGGGCCTGATGCCCGCCATCTCCAAAGACCAGAAGGTGCGGGAAGGCGTAGGGGCTGTGGCCCGTATCTGCGCCAACGTGGGTATGTTCGCCGTGGTGGTGATCTACACCATGGTGCCGGACCTCTTCGGCATGGCTCCCAAAAAAAGTTATTTCCTCTTCACCCTGATCCTGGTGGCCCTCATGTGGTTCTTCCAGTTCTTCACCGTGTTCGGTGTAAAAGAAGACCGCAGCATGCTGAAGCATCAGGAGCACACCAGCCTGAAGGGAATGGTGCAGGCCCTGTTCAAGAACGATCAGCTGATGATCACCGCCCTGGCCATGGCCCTGTTCATGATCGGCTACTGCACCACCACTTCCTTCGGTGTCTATTACTTCAAATACGCTTACAAAGACGAGGGCACCTACATGATCTTCGCCGCCGTTCTGGGTGTGGCGCAGCTTACCGCCCTGTCCGTCTTCCCCCTGTTCAGCAAGCGGTTCACCCGGAAGCAGCTGTACACCGGGGCTACCATCGCCGTCATCGCCGGTTATCTGATTTTCTTCCTGTCCTTTGAAAACCTGGCCCTGATCGTGGTGGGCGGCCTGTTCCTCTTCTTCGCCCAGGCCTTCATTCAGCTTCTGATGCTGCTGTTCCTGGCCGACGCCGTGGAATACGGCGAATGGAAGCTGGGGAAGCGGAACGAATCCGTCAGCTTCGCCGTGCAGCCCTTCATCAATAAACTGGGCGGTGCCATCGGTACCGGCGTGGTCACCGTCACGCTGATCGTCAGCGGCATCAACCCCGTCTCCCAGCAGCTTTCCGTGCTGGAAGAAGAAATGGCAGCTCTCACAGACCCCGCCGCCATTTCCGCCCTGCAGACCCAGATCGACGAGATCATCAACGGTGTCACCGGAAGCCCCCTGTGGATCATGAAAGCTGCCATGATGATCCTGCCTCTGGCCTGCATCGCCGCCGGCTTCCTGATCTGGAAAAAGAACTTCCGCATCGACGAACACGTTTACCAGACCATCGTGAAGGACCTGAAGGAACGGCAGCAGCTGCTGGACCGGGTCGCAGAACAGAACGATTCCGCAAACTAAACTTTACAACATAAAAAACGCTTGACGATGCGTCAAGCGTTTTTTTATTTGATGTGGAACCGCCGCCGCAGCATCCGCAGGAAGCCGCCGCCCATGGTGGCAATGCAGGCGATCAGCAGGGCCAGCGCAAAGCCCCCCATGATCAGGAAGGGCCAGTGGGCCCGTTCGTTCCAGACGGTAAGCCCCACAACAGCCCCTGCCAGGGCCAGTAAAATCAGAAGCAGCAAGGGCAGCATATTCTGCTGCTGCCGCTGGAAGTCCGTAAAGAACAACACCCCTGCCACCACCAGGCCGCAGAACCCCACGACGGGGATCACTTCTACCGCCCAGCCTCCGGACAGGAAAAAGTCGATCAGGAACAGCAGCAGGCAGACGGTGATGATGGTTTTGGCAGTCTGGCTGGTGCGGTTGTACTCCACAAGATCGGTGGAAAGGCCCAGCTTCCAGACCATGTAAAGGCCCATGAGCACGATGACGCTCCAGGCCTTTCCGCCCACGGTCAGATTGATCACCGGGCAGAGCACGGCGGCCAGCAGGAAGGGCCATCGCAGAATGTTCAGCAGCTTCTTGCGCTGGATCCGTTTCTTCCCCACGGGAGGATAGGTGATCTTAATCTTCATAAAGCTCACTCCCTTCCGCTTCCACTGCAATGCCGTCGGCCTGCAGCAGACTGTACAGCTTTTCTTCAAAGGAAGGATCCACCGTCATTTTGGTCATGGAGAGGCAGGCGCTGTCGTTGATGGTGACCATGCTGCAGGAGACCCGGTTGGTGCTCCCGGCCCCCAGCAGGAAATCCATGCCGTCGATTTCTCCGGCAAGCGCTTCCGGAAGCTGCACCACGCCCAGGTTGGAAAAGGTCATGGTGAAGATCTTATCTCCCAGAAAACCGTAGACCAGCTTGGCCACGGGCTGTTTGATCACAAGAGGGATGCAGCGCAGCATCCCCACCAGCCGCACGGTAGCGGTGAGCATCCGGCTCATGGATTCTTTGGATGCCTTCTGTTCCAGCTGGTTCAGGATGGGGGCTATCAGTGACTTGGCCTCCTCGATCTCTTTCACGGGCAGACGGATACCGCAGTACATGGAGAAGTTTCGCACCGTACGGGAAGGATAGAATTTCCGCATATTCACCGGCACCTGGATGCTGATCTCGCCCTGCAGCTCGTCGGTGGCCGCCCGGATCGCAAGAAACAGCTGCGCCAGCAAATACACCGTAACGGTGGTGCCGCAGCGGGCCGCCGCCGCCTTCAATTGGGCGGCGGACATCTTGAAATGCAGCACTCTGCAGGGCTTGTTAGCGGAAAGTTTTCCGTTCATCTGGACGGCGATCTTATCCACAAAGCCGGACGCACTGTCGCTTCTGGGCACCCGGGTAAAGGTGTTTTCAAATTCTTCGGAAGCCGGGGTGGCATTGCAATCCCACAGGGTTTCACCGGGCACTGCGGAAACCCCTGTAAGACGCAGATATTCTGCGGTCAGCACCTTCAGGAAGGTCATGCCGCCGGCACCGTCGGTGAGCACATGGAAGAATTCCACGCTGATGCGGTTTTCCCAGTACACTACCCGGAAGGACTGGGACCCGCTGGCGGAAACCTTCAGGGGCTGACAGGGAATACCGCTTTCCCGATGCACGGAAAACCGCCGCTTGTTGGTGTCTAAATAATGCCAGAACACACCCTTTTTCAGGGTGGTGGCGAAGGATGGGAACCGCTTGATGGTGAAGTTCAGAGCCATCTGCAGAAGCTCCGGCACCACCGCCTTTTTCAGGGTGACGGACAGGCGGAACATGGTCATTTTATCGTGTCCCATGGACAGCGGATAGATCTTGGCGGCATCGTCCAGCGGGAACCACAAAACGGGGGGCCTTGCATAAAAGCCTCCCAATTGCTTCACATCCAGACGCTGCAGGGCTTCCCCCAGAGAAAGACCGCCGTCCAGATAGTAGAGGATCGCCCGTTCGAAATCCTCCCAAAGCCGTTTCTTTTCTTTTTTGTTCAGCAGACAGTGGATCCGGAAATCCGCGAAGAATTCCTGCAGAAGCTGCTGCTCCTGCTCCGTCAGTGCCTGCAATGTGTCCTCAGATAAATGCAGCAGAGTTTTTTTCATAGACAGTCCCTTGCCGTCCTTCCTGCATAGATTGGACTCAGTATATCACAGTTTCCCGCTTTGGACAATCTTAGAGTTTCCGCAGCGCAGAAGTTTGGCGCGGTACGCTTTGCCTTTTCCCGTAAAGTGTGATATTCTGCTGGTATATCCTGCGTCGGTCGCAACCCTTTTGCATCTGCCGCCGCAAGTTTGCATCTCATTTCAATCATTCAGGAGGTTCCTATGTCCCTTTTGTATCGCATGGATCTGATGTCTCTGCTGCGCCGCGGCTTCAACGTGGACGGCATCACCTTTGTTCCTGTAGCGGCCAGCCTCTACACCAACCGTCTGGAACTGACCATTTCCACCGTCATCGGCGGGGCCTCCGGCGACCCGAAGACTGCAGATTATCCCCTGGTGCTCCCCTTCACCGAAGGGCAGCGGCTGATCCCCATCGAGATCTGCGACCACCAGCTGTACTGGGATGCCCCCGATGCCTGCCTGCGCTTCCGTCCTGCGGGTGCGCCCCGGGAAGCGATCTCTCCCATTCAGGCCATTCGTCTATACGACAACGGCCCCGTACGCATCGACAAGAATTATGCCGAAGAACACCTCACCCCGGAAGCCCTGGCCTATGCCTACGAAACCGACGATGAGTATTACTACTGGAACTGGCTGGACGGCTCCGCTTACCCGGTGGTCTTCGAGCTTGCCGCCCTCTTCTGCACATTCACCTTCCTGCCGGATCAGCACCCCCTGCGGGCCTGCGGCGAACCTACGGCCCTTGCCCTGGGCTTCCACGCTCCCAATTACTGCGATAAGCGGGGCCTGAGAGCCGACCAACTGGAAGATGCTCTGGTGGAAAACATGAAAAAAGAGATTCACGAGTAAATTCCCGCTTCAAATAGTTCTTTGGTGCGCGCCTTCTTTCCCGGCGCGCACTTTTTTCTGCAGTTTCGTTCTTTGGTGCGCGCTTTTGTTGTCAAGACGCACCTTTTGGTCCGGATTTCATCATTTGGTGACACTTTCTGCCCTAAAACATCTCGAAAATCTCTTCTTTTTAGCAAAGAAATAATGTAATCGCTTTCTTTTTCCTCTATTTTGATCTTGCGGAGATGCATTTTCTCTAATTCGATCTCCCGCTTCATAAAAAAAGCGCACCAAAGTGGTTTTTTTGAAACAAAAAGTGCGTATGATCCGCTATTTATAGTTCCAATGATAAAGGCCGGTGTCGCAATGCGGCTCCGGCCTTATCTTTATTTGTTTTTCAGTTACGGACCTACTGCACAGGTACCCAATTACGGTGAGGATACAGTTTCAGAAGCACCTGCATCAGCGGCCCGTCAATATATTCCAGGGTCACATTATCGGGGCAGCCGTTAAAGGCTTTGTCGTTGTAGACGGACAGTTCTCTGGGCATCCGTACCCGCTGCAGACTGCTGCAGTTCAAAAACAGACCGAATTCGAACCCGGCCAGATTGCCGCCGGTGAAGACCACATCGGTCAGGGCTTTGCATTCCTGAAAGACGGTGCTCCCCATTTTCTCCAGGCCGGCCCCCAGGGTCACTTTCTGCACACCAGACTGCGCGAAAGCATTGTTTCCCAAAGTTCTCAGGCTATTGGGCAGAGCGATCTCCTTCAGCGCATCGCATTGGTAGAACACGAATTCACCCATCTCCGCCAGGCCCTCGGAGAACTGCACCCGTTCCAGTTTGGTGCAGCGGCTGAAGCAGGCATCATCGATGGTGCGCAGAGAAGCAGGAAGGACAACCTCGCGCAGTTCCGTATAGCCCGCGAAGGTCTGTTTATCCAGCTTCGTGATCCCCTCTTCCACCACCAGCCTCGTCACCTGCAGCCGCAGATGGCGCCAGGGGCCGAAGATGTAATCGGAGCCGCGGGGATCGTCCATCAGTTCGCCGGAACCCCGCAGGGTCAGGGTACCATCCTTGAAGAACCAGATCATGCTCTCCCCGCTGGTGCCGCCGTCGGTGGCACCGGGATCGGGCGTGAGGCCCGCAACGTATACGGGAACAGAGCCCGTGCCGGAGCCGGAACCCGTGTCGGCAGAGCCGGTGTTTGTGGTGCCGGAACCGGAACCCGTGTCGGCAGAGCCGGTGTTTGTGGTGCCGGAGCCGGAACCTGTACCGGCGGTTCCGGAACTACTGGTGCTACCCGAGGTCTGTACATTGTCCTGTTGGCCGCCGGTCTGCGTATTATTTTGTTCATTGTTGTTTTGGGAATCGCCGGAACTGCCGTCGCCAGAGTTGGTGGTGGACGAAGCGCCGGAGCCGCTGCCGGTATCCGTGATGGGAGGATTGCCGGAGCCGCCGGGCTGGCCGCCATCGTCCTTTTCACTACCGGCGGGTGCGCCGCAGGCGCTCAGAAGCAACAGAAGAGCTAAAAGTAAAGCAGGTCGTTTCATCGTAAGCACTCACCTCACTTGTTCCGTTCAAATTCCAGAATATCGCCGGGCTGACAGTCCAGTACGTCGCAGATGGCATCCAGGGTGGAGAACCGGACGGCGCTGACGCGCCCGTTTTTCAGTTTGGAAAGGTTCACGTTGGCGACCCCTACCTTCTCCGAAAGCTCATTGAGAGAGATCTTCCGGTCTGCCATGACCCGGTCCAGGCGCAGAATGATGGCCATTTCGCACCTCCTACAGGGTTTCGTCGGACAGTTTCTGCAGCTCCGCGCCGTAGTTGAACACGTAGGACATGAGCATCAGAAGGCCGAAGACCGCCAGGAACGTCAGGTCCAGGTTGTAGTTGATGCTGATGGACTGCAGCGCATCACTGCCCGCCAGCTGGTCCAGGCCGAAGACCTTCAGGGCTACATGGCCTTCCAGCAGGGTGCCGATATTTTCAGCGATGCCCCAGACAATGCTCAGGACAGCCAGCTTTTTGAAATAGCTGCCGGTCTCTTTACCGAAGGGCTGGCCGGCTTCCATGGGAGCCAGGATCTTGCGCACATAGCCGATGCCGATGTAGAGAACGGCGGCCCAGGCAGAGCCCAGGATGCCCAGACACCAGGCATAGACCAGCAGGCTGTTGTTGCTGGGAGTTTCTTCCGTCTTCAGTTCGAGGGAAACGGAGCCCAGCTCCAGCACGTTCAGTTCGGTGCCGATGACCGTATCGGGATTGACCGCATTGGCGATGGTGAGCACCACCAGCACGCAGAGCATGACGATGGTCGTAATACCCACGATCTTCCGCAGCACGCGGAAAAATACGCTGAGCTTCTTGGCGGTGGAAGAAAGTTTCGTAATGTTCATGGAGGACCTCCTTATGAAAGAATGGAATGCCGTTTAAGAATAGTGATTTAGAAATAGCAAGTTCAGATTTAATGTTTATCGTTAAATTCACTGTAGCACGGCGATTACTCCTCGTCAATATAGATTTAATGTTTTTCGTTAAATTTATAATCTTTGGAGTTACAAATTATTGCTTAATCGATCTCATTAATTCGAAAGAGCACCCGCAAGCGGGCGCTCTTTCTTTACAATAACAATGTTACGGTTATTCTTCAAACGAGAACTTATAATCCAGGCCGCATTCGTCCCGCAGGGCCATAAATTCCTTCTGGATGGCTTCACCCACGGGCACGCCCTTATCCTTGCGGTCCTGCCAGGCCAGGTATTCCTTCTCGCCGGCAGTGTAGATGCGGTCTGCGCCGGGTGCTTTTTCGGAAGCCCGCAGGTCGCGGCAGATGCCGCCGGCGGTTTCCTTGAAGGTATCCAGACCCATGAAGAATTCCGGATTGATGACGAAGAAGAAATGGCCCAACCGGTACATGGCGTTCCTCCCTTCTGCGTCCTTGCCGCTTAAAGCCTTCATGTAGGGGCCGCCTGCCAGTGCCGCGGAGAGGATCTCCACGATGGTGGTGAAGCCGTAGCCCTTGTAGCCGCCCGTTTCTTCGCCCAGGCCGCCCAGAGGCAGCAGCGCGCAGTTTCCGGCCCGCATATCCCGCAGGATCTTGCCGGAATCGGTCATGGTCTCCCCTTCTCTGGTGACCACAAGGCCCGCCGGAGTGGGCTTGCCGCTGCGTTCGTAATATTCGATTTTGCCGTTCTGGATGGTGGATGTGGCGCAGTCGAAATTAAAGGGGAACTCTTCGTCAGTAGGCATGGTGAAGGTCAGAGGATTGGTGCCCATCATGGGTTCCACACCGTTGGTGGGGGCCACGGAAGGCCGTGCGTTGGTGCCGGTGATGCCGATCATGCCCGCCTGTTCCGCCATGCCGCTCCAGTAGCCGGCGATGCCGTAATGGGTGGAATTGAAAATGGTGCCGCCTGCCATGCCGTAGACCTTGGCCTTCTCGATCAGAAGCTCCATCATCTTGTGGCTTGCCACCATGCCCATGCCGTTGTTGGCATCCATCACCACCGTGGTGGGGGTTTCCTTCACGATATCGATCTTGGTGACGGGCAGCAGGGTTCCGTTCTTGATGCGGTCCAGATAGATGGGCTTGAACCGGTTGCAGCCGTGGCTTTCAATGCCTCTGCGGTCCGATTCCAGAAGAACGTCGGTGCAGATCTTGGCGTCCGCTTCCGGAACGCCGTAGGCTTTGAAAACATCGATCATAAATGCTTCGATCTGATCCCAGGGAATATAAGGTCTTGTTTCCATCACAGCCTCCTGTTTATAATACAGCTTCGTTGCCGAACAAATCGTAATACAGCCAAAGGACGGTGTAGCGGTCCTTCAGGTCTTTGGAATACAGCACCGCATCTTCGATCTTCTGCTTGCCGTACAGGTCGTAAAATTCATCCATGGAAAGGCCGGCCTTTCGCAGCAGGGCTTCCACTTCTTCCGGTGCGGGCATTTCCGCCAGGATGCTGCGGATCTCCTGTTCCTTTTCGTGATACAGGGCGATGCGGTCTGCAGCGTAGTTCCCCACTTTCTCCTGCAGAGCCATGCAGCCCTCCGCCACCTGCTTGTAGAGACCCTCCATGCGGGTGCGGTAGGCTTCCGGACTGAGCCGGAACCGCTTTTCGGGGAAAGGCCCGGCCAGCAGTTTCTGCCGCAGGCCGGCGGTGATCACCGTGGAATAGGCCACATCCAGACCGTGGGCCAGATAGGGTTTTCCGTCCACGATGCCGGTGATTTCAAAGAAATGGGACAGATGGTGCTCGCTGCCCGATGCCGGCCGGGAGGAACCGGCAAAGCTCATCAGGATGCCGATGACCACCAGGGCCTCCATGAGGGCTTTCACCGCTTCTTCGTCCCTGTTCTGCAGGCCGTCGGCCAGCTCCAGATTGCGGCGGATCTGTTCGTAGGTCAGGTCGTAGATGAAATCGCAGAAGTATTCGCCGGTGACGCAGCGGCTCAGTTTCCAATCATTGAGGGCGGAGAACTTGCCGATGATGTCGCCGTACCCGGCGCGGATCATATCCATGGGCGCTGCTGCCAGAACAGCAGGATCCGCCAGAATGGCCCGGGGCAGGCCCGCCTTTACGGTCACCTTCATGCCCTCCAGGATCATGGCGGCACCGTCGGAAGCGTAGCCGTCCATGGAAGGCGCCGTGGCCAGCACCATGTAGGGGATCTTGCTCTTAAACGAAACGTATTTGCAGAGGTCCTGGATCACGCCGGAGCCGATGGCCAGCAGCAGGTCTGCGCCCTCCAGTTTGGCGTTTACAGCGGCGATGGCCTCCTCGTTGGGAACCAATACCTCTTTGCCGGAAAACAGGCAGATTCCGGCGATTTTTCCCTTCAGGGCGGCTTCCGCAGAAGCGCCGGCAGCAGCCCAGGTGTTTTCGTCCGCCACCAGCAGCACGCCCTTTTTATCGGCACAAAGCTCCGTGAGCCGGGCGGCCGCATTGGGTTCGATGTATACAGAGTCGATGTCGCAGGTGTGATGCTTCCCGCAGGCGCAGTCCACACCCTTCAGCAGTTGATTGATGTCCATGACTTTCCTTTCTTACTTTATGATTCCTGCTCTTTCTTCTGCCAGGAAACGCCAAAGGCACTGATGTGGTTGACCGCGAAATTGATCAGACTGAAGCCGAAAATGCTGTAGCCCAGCAGTGCGGCTATGGTTGCTTTTACAGTACGACTCATGATGTCCTCCGGGTTTGCTCCTTTCAGCATACTGGAAAACGAACCGAAAATCAAGATTGCGGCCGCGAAAACAAAAGAAAACAGACCATCGAATGATGGTCTGTTTCGTTGTTGGTTGCGGGGGAAGGATTTGAACCAACGACCTTCGGGTTATGAGCCCGACGAGCTACCAACTGCTCCACCCCGCGACGTTATTAAATTGGTGCCGAAGACCGGGCTCGAACCGGTACGCTCTTACGAACGACAGATTTTAAGTCTGTTGCGTCTGCCAATTCCGCCACTCCGGCGAGGCAGTGCGACCGGGTCCGGCAAGGATCAGCATCGCTGATCCCTACCTACCGTGTCTTTCTGGCTCCAAGGGTGGGGCTCGAACCCACAGCCTATCGGTTAACAGCCGAGTGCTCCACCATTGAGCTACCTTGGAACATTTTCACTTGGCACTTTGATAGTATATAACAGATCTTATCAAAAAGTCAACCATATTCTTGATTTTCTTTTGATTTTTTATTTTGTCGGCAAAACTGTACTTGCGCCCCTTTTCTTGGAGGGCTATACTATTCTATGCTGGAAAGATTTTTTGATTCATAAAGGAGGATCTTTTATATGAAAGCATTTATGGATACACTGGAAACCATCAAGATCGGTGACTTTTCTCTGGGCAGTCTTCTGTCCGCCTTGCTGATCCTGCTGGTCGGTATTTTTATCGTCAAGATTCTGATGCGGCTGGCAGACCGTCTCATCAGTCGTCCCAATGTTCCTAAGACTCTGCACGGCTTCCTGCACACCGGTATCAAGGCTCTGCTCTATGTGCTGCTGGTCATGGTGGCTATGGACAGTTTGGGGATTCCCATTACCACCCTGGTAGCTGTGGTCAGCGTCGCCGGCGTTGCGGTCTCCCTGGCCCTGCAGGACTCCTTCTCCAACATTGCCAGCGGTGTGTTCCTTCTGGCAAACAAGCCGTTCGAAGTAGGCGATTTCGTGGAAGCCGACGGTGTCAGCGGTGTTGTGACGGAGATCGGTTTCTCTTACACCCGCCTCACCACCGGCGATAACAAATATATCTTCATTCCCAACAAGCAGATTTTCTCCAACAAAATCATCAACTATACCTACCAGGAGACCCGCCGCGTGGATATCGACATCACCGCATCCTACGATGCTCCTACTGAAGCCGTAAAAAAATCCCTGCAGGAGGCCTGCGATGCAGTTCCCGGCATTCTGGAAGACCCCGCGCCCTTCGTAGGCCTCACCAATTACGGTGCCAGCTCCATCGAATACGTGCTGCGTGTCTGGGTGAAGGCTGACGATTACTGGCCCGTGCGCTTTGCTCTGAATGAGAAGATCCGCGAAACCTTCGAAGCCAACGGCGTGGAAATGACTTACGACCATATCAATGTTCATATGGTGGAGGATAAAACCAAATAAAAAACGTCCTGCCCGGAGGGCAGAATGTTCGTGCCGGAGGGCGCAAAAAAGCAGCCCTTTTGCAGGGGCTGCTGAATTCTTCAAAAAAAGAGGAGGACGGCTTCCCGGACACTTGGAAACCGTCCCGGCACTAAGCGCGGTAGGGATCCGCGCGAGTACGCTTTATCGCGTAATGTAGTTTTCAAAACCACATTACATCGCCTATTATAGCACGGAATTTTCACTTTGCAAGAGCGAAACAAAAGATTTTCGTAAAATAAGTAAGTTTTTGTTTACCTAAGAGAAAGGAGGTCTCACCATGGCACATGACCGCATTGAAGACGTTCTGCAGAAACCGCTGAACGACGCTGTGATCCGCCCCGAAGACCTGCCCAATCTGGACCTTTACATGGACCAGATCATCACCCTCATCGAAAACGGCTACGCGCCCAACAAGCGCAGCGACAAAGAAAAGCTGCTGACCACCACCATGATCCACAACTACACCCGCGACGGGCTGATCAAACCGGTGAAGGGCAAGAAATATACGAGAGACCACATCCTGCAGATGCTGATGATCTACGCTCTGAAGGGTACCCTTTCCATCTCCGAGATCAAGCAGGTGATGCTGGCCACCTATAAGGGCAAAGAAGCTGCCAACGTGGATATCCAGAACCTCTATGAGCGTTTCCTCCACATCAAGGAATGGGAACGGGAACAGGCTCTGGAGATCTGCCGTACCGCCCTGGGTCTGGAAGACGATGTGGACCCCAACGATCCGGAAGGCCGCGTGCTGGCCGTTCTGGGTGCGGCCTCCATGTCCATGTACTTCCAGCGCATCGCCCAGGCTCTGGTGGACGAATACTTTGAAGCACCTCCGGTGCCCAAGCCCCTGTTTGGCCCCAAGGAGCCCAGCCATGAGAAAAAAGACTGAAGATAAAGGCGGCCGCCCGATTCCAAATTCGGCGGCCGCCCTTTCCTATCCCGCCGGGCCCGATCTCCCCTCCTACCGGCTGATCCGCAGCTACCGCCGCACCATTTCCCTGGAAGTGACCCCAAACCTTGAGATCATCGTCCGGGCTCCCCGCTTCGCCTCCAAGGCTTCCATCGATGCCTTTGTGGCAAGCCGCCGGGACTGGATCCGGAAGGCTCTGGAAAGGCAGAAAAACCGCCCGCAGAGGCCCGAACTCACCCCGGAGGAGCTCCGCATCCTCAAAGAAAAAGCCCGGCTCTATCTGCCGGAAAAGGTAGCCCATTACGCAGGTCTCATGGGCCTCACTCCCGAAAACGGTCCCCTCTACCCCACCGGTCTGAAGATCACTTCCGCAAAGACCCGCTGGGGCAGCTGCAGCCCGAAAAACAGCCTCTGCTTCTCCTGCCGCCTGATGCAGTACCCGGAAGCGGCCATCGATTACGTGATCGTCCACGAGCTGGCCCACATTTACCACAAGAACCACGGGCCCGCTTTCTACAAATGCGTGGAAACTTACCTGCCGGATTACAAAGCCCGCCGCTCCCTTTTGAAAGAACCGCGCTCCTGCCCGCAGGACACTGAAATTTGAGGCGCTAAGCCCTGCCCAGCGCAGCGTCAAAAACATTGCTTTTGCCCTATTTTTATGGCATAATAATACTAAATTTACCGCATTCGGAGGTACTTATGGCACTGGAAAATAAATTAGGGATCACAAGTTCTTCCGAACTGGCCAGAGAGGAAGAACGTATCAGCAAGAAAAAGGCTTTGGAGCTTTTTGAATCCGGCATGTTAGATCAATTGGAGCCCGGATCTTTCTCTGCGCTGAAAGAGATCCACAGATATCTTTTTGAAGAACTCTACGATTTTGCCGGTCAGCTGCGAACGGTCAATCTCGCAAAGGGCAATTTCCGTTTTGCGCCGGTGATGTATCTTGACACCGCCATTGGAAACATTGAAAAAATGCCCCAGTCCACCTTCGAAGAAATCATTGAAAAATATGTGGAAATGAATATCGCCCATCCCTTCCGCGAAGGAAACGGACGCAGTGCCCGTATTTGGCTGGACTTGATCCTCAAGGCAGAATTACAGAAAGTCATCGACTGGAGTCTGGTTGATAAAGAAGATTATCTTCTTGCCATGGAGCGGAGCCCCATCCGTGACATCGAAATCAAGCACATTTTACGTGCCGCTTTGACAGATGCTATCGACAGCCGCGAGGTCTACATGAAAGGAATTGACCATAGTTACTACTACGAAGGTTATTCCACTTTCAAAACAGAAGAATTATAAAAAAGCCCCCGTAACGCCGACAGGCGAAACGGGGTTTTCTATTGATTACAACCCGAGCAACGGCCTTTGCCACCTCTATTCCAGGAAGTGCGGACCGCGCCAGCCTGCGCGGGACTTCAGGCGCGGATCCACAGGTCCTCTGTCATGGCCGCTGACCGCCAGAGCGCAGACTGCATCCCCCAGGGTATTCACCAGACTTCTGCCCATATCCAGCACCACTTCGATGCCCATGACCAGGGCAATGCCCTCCAGGGGAAGGCCGATGGACTGCAGCACCATGCCCAGCATCACCGTACCGGCAGCCGGGATACCCGCCGTTCCGACAGAAGCCACCGTCACCACCAGAACCACAACGATCTGCTGCAGCAGGTCCAGCTCCAGGCCGTAGAGACCGGCCACGAACACGGCGGAAACGCTCTGGAAAATGGCCGTCCCGTCCATATTGATGGTAGCTCCCAGGGGCAGAACAAAACCGCGGATGCTGTGGGAAACGCCCAGCAGTTTCAATCCGTGAGAGGTAAAAGGAATGGTGGCGGAGCTGCTTCCCGTGGTGGTGGCCACCATCATGGCCTCCGCCATGGCCCGAAGAAACGTAGGAATCTTCACCTGGCAGGCCAGGATCACCGGCACGTAGACCAGAACGATGTGGATCAGGCAGCCCAGGAACACGCCGGCCGCAAGGCGCAGCAGGGGTTCCAGCGTGGCAGTACCGGTTTCCGCCACCGCAGCGGTCATGAGGGCGAACACGCCGACAGGTGCGAACCGCATGATGGCGGTGACCACGTTCTGCAGGGCCAGGAATCCGTCATGGAAAAACTCTGCCAGCCGTTCTTTATGATCCCCCAGCATCAGGATGCCGCCGCCCAGGCACAGGGAGAAGATCACCACCTGGATCAGGTTGCCGCTGGCCATGGCAGCGATGGGATTATCGGGCACCAGGCCCAGAATAGCCTCCCAAAAGTTGGGGATCGCCACCGTTACCGGATCGGCAGCTACTGCTGCCGCCGGGGTCAGCGCCGTGTGGCTCACGTCCACAAGATCAGCGGAAAGGATCCCGATGCAGGCCGCCAGCACCGTTGTGGCTAAGTAAAAGACGATCACCTTTCTCCCCAGCTTTCCCAGGGCGGTGACGCTTTCCATGCCGGAAACGCCCGCCACGATGGAGAAAATCTCCAGGGGGATCACGATCATCTTGATGAATTTCAGAAACAGGGTCCCCATGGGTTTGATCCACTCCGTGACGATGTGCGGGGTCTGCTGCAGCAAAAGTCCGGCGGCAATGCCCAGGATCAGACCTGCCAAAACCCAGAGGGGCCGGTACATTTCTCGTTTGATTCGATGCAATCAGGGTCCCTCCTTTTACTCTATGATATACGCTTTCAGGATCTCTTCGGCATAGTCGAACACATGGATCTCGCGTTTCAATTCCCAATCTCCTTCTGCACCGGCCGCAGGGGCCGATTTTTACAAAAAGCCGGCCAAAGAAGGTCTTTGGCCGGCTTTCACAATGCGGGTTCTACTTGAAGTAACGAACGGCGCTTTCAAACATACGGTTGTCTTTTTCGCCGGGAACGTTCTTGTACAGATTGTTCTCGTAGCGTTCGGAATGGCACATCTTACCGAAGACTCTGCCATCGGGAGAGGTGATGCCTTCCACGGCCCAGATGGAGCCGTTGGGGTTGAACTGCACATCCATGGAGGGCTTGCCGGACAGGTCAACGTACTGGGTGGCCAGCTGACCATTGTCTGCCAGTTCCTTCAGGAAGCCTTCGGGGCACAGGAAGCGACCTTCGCCGTGGGATACGGCAACGGTGTGGATGTCGCCCACTTCGCAGCCTGCCAGCCAGGGAGACTTGACGGAAGCCACTCTGGTCTGCACCAGCTTGGACTGGTGACGGCCGATGACGTTGAAGGTCAGGGTGGGTGCATCTTCGCTGGGTTCGGTGATTCTGCCGTAGGGTACCAGGCCCAGCTTGATCAGTGCCTGGAAGCCGTTGCAGATACCGGCCATCAGACCGTCTCTGTTCTGCAGCAGATCGTGGATGGCATCGGTGAGGCTTGCTTCACGGAAGAATGCATTGATGAACTTACCGGAACCGTCGGGTTCGTCACCGCCGGAGAAGCCGCCGGGCAGGAAAACGATCTGGGATTCCCTGATCTGCTTGGCGATCTTTTCCACAGACTGTGCGATGCCTTCTGCGCTCAGGTTGTTGATGACGGTGATGATGGGTTCTGCGCCGGCCCGTTCGAAGACGCGGGCGGTGTCGTATTCGCAGTTGGTACCGGGGAATACGGGCAGCAGCACTCTGGGTCTTGCGATGACGGGTGCGGGCTTATGCAGGTTCCGTTCGGTCCAGACGATTTCGGGAGCTTCGCCCTTGGCTGCGGGGATGTTGCAGGGGAATACGGATTCCAGCTTGTTTTCATAAGCTTCTTCGATGTCTGCCATGGCTACGGATTCGCAGCGGAATGCAATTTCGTAAGCTTCAGTGGTGACACCCAGCATCTTGCAGTTCCAGGCTTCTTCGGGAGTGCGGGCTGCAGCGGTGATGGCTGCGTCTTCGTCCTTCAGTTCTACGATGAAGCTGCCATACTTGTTGCTGAAGATATCATCGGGCAGAATATCGTTTGCGAAAGCAAAACCAATGCCATTGCCCATGGCCATCTTCAGGATACCTTCTGCCACACCGCCGGTGCTGAGAGCCCAGACGCTGAGGGCCTTCTTTTCGGCGATCAGCTTTTCGATGCGGGCCAGAACGGCCAGCAGGCCTTCCTTGCTGGGAATGCCGTCTTCTGCGTAGTCGGGAGTGATCAGTGCCACGCGGCTGCCGGCCTTCTTGAATTCGGGGGAAACCACCAGATCAGCCTTGGATACGGAAACCGCAAAGGATACCAGGGTGGGAGGTACGTTCAGCTGTTCGAAGCTGCCGCTCATGGAGTCCTTACCGCCGATGGCGCCTACGCCCAGATCCAGCTGTGCGTCCAGAGCACCCAGCAGAGAGGAGAAGGGCTTGCCCCACTTGGAGGGGTTGGTGCCCAGCTTTTCGAAGTATTCCTGCAGGGTCAGCCAGCAGTTCTTCATGGTACCGCCGGCAGCGATGACCTTGGAAACGGATTCCACAACGGCCAGGTAAGCACCTACGTACTGGTTTTCGGAAGCCAGGTAGGGGTTATAGCCATAGCCCATGATGGAGCAGGTATCGGTGAGGCCGTTTTCCACGGAGATCTTGGCTGCCATCGCCTGTGCAGGGGTTCTCTGGTTCTTGCCGCCGAAGGGCATCAGAACGGTACCGGAACCGATGGTGGAGTCGAACCGTTCGGAGAGACCGCGCTTGGAGCAGATGTTCAGGTCGCCGGCCAGGTTCACCAGCTTTTCCTTCAGGGTGCTGCCGGGGAATTCTCTCTTATAGATGCCGCCCTTCAGAGCGTTTACTTCGGTCTTCTTGGGAGCGCCGTTGGAATCCAGGAATGCTCTGGACAGGTCAACGATTCTCTTGCCTCTCCAGTCCATGGTCAGTCTGGGCTCAGCCTGTACTTCGGCAACGGGGGTTGCTTCCAGGTTTTCTTCATGAGCCAGTTCCAGGAAACGGGCTACATCCTTGGGATCCAGAACAACGGCCATACGTTCCTGAGATTCGGAGATGGCGAGTTCGGTACCGTCCAGACCTTCGTACTTCTTGGGTACGCGATCCAGATGGATGGACAGGCCAGCGGCCAGTTCGCCGATGGCAACGGAAACGCCGCCGGCACCGAAGTCGTTGCAGCGCTTGATCATGCTGGAGGCTTCTTCCTTGCGGAACAGTCTCTGCAGCTTTCTTTCTTCGGGAGGATTGCCCTTCTGGACTTCTGCGCCGCATTCTTCCAGGGAGGACAGCTTGTGAGACTTGGAGGAGCCGGTGGCACCGCCAACGCCGTCACGGCCGGTGCGGCCGCCCAGCAGAACGATGATGTCGCCGGGAGCAGGAACTTCGCGGCGCACGTGAGATGCAGGTGCAGCACCTACAACAGCACCGATTTCCATTCTCTTGGCAGCATAGCCGGGATGGTAGAGTTCATCTACCAGGCCGGTGGCCAGACCGATCTGGTTGCCGTAGGAGGAATACCCTGCAGCAGCGGTGGTGACCAGCTTTCTCTGGGGCAGCTTGCCTTCCATGGTCTCAGCCAGGGAAACGGTGGGATCGGCTGCGCCGGTCACACGCATGGCCTGGTATACGTAGCCACGGCCGGACAGGGGGTCACGGATGGCGCCGCCCAGGCAGGTGGCAGCACCGCCGAAGGGTTCGATTTCGGTGGGATGGTTGTGGGTTTCGTTCTTGAAGAGGAACAGCCAATCCTGTTCTTCCCCATCTACGTCCACCTTCACCTTTACGGTGCAGGCATTGATTTCTTCGGATTCGTCCATGGTGGTCAGGGTGCCGGTGTGCTTCAGGTACTTGGCGCCGATGGTGGCGATATCCATCAGGCACATGGGCTTATGTTCGCGGCCCAGTTCCTTGCGCAGATCCACATAGCGGTTGTAACCGGCTTCCACTCTGGGGTCGGAGATCTGGATGTTTTCCAGGTTGGTACCGAAGGTGGTGTGTCTGCAGTGGTCGGACCAGTAGGTGTCGATCATGCGCAGTTCGGTGAGGCTGGGGTTTCTCTTTTCGCCGCGGAAGTATTCCTGTGCGAAGGTGATATCCGCCTGGTCCATAGCCAGACCGAAGTCCTTGATCATGTCTGCCAGACCAGCCTGATCCAGGTCGATGAAGCCTTCCAGGATCATCACATCGTCGGGAGTGGGATAGACGGTCTTCAGGGTTTCGGGCAGTTCCTGAGAAGCTTCACGGCTTTCCACAGGGTTGATGACGTACTTTTTAACGGCTTCCACATCTTCAGCGGAGAGGTTGCCGTACAGAGCGTAGACCTTGGCGGACTTTACAACGGGACGTTCGCCGCCGGCCACGAACTGGATGCACTGTGCGCAGGAATCTGCACGCTGGTCGAACTGACCGGGCAGGTATTCCACAGCGAACACTGCGTTTGCGTCTGCGGGAAGTTCGGTGGTCACACGGTCCACCTGGGGTTCTGCGAATACGATGTTCTTGCAGCGTTCCAGGACATCTGCGTCCAGATCTTCCACATCATAGCGGTTGAACATCCGCAGATCCTGAAGGCTTTCGATGCCCAGGAAGCCGATCAGGTCTTTCTTCAGTGCGGCTGCTTCCTGTGCAAATGCTTCTTTCTTTTCTACATACAGTCTGTAAACCATTTGTTCCTCCTTGAGTGTCTGCGGTTTATTTCAGTGCGTTGAGGGCTCTTACGCCGATGTCCGTACGGAAGTGGACACCGTCGAACTTGATGTTCTTGGCTGCGGCATACGCCTTTTCACGGGCTTCGGTGAGGTCGGATCCAATGGCGGTAACGCCCAGCACACGGCCGCCGGAGGTGACGATCTTGCCGTCAGCCAGCTTGGTGCCCGCATGGTATACGATGGCGTCCGCAGTGTCACCGAAGGTGATTTCAATGCCGGTGGGATACTTTTCGGGATAACCGCCGGAAGCCAGAACCACGCAGCAGGCGGCACCGTCGTGCCATTCCACGTTGATCTGATCCAGAGTGCCATCATGAACTGCCTTCATGATGGTGAAGAGGTCGGTCTTCAGCAGAGGCAGCACAACCTGGGTTTCGGGATCGCCGAAACGGCAGTTGTATTCAATGACCTTGGGGCCCTTGGGAGTCAGCATCAGGCCGAAGTAGAGGCAGCCCTTGAAGGTGCGGCCTTCGGCATTCATGGCTTCGATGGTGGGCAGGAAGATGGTCTTCATGCATTCATCGGCGATTTCCTTGGTGTAATAGGGGTTGGGTGCCACGGTACCCATACCGCCGGTGTTGAGACCCTTATCACCGTCCAGGGCGCGCTTGTGGTCCATGGAGGAGACCATGGGAACCACGGTCTTGCCGTCGGTGAAGGCCAGTACGGAGACTTCGGGGCCGGTGAGGAATTCTTCGGCTACCACACGGCTGCCGCTTTCGCCGAAGGCCTTGTCTTCCATCAGGGTCTTGACTGCCTGCAGGGCATCTTCCTTGGTTTCGGGAATGATAACGCCCTTGCCCAGTGCCAGGCCGTCAGCCTTCAGCACCAGGGGGAATTCGGTGGCTGCTTCCACATAGGCTCTGGCCTCTTCCGCGGTGGTGAAGACCTGGTGGCCTGCGGTGGGGATGTTGTACTTCTTCATCAGGTCTTTGGAGAAGACCTTGCTGCCTTCGATGATAGCAGCCTTTTTATCGGGACCGAAGCAGGGAATGCCGGCTGCTTCCAGCAGGTCCACAGCACCCAGTACCAGGGGATCGTCGGGGGCGACCACGCAGAAGTCGATCTTTTCTTCCACTGCGAAGTCGCGAATCTTTTCGATTTCCTTGGCACCGATGGCCACGCAGACCGCATCCTGTGCGATACCGCCGTTGCCGGGTGCGGCATAGATCTTGGTGATCTCTTTGTTTTCGGCCAGTTTCTTAATGATGGCGTGTTCTCTGCCGCCACCGCCTACTACAAGAACTTTCATGGGTTCTCCTTTCCGATTAATGATGGAACAGACGGATGCCGGTAAAGGCCATGACCATGCCGAAACGGTTGCAGGTCTCGATGACCTGGTCGTCGCGGATGGAACCGCCGGGTTCTGCCACGCAGGTGACGCCGCTTCTTGCTGCCCGTTCGATGTTGTCACCGAAGGGGAAGAAGGCATCGCTGCCCAGTGCTACGCCGGTGATGCCGGCCAGATATTCTTTCTTTTCTGCTTCCGTGAGGGGTTCGGGCTTCACGGTGAAAATGGCTTCCCACTTGCCGTCATCCAGCACTTCTTCCGCATGGTTGGAAATGTAAATGTCGATGGCGTTGTCGCGGTTGGCTCTTCCCAGATCTTCTCTGAACTGCAGGCCCAGAGTCTTGGGATGCTGGCGCAGATGCCAGTTGTCTGCCTTGTCCCCTGCCAATCTGGTGCAGTGGATTCTGGACTGCTGGCCGGCACCTACGCCGATGGCCTGGCCGCCCTTTGCATAGCAGACGGAGTTGGACTGGGTGTATTTCAGGGTGATGAGAGCGATCAGCAGGTCCTGCTTCTGCTCTTCGGTCAGCTCCTTGTTTTCGGTAACGATGTTTTCCAGCATGGCAGCGTCGATCTTCAGTTCGTTTCTGCCCTGCTCGAAGGTGATGCCGTAGACTTCCTTGGTTTCCCGTTCGGCGGGCTTATAGGAAGGATCCATCTGCAGCACGTTGTAGCCGCCCTTTCTCTTGGTCTTCAGGATGGCCAGTGCTTCGTCGGTGTAGCCGGGAGCGATGACGCCGTCGGATACTTCGTGCTGGATCAGCAGTGCGGTGTCTTCGTCACAGATATCGGACAGTGCGATGAAATCACCGAAGGAGGACATTCTGTCGGCACCGCGGGCTCTTGCGTAAGCGCAGGCGATGGGAGACAGATCTTCCTTTTCTACGAAGTAGATCTTGCGCAGCACATCGGTCAGAGGACGGCCGATGGCAGCACCGGCGGGAGATACGTGCTTAAAGGATGCGGCTGCGGGAAGACCGGTGGCTTCCTTCAGTTCTTTGACCAGCTGCCAGGCATTGAGTGCATCCAGGAAGTTGATGTAGCCGGGACGGCCGTTCAGCACCGTTACGGGGATCTCGCCTTCCTTCATGAAGATCTTGGCAGGCTTCTGGTTGGGGTTGCAGCCATATTTCAGTTCCATTTCTTTCATGGCGTGTTCTTCCTCCTACTTCAGCTTGTTGTACAGTACATCTTCGGTTTCACCGGTTGCAAGGTCGATGAAGCGGACGAAGAGGGATACTTTGTTGTCTTTGTTCAGACCGTGCCAGATGGTCTTGGCCCATTCCTGCAGGTCGCCGTCTACGGTGACGCGTCTGGGTTCGCCTTCAAAGGAGGGGATGGGGTTGCCGTCCCCTTCGTAGGTGTGGATCAGACGGCCCTCACCTGCGGGGGGATTTTCCACCTCGAAGAAGTTTCTGCGGCAGAAGCCGTCGCGGCCTTCGTCGCTCTTCAGGATGCTCAGCTTATAGGAGAAGCTGCCGTCCTTCCGTTCCAGGATACCGCTGATTCTGGGGGTGAAGTTGGGAGCGTCCGGTTCGTAGGCTCTGGTGCGCAGAGCATCTTCGAAGGACTTGCCTTCCTTCACGAAATCGTAGATGGTGTCGGTCTGGTCACCGTTAGTAACGATGGTGGTGTCGCCCAGCACGCGGATGGGCCAGTAGATGATCAGGGAAGGATCCGCCAGCTTAGCGGGGTCGAAAGCTTCCGTACGGATGCCTCCTTCCTCTTCTACGAAGACACGGTTACGGCTGTTTTCGCTGCGGCCCATAATGAAGTAAGCAATGGCTGCTTTCTTGCCGTCGGGGGTTCTGCCGATCAGAACGCCTCTGCCGGGATAGGTGTTGCCGCTGAGGTAATCGCATACGCGCTGCAGTTGGCTCATAATGCCCTTCCTTTCTCTCAAATCAACTCAAAAAAACGTTTGTTAACGATGCAAAACGATTGTTTCTAAAACGCGGGAAAAACAGGCCTAGGCCTGTTCCCCAAGTTCCCGGCAGAGCAGCTCCGCTGCCTGGGGCAGCAGGATCCATTCCGCCTGTTCCATTACGCGCTTCTGCAGCACCTCGGGAGTGTCGCCGGGCAGGATGTCCACAGCCTTCTGCAGAAGGATGCGGCCCCCGTCGGGGATCTCGTTCACCAGGTGCACGGTGGCGCCGGTCACCTTCACGCCGTAGCCGAGGGCGGCTTCGTGGACGTGAAGTCCGTAAAACCCTTCCCCACAGAAGGAAGGGATCAGAGCCGGATGCACGTTGATGATCCGGTCTCTGTATGCTTCGATGAAGGCAGGGCTCAGGATGAACATGAAGCCTGCCAGAATGATCACATCGATGGCTTCCTCTTTCAGGTGCTGCAGCAGCCAGGCTTCCAGAGCCTGACGGCGGTTCAGCCCCTCGGGAACGGTACCGTCCCAGGCCAGCCCTTTTACGCCGAAGTTCGCCGCTCTCTGCAGAGCGTAGGCTTCGGGGTTGTTGGACAGCACCAGGACGATTTCGCCGGAAGGGATCTTCCCGGCCTTCTGGGCATCCAGAAGGGCCTGCAGGTTGGTGCCGCCGCCCGATACCAGGACGGCGATCCGCATCTTACCCTTACTCATTTGAAGATCACGCCTTCTTCGCTTTCCACCAGTTCGCCCATGATGTAAGCGTCTTCGCCGTTTGCCTTCAGTACTTCGATGGCCTTATCGGCATCTTCCTTGCCTACGACGACGGACATGCCAACGCCCATGTTATAGGTATTGAACATATCTCTCTTGGGCACGTTGCCGGTCTTGGCCAGCAGATCGAAGATGGGCAGGATCCGCAGGGACTTTTCGTCTACGCTGGCGGAGAGGCCGTCCTTCAGGGATCTGGGCAGGTTTTCGTAGAAACCGCCGCCGGTGATGTGGGAAACGCTCTTAACGGTAACGGCATTCATCAGTTCCAGAACGGACTTGACGTAAATGCGGGTGGGGGTCAGCAGTGCTTCGCCCAGGGTCATGCCCAGTTCGTTGCTGTAAACATCCAGTGCCTTGTTTTCTACGTCGAAGACCTTGCGGACCAGGGAGAAACCGTTGGAATGTACGCCGGTGGAGGGCAGAGCGATCAGCACGTCGCCGGGCTTCTGCAGATCCTGGTTGACGATCTTGCTCTTGTCTACGATACCGACGGTGAAACCGGCCAGGTCGTAGTCATCGGCAGCCATAACACCGGGGTGTTCTGCGGTTTCGCCGCCGATCAGGGCGCAGCCGGACTGCACGCAGCCTTCTGCGACACCGGAAACGATGGTGGCTACCTTTTCGGCCTCGTTCTTGCCGATGGCGATGTAATCCAGGAAGAACAGGGGCTTTGCACCGACGCAGATCACGTCGTTGACGCACATGGCAACGCAGTCGATACCGATGGTATCATGCTTGTCCAGAAGCTGTGCGATGCGGATCTTGGTGCCGACGCCGTCGGTACCGCTGACCAGCATGGGTTCCTTCATGCCTGCCAGGTCCAGGGCGAAGAGACCGCCGAAACCGCCGATGTCGGAAACGACGCCGGGGGTCATGGTTCTGGCAACATGCTTCTTCATGAGTTTTACACCTTCGTAACCGGCAGTGATGTCAACGCCGGCTGCCTTATAGCTTTCGCTGAAACTTTTCATGGAATTGGGCTCCTTTCTTGCTGTGAGGGATTTCTGATTCAAATCGGGCTTACAGGGAAGCCTGCAGTTCCAGATCTTTTTCCAGGACTTTTTTCTTCATATCATCGCGAAGAGCGGCCAGCTTGTAGGCCAGTTCATCGTCGGTGACAGCCAGGATCTCCACGGCCAGAAGGCCGGCGTTGCGGGCACCGTCGATGGCGACGGTGGCAACGGGCATGCCGGGAGGCATCTGTACGGTGGAAAGCAGAGCGTCCAGGCCGTCCAGGGCATCGGATTTTACGGGGATACCGATGACGGGAAGGGTGGTGCCTGCTGCGAATGCACCTGCCAGGTGTGCAGCTTTGCCGGCGGCTGCGATGATGGCGCCAAAGCCGTTGGCTCTGGCATCTCTGGCGAATCTGGCAGCCTCTTCGGGGGTTCTGTGTGCAGAGCAGATGTGTGCTTCAAAGGGGACTCCGAATTCTTTCAGAGCATCGATTGCCGGCTGTACCTTAGGCAGGTCGCTGGCACTTCCCATAATGACGGCGATCTTCTTCATGTTTTCCTCCTGTAAAAGCCTGCGGACAGGCTTTTTTCTTATTCTTTACCGGACCAGCAATAGGTGCAGACACGGTCCTTATCGATGCCGATGGCTTCCAGAACGCCGTCCAGCGTCTGGTAACCCAGGGAATCGAAGCCGAACATTTCGGAGATGCGCTTCAGCATGCACTTGCCGCGCTCGGTCTTGGGGTCTGCATATTCGTCCAGATGGTTGTGACCTTCGTCACCTTCCAGTTCCTGCACCACGCGGCGGGCCAGAAGCTCGTTGGCGGAATTGCTGCGGGAGAAGCTCAGGAACTTGCAGCCGTACATGATGGGCGGGCAGGCGGAGCGCATATGGACTTCCTTTGCACCTGCATTGTACAGGAAGTCTACGGTCTCGCCCAGCTGGGTGCCGCGAACGATGGAGTCGTCCACCAGCAGCAGCTTCTTGCCGTCGATCAGTTCGGGTACGGGGATCTGCTTCATTTTTGCCACCTGATTCCGCACGTTCTGGTTTGCGGGCATGAAGGAGCGGGGCCAGGTGGGAGTGTACTTGATAAAGGGTCTTGCGAATTCCTTTCCGGAAGCAGTGGCATAACCGATGGCATGGGGCACGCCGGAATCGGGCACGCCGGCCACGTAATCCACGTCGGGCAGCACGCCCCGTGCGATTTCATCCTGGGCCATGGACTTGCCGTTTTCCACGCGCATCACTTCCACGTTCTTCCCTTCGTAGCGGGAATTGGGATAGCCGTAGTAGCTCCACAGGAACGCGCAGATCTTCATTTCTTCGCCCGGAGGGGACAGGGTCTCGATGGAATCCGCCGTGATCTTGACGATCTCATGGGGACCCAGTTCGTAGACATCCTGGTACCCCGTCTTCTGGTAAGCAAAGGATTCGAATGCCACGCTGTGGCCGTCTTCGTTCTTACCGATCAGAACGGGCAGTCTGCCCAGCTTATCGCGGGCAGCGATGATCTCACCGTCGCTGGTGAGGATCAGCAGGGTCATGGAGCCTTCGATTTCGTCCTGGGCGTGCAGAATGCCGGAAACCAGGTCGTCTTTCTGGTTGATCAGGGCTGCCACAAGTTCGGTGGAGTTGACTTTGCCGGAGCTCATGGCCATGAACTGATGGCCGTGGTCGGAGAAGTACTTCTCCACCAGCGCATCGGCGTTGTTGATGGCGCCGATGGTGGTGATGGCATAGAAGCCCAGATGAGACCGTACCAGCAGCGGCTGGGGATCGTTGTCGCTGATGCAGCCGATGCCGCTGCAGCCGTGGAAGTCGTGCAGATCCTTTTCGAACTTGGTGCGGAAGGGAGTGTTTTCAATGGAGTGGATCTGCCGCTGAAAACCGCCCTTCTCGTCGCGAACGATCATACCGGCCCGTTTGGTACCCAGGTGAGAATGATAGTCGACCCCGAAGAAAATATCCAGAACGCAGTCGCGTTTGGAAACTGTACCGAAAAAGCCACCCATTTTATGCGAAGAACAGTTCGGACAGGGTCATGGGATCGATGTACTTGCCGTCCTTGTAGACTCTCATGTTGCCGGATGCGATTTCGTCGATCAGGATCACGTTGCCGTCAGCATCGTAGCCGTATTCGAACTTGATGTCGTACAGGACCAGACCCTTTTCCAGCAGATCGTCAGCAACGATCTTGGTGATCTTCTGGGTCATTTCCTTCATGGAGTCATACTGTTCTTCGGTCATAACGCCCAGAACTACCAGACCGTCCTTGGTGACCAGGGGATCGCCCAGAGCATCGTTCTTGAAGGTGGTTTCTACGTATGCGGGCAGATCTGCACCTTCTTCGATGTACTGGCCGTAACGACGCAGGAAGCTGCCCACTGCCTTGTGGCGGCAGATCACTTCCAGACCCTTGCCGAAGGGCTTTGCGGGGATCACTTCCATAGTGGTATTTGCCAGGTCAGCGGAGATGTAGTGGGTGCTGATGCCGGCAGCATTGATCTTTTCGAAGAAGTAGATGGACATGCGCAGGTTGACATCGCCAACGCCGTCAATGGTCAGGCCAACAGAGTTTTCACCGGGATCGAAGACGCCGTCCTTGCCGGTCACGTCATCTTTGAACTTCAGCAGATAGTTGCCGTTTTCCAGTGCATATACGTTCTTGGTTTTGCCGGTGTAAACAAGTTTGTTTTCCATGATTGATTTCCTCCATTTTTTTCTCGTAAAAATAAGCAAGGCGCAGTGCTTGCGCACTACGCCCTTGTTTCGTCTTTAGAGGTGACGGATACTCTGGTTTTGGGTACAAATCTCCCTTGCGTACTGGTATTGTGGAAGGTGTGAATCTGACCCATGGAGCACTGTCTCCTTTCTAACAAAAATACATCGCTACGATACCATATTTTTCGATAGCAATGCAAGTCCTTTTTGCGAATTACCGAAAGTTTTTTTGCTGCGGTTCCTCAGTCGAACTTCAGCACCAGTTCCCGGTCGGAATCCAGGTGCCGCAGGGCGATGCCGGCAGCGGTGAGCATTTTCTTGGAAGCCATCACACTGGGGGTGTCTGCATATTTGTCGGAAAGATAGATGACCTCACGGATGCCGCTCTGGATGATGGCCTTGGCGCATTCGTTGCAGGGGAACAGGGCTACGTACAGGCGGGAACCCTTCAGATCCTTCCCCTGGGAATTGAGGATGGCGTTCAGTTCTGCATGGACCACGTAGGGATACTTGGTATCCTCCCCTTCCCGATCCCAGGGAAACTCGTCGTCGGAGCAGCCGAAGGGGAATCCGTTGTAACCGGTGGAAAGGATGATGTTTTCGGGGCTGACGATGCAGGCGCCTACCTGGGTGCTGGGATCCTTGCTGCGCTTTGCCGCCAGCAGGGCTACGCCCATGAAGTATTCATCCCAGGTGATGTAATCTGTCCGTTTCATGGCAGACTTCCTCCTTGTGATTTTCTTTTTTACAATTGTATCACGGTACCATGTCATTTTCCAGCATTTATTGACGAATCCGTCTGATTTTTGATAGAATTTTTACAATAGGAGATTCCGCTGAGTAAAGGAGGGCGTTAGCATGAAAATCAGAACTTCGCCGCTGTGGATTTTGAGCCTTTTCTGCATCCTGCTCCTTCTTTTTTGCGCCTGCACGCCGCCGGTGCCGGATACTCCCGATCCCGGTCCGCAGAACGATCAGCACCAGAGCCAGAATCAGCAGGATGTTCAGAAGGATAACGACGGCTCCGGCGATTCTCAAAATACCGAAACCGGAATCAAACTGCCCCGGGTTCAGGATGAAGGGTCTTTACTCAACGCTGCGTTTCTGCAGGATCCGAACCTGAAAACGCTGCCCATTTATTCCAAAGCCATCTATACTTCCGAACGCTCTGCCTCCGATGTGAATGCAGCGATTTATTCCCACTTGAAAGTTCTATTCGGAGTGCCTTCGCAGGACCATGCGGACAGTTTAGTGCAGAAGCTCAACAATTTCCTGACCGCAGCAGAACTTCTTCCCACAGGTAATTCTGCTTCCTTCGGTACATTCTCCGGCCTTGCCAGCTATCGCGATCCCCAAAACATGACTGGACCGCAGCCGATTTATATGGCTTCTCCCGACGCAATCTACTATCGGAACCCGTCAACCCCGGCGACGGAAATCGATCTCATCAATGAATTAAAACAGGATCCCGTTGTCGCAACCGCCCTGGAAGAATTGCAGTTCAAAAACCCAGTTCTTCTTCGTTCTCCCAAATACAGTGATCCCGATTCCATTTCCAGCGATTTTCGGGACACGGTATGTTTCACCATTTTTGAACCCGGAAACAATGCTGCCGAAACGCTGTTCAACTACAATTTCCGCAGTTTGAAGATTTTCCAGACCCCGTGGAGACTCCACATCGAATACCACAATGCCGTGCCGCAAAGTATTGGCGAATATCCGTTGATCCCTTATGCAGAAGCCGCAGAAACCGCCGCCCAAATGGCCGGAACCTCCGTCTCCTCCATCGCCGGTGTTACCATCGAATATCTGCAAGAGAAGTATTATGTCCACTGGGTTCCCCATTATCGCTTCCTGATCAACGAAACGGCATATTACGTCCCGGCGGTAGCGCATGATCTGGAACGGATCGTGACCGTGGCGGATCCCAATTACGGCGACGAAGAGTTTCTTTTCACCTACGCTGAGGGAAAAACCGTTCCCATTAAAAATACGGATCACCCCGCGCTGGATGCCCGGCAAACTGCCTCCATCACATCACAGAAACTTCCCATTTACGATTACTCCGACAATCCGCTGCAGCAAGGCGGTATTCCGGATCCGGAGCCCCTGACCGAGGCAGAAATTACCGCTTTGGAGGCCGATGCGCGGGCCTTTTGGAGCCTGACAAAGTATCCGATTCCCGAGTGGCTCAAGCCCGACCTGAACCGCATCGGCAATCGCGGGATCGTTTTCGTAACCGATGCCTTTGAATACTTTTGCTATCGGGACGGAGGTCTACGCATCAACACCGTCCAGGAGTTCCACACGCAAGGCGAAATCTTCGCCTTTCTGGAAGACAGCAGCATCATTCCTGCTGCCTGTGATCGGCTGGCAATCGATTCTCCTCTCTTTATTCGTTCCAAATCCTTCTGGGCAGGCAGTGTAATTTCAACCTATTTCCGGCTCTTTGATGCCGGTGATGACTTTGAAGAAACCATTTACAACTCCAACTTCACCGGTCTTTCCGTAAGTTGGAGCGGTCAAGATCCCACAGATTGCGTCTATTCACGGACGATCAGCATCAGCATTTTTTCAGAGAGTGAACGATCGATCCGCGGATACTACGAAATCATCCCCTTTGAAGAGGCTTATGCGAAATTCTGCAGCGTCTGTCCCAATGACGTAAAAGATTTGCAATCCGTCACTCTGGAGCCGATCGATTCCGGCTGGAATTTTTACAACTATTCCGTTCTTCAATACAAATTCCGCTACGAACAAAGCTTCTATCAAACCCCTGCCGTTCGGTATGAGACCACCGATGATGCACAGACGCTTCTTCCTCCGAAAAACTAACCAGCTAGCGAAAAAGGGCTGCCGCGACCATGCGGCAGTCCTTTTCTACTTATTCCAACTGTAAATATGTAAAATGCGATACTTATTTTATATTTAAGGGTTGACTTTATCGCATTAAAGTGTTACCGTAGTATTGCGGTCACAAGAACGACCGCTCTTTTATCGTTTTGAACCCTTTGGATCCCGTTTCCGCTGGCCAAATGGCTCCGGACGTGATCCAACTTTCACTAAAAGAAAAGGAGAACTCATCATGAAGAAAATCACCGCTCTGTTTCTGGCACTGCTGATGCTGCTGACCGTTTTCACCGGCTGCGGTTCCAAAGAAGACAACACCCTGACCGTCGGCTTCGACGCCAACTTCCCTCCCTTCGGTTACATGGGCGATGACGGCGAATACACCGGTTTCGACCTGGAAATGGCCGCCGAAGTTGCAAAGCGCCTGGGCATGGAGCTGAAGCTGCAGCCCATCGACTGGAACAGCAAGGACTTCGAACTGGAATCCGGCAACATCGACTGCATCTGGAACGGCTTCACCATGAACGATCGTGAAGACCTGTACACCTGGACCGACGCTTACATGGACAACAGCCAGGTAGTGGTCGTCCGCAAGGATTCCGGCATCACCTCCCTGAAGGACCTGGCCGGCAAGACCGTTATGGTACAGAAGGAATCCTCCGCACAGTCCGCACTGGCAGAAGATGAATTCAAGGATCTGGTAGCTTCCTTCGGCGAATACCTGACCTGCGCCGAATACAACAGCGCCTTCATGGATCTGGAATCCAAGGCCATCCACGCCATCGCCATGGACATCGGCGTAGCCAACTTCCAGATCGACGGCCGCACCGATAAGTTCATGATCCTGGAAGAAACCATCGCTGACGAACAGTACGGCGTCGGCTTCCTGCTGGGCAACACCGAACTGCGCGACAAAGTACAGAACACCCTGATGGAAATGGTCAAGGACGGCACCTTCGCCACCATCTCCAAGAAGTGGTTCGGCTACGATGTCTGCATCCTCGGCAAGTAAAGTAAGGAGAGTGCAATGGATTTTACCCTGATGCTCACGCAGCTGGCAGAAGGTATGGTGGTCACTTTAGAGATCTTCTTCCTGACCCTGATCTTCTCCCTTCCGCTGGGCCTTGTGGCCACCTTTGGCCGCATGAGTTCCAACGGGCTGATCCGCAACATCACCAAGCTCTACATTTCCGTCATGAGAGGCACTCCCCTCATGCTGCAGCTCTTCGTCGTATTCTACGCCCCCTTCTATCTGTTCAAGATTCCCCTCAGCTCCGAATGGCGCTTCATCGCCTGTATCGTGGCCTTCGTCATCAACTACGCCGCCTACTTTGCTGAGATCTTCCGTGCGGGCATCGAATCCATCCCCAAGGGTCAGTACGAAGCCGCCCACGTTCTGGGCTACTCCAAAGGCCAGACCTTCTTCAAGATCATCCTGCCCCAGATGGTGAAGCGGGTACTGCCCCCCGTCACCAACGAAATGATCACTCTGGTCAAGGACACTTCCCTGGCCTTCTCCATCAACATCATGGAAATGTTCACCACCGCCAAGGAAATCGCTTCCGGTCAGAAGAACATCATGGCCCTGGTGGCTGCCGGCGTATTCTATTTCGTGTTCAACTTCCTCGTTGCCGCCGTCATGGAGCGGGTCGAGAAGAAGCTGGCATACTATCGTTAGGAGGTCGCCATGGAAGTACTTACCATGCGCAATGTGCGCAAAAGCTTTGAGGGAACGGAAGTCCTGAAGGACATTTCCTTCTCCGTGCAGAAAGGCGAAGTTGTGGCCCTGATCGGCCCCTCCGGTTCCGGTAAATCCACCCTGCTGCGCTGTGCCACCCTGCTGGAAACCATGGACGGCGGCGAGCTGATCTACCGCGACGCAGAAAACGGCGCCGTCACCGACTACGTGGTCTGCAAGAACGACGAAAACGGCAATTCCGTCTACTCCTCCCCCGCCGTGCTGCGCGACGTACGCCGCCAGTACGGTCTGGTGTTCCAGAATTTCAACCTGTTCCCCCACTACACGGTGCTGAAGAACATCACCGATGCTCCCATCTCCGTGCAGAAGATCGACAAGGCCGAGGCCGAGAAAACCGCCTACGCCCTGCTGGAAAAAATGGGCCTTTCCGATAAGGCAAACGCCTACCCCGGCTTCCTGTCCGGCGGTCAGCAGCAGCGCGTTTCCATCGCCCGCGCCCTGGCCCTGAATCCGGAAGTGCTGTTCTTCGACGAACCCACCTCCGCTCTGGACCCGGAACTGACCGTCGAAATTCTGAAAGTCATCAAGGAACTGGCCGCAGAAGACACCACCATGGTGATCGTCACCCACGAAATCGAGTTCGCCCGCAAGGTGGCAGACCGTGTCATCTTCATGGCAGACGGCGTCATCGTGGAGGAAGGCGCCCCGGACGATGTGATCCTGAATTCCAAGAACGAGCGCACCCGCGCCTTCCTGGGCCAGCTGCAGAACCGCTAAGAGCACTGCGGATTCCTGAAAGGCTCTGCAGAGCGGCTTCGAAATCCCCGGAAATGCCGCGGGAATCTGCCACGCTCGGCTCGTAAACTTTGAAAACAAAACCCCGTTTAGCCTCACGGCTTTACGGGGTTTTTGTTTGGATCAAAGTTTTTACTCGCCTCACTGCAGTCGCCTGCGCTTGTATCTTTAGGCTCCGTATGGTAACATGAAATGGATCAATAAAAAATCATCCGTTTTAGACACGGTCAAATCGATTTTGGAGAGTCCATTATGAAAAAAATGATTGCGCTGGTTCTGGCGATGATCCTGTGCTTCTCTTTGGCTTCCTGCTCAAGCGGAGGCGCAAACCCTCAGGGATCGAACGATCCGAATCAAACAGACAAAGCAGAATACGTCGCCGCGATCCACTTTACCATCAATCCCGAATTTGAGCTTCAGCTTGACAGCAGCAATTCGGTTGTAAATCTGGAGTGCTTAAACGACGATGCGGAGAAACTGTTTTCTGACGCAGATATTATCGGGATGGATGGTCTTGCGGCCATCGATGTACTCCTGACCACCGTATTCAGCAGCGGGGTCGTAAGCGAAGCTGTCACCGTGAACGTTTCATCGGAATATCAGGAAGAAAATGAGCAAGCGAGCCGGATGACGAAAGAAATCCCCTCTCTTGTTCTGGATGTAAAAGCAAAAACCGGTTTCCCCCATGAAGTATCGGTGGAGCTGACGGATCCCCATCCCGAAAACACCGCAGCCTGGAAGCAAAATGTTCTTTACCGGGCGGATTTTGAAATCCCCGACGTCCACAGCACCGGCTATACAAATCTGATCGATTTTTACAACGCCTTTCCGGACGGAACATCCGGCGGTACCTTTGCCAATGCCGGCCTGATGGTGCATTATCGCCAGGATATGGATCACGATCTGTCGCAGGCAGATTCCCTTGCCTTCCGCACTTACAGAGGTATCGGTCTCGGTTCTACCCAAAAGGAAGTGTTTGACGCTTACGGCACAAAGACTCCGGAACCGCCCTTCCCTGAAATCATGGGCATCGGCGATGCACAGCACACGGTTACCTCTTTTGTGGAGTACCAGGCAAGAATCACCAGCGGTGCCTGCGTTGCTCTCCGGTTTTACTTTGACCAGAACGACACTGTAATGCACATCGACTACCATGCCGTCTACCGGAAATATGCCGGAAACGTAAGCGATTCCGCCTTATCTCCCCTTGAAAACGAATAACCCGATACGTTACAAGCAAAACCCCGTAAAGCCATTGACTTTACGGGGTTTTATTTGAAGCGAAACTATTCGAAAAAGGCCATGGGGTCGGTGGCTTCGCCGGAAACCAGCACCTGGAAGCCCAGATTGGGGCCGGTGGCCATGCCGGTGGTTCCCACGGTGCCGATGCGGCTTCCGCCCTTGACCAAGTCCCCCTGTTCTGTCAGGATGGTTTCCAGATGCGTATAAGCGGTCTGCAGACCGGCGCTGTGTTCCAGAAGGATGTAATACCCATCCTCCGGATTGTAACCCGTTTCCAGAACGGTGCCGGACAGGGCAGCAAAGACCGGATCGCCGCTTTCCGCAATGATGTTCACGTGTCCTCTCAGCATGTTCTCCCCGGTGATGGGATGGATGCACAGGAATTCAGCGGACAGTTTTTGATTCTCGCCGCCGGGCCAGACCCAGTTCAGCTCGGCTGTGCCGCCTTCCCCAGAGGTCTTTCCCGCTGCGGAAAGTTCGCCGGAAAGACCGGTGCCGCTCTGTGGATCCGGTTCACCGGAAGCGGCGAATACTGCGGTAACCCCCAGCACCAATACAACGGCCAGCACGATGGCCGACTTGGACAGTTTTTTGCTCTTCATAATTGCCGTAATCCTTTCTTCGATGGCGGTTCTGCTGAAACCGCTGCACAAAGGCTGACGGCGGCCCCGCTTCTCCTCCCAGCGGATCAGGGTCAGGGCGTACGCTTCGCGTTCGGCAAGGCCGAAGGTATCCAGCACGTCCCGATCTCTGGCCAGTTCCATATCTCGGTTCGCAAGGATGTAAACCATCCAGACCGCCGGGTTGAACCAGTGGAGACACAGGGCTGCAGCCAGAAGCAGTTTCAGCAATGCGTCAAAGCGTTTGATGTGGGCAAATTCGTGGGCCAGCACGTAGGCAAGGCCCTTGCGGTCCTGCCAGTCGGTCTCCCCGGGAAGGAGGATCACCGGCCGCAGAATGCCATAGGTCAGCGGGGTTTTAATGCGGTCCGTTTCCAGGATCCGCACCCTGCGCCGCAGAGCAAACCGCTCCGCAAGCTCCTCCGTCTTATGACCTGCCGGCACCGCCGTCCGAAATTGCCGCAGACTCCGTACATAGGCACAGATAAACCAGGCCGCCGTGAGCAGGAGACCTGCGAAATACAGTACCGACACAAAAGAAACCCCTTCCGCAGCAGCGGTGAGGCCGCTTTCCGCCCCTCCCTGCAGAGTTCCGGCATCGCCTTCCACGGCTGCTTCCGGCCAGGCGGCGTTAAGAACGGAGAAGTCCAAAGATTCTCCGCCGGGCCGAAGTGCCGTGAGACGGGGCCAGAGGCTCAGAGATGCGGGCACGGAAAAAGGAACCAGAAGCCGGCACAGCACCAGCCCCCAGAGGATCAGGAATGCGTTTTTCGGCAGCCGGTGCAGCAGCAAAAAACGAACTATCACAACCACAGCTGCCATAAGGGCAGCCGATAGGCTCATGGTCAAAAGATTCATCGCGCGTTATCCTTTCTGACTGCAGAGGCGGCAGTACCGGTGGTTCTGCAAAACAGCGAACCCCGTTATTTCAGCCGCTCCACAAGGCGACGAAGCCCCTCGATCTCTTTCTCCGAAAGTTCCTTTCGATCCAGCAGGGAAGCGAATAGAAGATCGGCGGAACCATCGAAAATACGGTCGATGAGCTCATCCGTCTCCTGAGCCTGCACCTGTTCCTTGGGGATCAGCGCGGTGCACAGGAAGTTGGGTTCCCGGCGTTCCACGGCCCCTTTTTCCACGCACTTCTTGATGACGGTATAGGTGGTATTTTTGTTCCAGCCCACGGATTCACCAAGCTGTGCAGCGATCTCTTTTGCGGTAAGATCCCCCTGTTTCCAGAGAAGATCCATGACTTTCAGTTCGGAATCAAACAATTTGACGCCCATAGAAATACTCCTTTTGTAGACTATTGCAATAGTATGTTTATATACTACTCCGATAGTCTGGCTTTGTCAAGACGATTGCGGTAGTCTATGCGAATTTTTTCAAACAGTCGCAGCATTCTATTTTAAAAGAGCACATAAGACCGATCGTAACAAGAACCCCGTCTGCGGCAGGCTGTGCGCAAAATATTAAAGACGGCGCTGAAATTCCAGGCGAGGCGAATAAAAACTTTGATCCAAACAAAGACCCCGTAAAGCCGTAAGGCTAAACGGGGTTTTGTTTTCAAAGTTTACGAGCAGAGTCGTGGGAATTTCCAGCAGGATTTACCGATTTTGCGCACAGCCTGCCGCAGGCGGGATTTTTTATTTTGATCGGACTACAACTTCTTTCGGAAGGCCTCCGCGGCTATTTGCAGAAATCCGCATAGCTGCCGCCGGTGACCCGGAGCAGCTCATCGGGAGCCAGTTTCACGGACAGACCGATGCGGCCGCCGCTGACAAAGATTTCATCGTACAGCTGGGCCTCCTCCTGCACCAATGTGGGAAACGCCTTCTTCATGGCCAGGGGGCTGACACCGCCGCGCACATAGCCGGTGAGGGGCAGAAGTTCCTTGACGCTGATCAGTTCCAGAGCCTTTTCGCCGGCGGCCCGGGCCGCCTTCTTCAGGTCCACTTCTCCGGCCACGGGCAGCACCAGAACGTAATGCTGGCCGCTCTTTCCGGTGCCCACCAGCGTTTTATAGGTCTGGTCCGGCGGAGTCCCCGCCGCATCCGCAGCGTGTACACCGTCCGTAAATTCCTTGCATTCGTAATGGATGGCTTCATAGGCAACGCCCGCTGTTTCCAGCAGGCGCAGTGCATTTGTTTTCGTGTCTTTTTCTTTCGGCATGGCTGTCATTTAAGACGCAGGGGCTGCATCTACCTTTTTCACAGAAAAATCGGTGGCTTCCAGGTCCAGATTAAAGGTAAAGGTATATTCGACCGTACCCTTCTCATGGGCACAGAGCATAACGCAGGTCACAAACTGGGAAGATTCCGCGCTGGCACCGGAGCCGAACACCCGGGTGCTTTCGGTTTCCACATATTCTCCTGTTTTGCTCCACACATTGTTGCGGCATCTTTCATACAACTTAGAGCCGGAGAAGCCGCTTTCTTCGGTAAAGAGATCGGCCGCTTGCTCCCACTGACCGCTCCGGAATTTGAACAGCAGTTCCTCCGCTGCTGCGGTGACATCCTTCTCTGTCAATTCACCGGCCACCTTTGCGCTGCATCCGGTGAACAGCACCAGTACCAAAAGGAAAGCCAATCCAAATACTGCGGTTTTCTTCATTTTCACGTTCATGTTCTTTCCCCCTTGTTTCAAGACGGCGGTACGATCCGGCTGCCGTTATGTTTTCGTGAACGGTGCCGATTTTCCCTCTGTTCATTATATTGTGGTTCCGTTTCAAATGCAAGACGGGAAAAGTCTTTCTTTCCGCGCTTAAATATGATAAAGTAATTATGTATCTACATTTTCATCCTTTCTTTCAGGAGGTATTCCAATGAAAATTGCTGTGATCGGTGCCGGCAAGCTGGGCCTTACCATTACGGAGGCTCTGCTGGGCGGCGGCAACGAAATCACCCTTATCGATAAAGACGCGGAGGTTTTGCAGAAAGCGGAAACCAAAATGGATCTGCTCACTGTGACTTCCAATGCCAAAAACCCCGAAGTTCTGCGGGAACTCCGCATCGGCTCCTACGACTACGTCATTGCGGTCACGGACCAGGACGAAAAGAACATGGCCATCTGCCGCTTCGCCAAGGAAATGGGCTGCAGCCGCACCATCGCCCGGATCCGCGAC
This sequence comes from Clostridiales bacterium, assembly GCA_015058215.1. Classification (GTDB taxonomy): domain Bacteria; phylum Bacillota; class Clostridia; order Peptostreptococcales; family Anaerovoracaceae; genus SIG262. The sequence continues at coordinate 94,675 of SVCU01000003.1, forward strand.
CCGGAATACGTGAACGAACTGAATTTCATCAAAAAAACCTTCTACATCGATATGACCGTGAACCCTGATCTTTCCATGGCCAACGAGATCCATCGCTACCTGGTACAGAAATACAACCTGAGCGATGGTCTCTTCGCTTCCGGCAAGATCGCCATTATCCAGTTCACCGCCGAAAAGATGCCTTCCATCTGCAATAAAAAGCTGAAGGAAGTGGGTCCTACCCTGGGTATGGCTCTCATCGTTGCCATTTCCCGGAACGGTAAAATCATCATCCCCAACGGCGAAACGGAGATCCTTCCCACAGACGATATATACATGCTGGGCATGGAAGGCCCCGTCCGCGCCTTCAGCGAACTGGTACGGGAAAAACGAACCAAGATCAGCGCGAAAAAAGTCATGATCGCCGGCGGCGGCAAAGCCGGCTTCTATCTGGCAGACAGCCTTTCCAAAGAAGGCTTCTTCGTGAAGATCATCGATTCCAACCGGGAGCGCTGTGAATACCTGTCCGAGCATCTGGATAATGTACTGGTGCTCTGCGGCGATGCCACCGATGTCAACCTGCTGGAAGAAGAGGACATTGACGGCATGGATGCCTTCGTGACCCTCACCGGCTTCGACGAAGAAAATCTGCTGCTGGCCATGCTGGCCCACGAACGCAATGTGGAAGACGTGGTGGCCAAGGTCAGCCGCAAGAGCTACGGTGACCTTGTAAAACGGCTGGGGATCTCCATGGCCCTCAGCCCCACCGACATTACCGTATCCCACATTCTGCGATTCATGCAGGGTTCCAGACGCATCATTTTCTCGAAGTTGATCCAGGGGCAGGCGGAATTCGTAGAATTGGTAGCCGATAAAAAAATGGATATCCTGAATACCCCGCTGTCTCAGATCTCCCTTCCCGAAAACGTTCTGATCGCCGCCATCCACCGCGGTGATGAGATCATCATTCCTCGCGGCGGCACAGAAATCAAAGCGGGTGACCACGTGATCGTCTTCTGCCTGCTGTCTCAGCTCCCCGCTCTGGAAAAGCTGTTCCGCAGCAAGAAACGGGGGCTGTAATATGGGCCGCATTTCCACCGTTCTCAACGGGAAGCTCATCGGGAGGATCCTTTCCTACATCCTCCTGATCACTTCCCTTTCCATGCTGCTTTCCCTGGCCGTTTCCCTGTTTTACAGAGAGACAGAGACCGCTCTGATGTTTCTGATCATCATCGCTGTCCTGTCCGCCATCAGCATTGCCGGCATCCTGTTCTTCAAACCGATCCGCACCACTCTGCGGGTCCGGGATGGCTTCCTGGTAGTGACCCTTTCCTGGTTCCTGATGTCTTTAGCAGGGGCGCTGCCCTTCTGGTTCAGCGGTTCCTTCCCCACCTTTATCGATGCCTTTTTCGAAAGTGCATCCGGCTTCACCACCACCGGTTCCACCATCCTCAGCGATGTGGAAAGTCTGACTAAAGGGGTCCAGTTCTGGCGTACCTTCACACACTGGCTGGGCGGCATGGGCATTCTGGTATTCGTAGTGGCCCTTCTTCCCTCTCTCGGTGTGGGCGGCCTGCAGCTGATCCAGGCGGAAGCCCCCGGCCCCACCACGGACAAACTGGCATCCAAACTGACGGACACCGCCAAGATCCTCTATACCATCTACCTGGTATTCACCGCCGTCGAAACCGTCCTCCTGCTTCTGGGCGGCATGGATTGGTTCGATGCGCTGACCCATAGTTTTGCCACCATGGGCACCGGCGGCTTCGGCAACTACAATAACAGCATTGCTGCCTTCGATAGTCCCTACATTCAATGGGTCATCACTTTGTTCATGATGCTGGCCGGCACCCGGTTCACCCTCTACTACCTGCTGCTGCGCCGCAAATTCAAAGAAGTGGCCGGCGACTCGGAAATGAAGGTCTACTGGCTCATCTGGGGCGCAGTGACCGTCCTGCTGACTGTGATCCTGCTGAAAGAAAACGTGGTTCCCTCCCTGGAGGAAGCTCTGCGGCTCAGCGGCTTCCAGACCGCTTCCCTGCTCACCACCACCGGCTTTGCCACAGCGGACTTCGATCTCTGGCCTGCCGCTGCGAAAATGCTGCTGTTCCTGCTGTACTTCATCGGCGGCTGCGCAGGCAGTACCGGCGGCGGCATCAAGGTGATCCGCCTGATTTCTTACTTCAAGTTCATCAAGCGCGGGCTCTACCTGCGGCTCCACCCCAACGCGGTGGTTCCCGTCAAAATCGGCGGAAAGCCTCTGTCCCAGGAATCCGTCAGCAGCATCTCCACCTTCCTTTTCTTCTACATGTTCCTGATTCTTCTCGGCACGGCGGTGGTCGCATTCGACGGGCAGGACCTTGTCACAGCGCTCTCTGCCTCCCTGGCCTGTCTGGGCAATGTAGGCCCCGGGTTCAATCTGGTGGGGCCCGCCTGCAACTTCGGCTTCCTGTCCGGCTTCACCAAGACGTTCCTGGCCTTCCTGATGATCGTGGGCAGACTGGAACTGTTCACCGTGCTGACCATCTTTATGCCTTCTTTCTGGAACCCCAACAAGTATTGATAACCGGCTGTAAACCCGCATAAAATTCTCAAAAAAATAAACAAGTTCAAAAGAAAGCCCCCTGCTGCAGCAAACTGCAGGGGGCTTTCTTATTCTTTTCAGTTGCTTTACCGGCACAGGGTGAAGCGCACTTCCCAGAGATCCGGATCCACGAAATGGACCTTTACCCTGACGGGATCCCCCACCCGGTAGACCGTTTCCGTATCCTGCCCCACCAGACGGTAGTGCTCCGGTTCAAAGCGGAACCAGTCCCAGCGCAGGTCCGTGACCCGCACGAAGCCTTCCACCGTATTGGGAAGTTCCACAAAGAAGCCGGCGGAGACCACGCCGCTGATGATGCCATCAAAAGTCTCGCCCAGGTGCTTGGACATCCAGCGGGCTTTGTGGAATTTCTCCACGCTGCGCTCGATTTCTTCCGCCTTCCGTTCCATAATAGAGGACCGCACCGCAGCAGCCTCCGCAAAGGCGGCCAGTTCTTCCTTGCGCTCTGCGGAAAGAGGACCTTCCAGCACTTCATGGATGATGCGGTGGATCACCAGATCCGGATAGCGGCGGATGGGCGATGTGAAGTGGCAGTAATAGCGGGCAGCCAGGCCGAAATGGCCTTTGCTTTCCGGGCTGTAGGCGGCCTTCTGCATGGACCGCAGGGTGACCGTGTGGATCACCCGCTCTTCCTCCCGGCCTTCCGTTTCCTGCAGCAGAGCGGCCACCGCCGCCGGTGTCACATCCTTCCCGGCCCGCAGACTGTACCCGAAGGTGCCTAGAAATTGGTTCAGTTCCTCCAGCTTCTCCGGAGCGGGCTTTTCGTGGATGCGGTAGATGAAAGGTATGTTCTTTTTCTCGAATTCTTCCGCCACCGCTTCATTGGCCGCCAGCATGAATTCTTCGATCATGCGGTTTGCGGTGCCCCGTTCTTCGGGAGCGACGGTGACGGGGAATCCGGTCTCATCCAGCGTGATTTTGGATTCCGGAAGCTCGAAGTCCAGCGCCCCCCGTTTGATGCGTTTTTTGCGCAGCAGGGCCGCCAGCTTCTCCATGTTTCGCAGCATGGGCGCGATGGCTTCATAGCGCTGCAGCTGGGTCTCATCTTCATCTTCCAGGAGCGCGTTGATGTCTTCGTAGGTGAGACGCTCCGCCGTACGGATCACCGACGGGAAGATTTCGTAGCTTTGCCGCTTCCCGTAGCGGTCGAATTCCATGACGCAGCTCAGGGTCAGCTTATCTTCCTGCGGGTTCAGGCTGCAGCAGCCGTTGGACAGGACCCGGGGCAGCATGGGGATGGAGCGGTCCGGAAAATACAGGCTGCAGCCCCGTTCAAAGGCCTCATAGTCCAGATGGCTGCCTTCCTTCACAAAGTAGCTCACATCGGCGATATGGACCCCTAAACGGTATCCGCCGCCGGGGGTACGTTCCAGAGATACGGCATCGTCCAGGTCTTTGGCATCCGCACCGTCAATGGTGACGATCTGGTGGGCGCGAATATCCTGCCGCTCCGGGCCGTCTCCGTTCCCCAGGGCCGGACGGCCTTCCGCCCATTGCTGTTCCAGAGCCTTCAGCTCATCCTCGCCGGTGAGCGCAGCAAGGGCAGCCTCCTGCTCCACCTCGGCGGAGAATTCATCCCGCACCTGGTAGACCTTCAGCATGCCTTCCTGGTCGTTGCCCTTCTGCAGCACCTTGATGACCCGGCCTTCCGGAGCTTTGGTGCCGTAGCCGGGCGACGTGATCTGCACCCGCACCAGGTCCCGGTTTCCGGCCAGACCCACTTCGGAGGCGGGCACGAATACATCACGCCCGCCGGTCTCTTCCTTCTTTCTGGGAGTGACGAAGCCGTAGCCGCCGCCCCGCAGGTTCAATACCCCGATGATGTTTTTCAGGGAGTTTTCGGTTTTATGGAAACCCTTGCGGCCGCCGCCCTTTGGCTGGCGGCCTTTCGGGCCTTTGCTTCTCTGTTTTTTGCTCATGATTCTTTTCCTTTTCCCTTTTGAACAGGTTTCCCTTTTCTTTAGTGTACCACAAGGCGGCCTGCATTGAACAGAAAAAAAGGGACAAACTTTGGAAAGAACCATATGCGGCAGCTCGCCTGCCGCAGGAACAGGAGAATCTATGAAAGTAAGAGATGTTATGTCCACCAACCTGGCCTGGGTCCATCCGGACACTTCCGCAGCGGATCTTGCCAAAGAAATGCGCCGTCTGGATATCGGTGCCCTTCCCGTCTGCAACGACCGCCGCGAAGTGCTGGGCATCGTGACGGACCGGGATCTTGTGCTGCGTGCCCTGGCTCAGGGCAGCACCGAAAAGACCGCAAAGCAGCTGATGACCCGGGAGCCCCTTCTCGCTACCCCCAATATGCGGGTCCACGATGCGCTTCTGATCATGGCCAAATACCAGATCCGCCGTCTGCCCGTGGTGGAAAACTGCCATCTGGTGGGCATGCTGGCCATGGCGGATGTGGCTCGCAAACGGTTTTATGCAGATGAAGCGGGCGATGCCCTTTCTGCCATCTCAAGAGTTTTTCCTCAAAATTGAAGAAGGCTGCCCGCAGGGCAGCCTTCTTCCGCTCTCCCGGCTCCCACAGGGAGCCTCTTTTACTCAGATGCCGGGGGCAGCACCGCTCCCGCCGCTTCCGGGCAAAACCGTTCCGGAATCGCGCAGATCCCGTTCCGCATCGTCCAGACTGCGGCGCATGCGTTCCATGCCGTCTTCCATTCCGTCCTTCAGGTCATCGCCCATGTCCTTCAGATCCTCTTTCAGATCTTCCCCCATGTCGTTTCCCTTATCGCCGGAATCCTTCTCATCCTCGTAATACGGATCGTCGTTCCGGTTCGGGTCATCGGTCTCATCTCTTCGGCCGCAGCCCGCAAACAGGAACAACGATAAAACCATCAGGAGAGCGATGGCAGTTTTGGTTTTCCCTTTCATTGCTTTTCTCCTCTCCGGTTTCAAAAATAGTATCTGCCGGAGGGCGTTCTTCATCCTCTGCAAAAAAAGGAAACTGTTTTTTTACCCCAACTTTTCATCACTTGCATAAAAAGACCCGCTCCGTGAAGAGCGGGTCTTTCAGTCTCCATTGTTTTTCGATTGAATTTACAGCAGACCGCCGAATGCAGCGAATACAGGTGCAAATACAACAGCAACGATGGTCATCAGCTTGATCAGGATGTTCAGGGAAGGACCTGCGGTGTCCTTGAAGGGGTCGCCGACGGTGTCGCCGACAACAGCTGCCTTGTGGGGAGCACTGCCCTTGCCGCCGAAGTGGCCTTCTTCAATGTACTTCTTGGCATTGTCCCAGGCACCACCTGCGTTCGCCATCATGATGGCCAGCAGAACGCCGGAGGCCAGAGCACCACCCAGCATGCCGCCCAGGGCTGCGGGGCCCATCAGGAAGCCGACTACCAGGGGAGCAATAATGGCCAGCAGGCCGGGAGCGATCATTTCTTTCAGAGCCGCGCCGGTGGAAATATCTACGCACTTTGCATAGTCGGGCTTTGCGGTACCCTCCATCACACCGGGGATCTCGCGGAACTGACGGCGAACTTCTTCGATCATCTGGTTTGCGGCACGGCTGACGGAGTTCATGGTCTGTGCGGAGAACATGAAGGGCAGCATAGCACCAATGAACAGACCTGCAATGACCATGGGATCCAGAAGGCTGATGGCGAAAGCTTCACCGGTGGTGGATTCGATCACCTGAGAATAGGTGGCGAACAGGGCCAGTGCGGTCAGAGCAGCGGAGCCGATGGCGAAGCCCTTGCCGATGGCAGCGGTGGTGTTGCCGACGGAGTCCAGCTTGTCGGTGACTTCACGAACTTCGTGGGGCAGTTTGGCCATTTCGGCGATGCCGCCGGCGTTGTCGGAAACGGGGCCGTAAGCGTCAACAGCAACAGTCATGCCGGTGGTGGACAGCATGCCGACGGCTGCCAGTGCGATGCCGTAGAGACCTGCGAAAGCGTTGGCCACCAGGATACCCACTGCTACGCAGAGGATGGGCCATACGGTAGACATCATGCCCACGCCCAGGCCACCGATGATGGTGGTGGCAGAACCGGTCTGGCTCTGGTCAGCGATGTTCTTTACGGATTTGTAATCGCCGGAGGTGTAAATTTCGGTCAGCTTACCGATGGCGGTACCGACGATCAGACCGGCAACGATGGCGATGGCGCAGTTGAAGGTGCCCAGCATCACCTTGCTCAGAACGAAAGAGGCTACGATCACGATGGCGGTGCTGATGTAAGTGCCCAGGTTCATGGCCTTGGCAGGGTTGGTTTTTTCATTGCCGCGAACCATCAGAACACCCAGGATGGATGCCACGATACCGATGGCGGACAGCAGCAGTGCGAATACGGAGCCCTTGACGGGATCCAGTTCAAAGGCAGCACCCACAGCAGGAGTGACCTGGGGGATGATGGCTGCCAGAGTGATTGCGGAAATAATGGAACCCACATAGGATTCGAACAGGTCGGAGCCCATACCGGCAACGTCACCTACGTTGTCGCCCACGTTGTCAGCGATAACAGCGGGGTTTCTGGGGTCATCTTCGGGGATACCGGCTTCTACCTTACCTACCAGGTCAGCGCCTACGTCAGCAGCCTTGGTATAGATACCACCGCCCACACGACCGAAGAGAGCCATGGAGGATGCACCGAGACCGAAACCGGTGATCACATCTGCGCAGTCGATGCCCAGGATCACGAAGATCAGGCCGACACCCAGAAGACCCAGACCGGCAACGCAGAGACCCATGACAGCACCGCTGCGGAAGGCAACCTTCAGTGCCAGAGGCATGCCGCTGGTTCTTGCAGCATTGGCGGTTCTTACGTTCCCCTTAGTGGCAACGCTCATGCCGAAGTAACCGGCAACTACGGAAAACAGCGCACCGAACAGATAAAGCAGTGCGGTTGCCCAGTCGATTCCCAGACCCAAAACGACGAAGAGAACACCAACCACGTAGACCATGGATTTGTATTCTCTCTTCAGAAATGCCATGGCACCCTCACGGATGTAACCGGCGATTTCCTTCATGCGATCGGTGCCTTCGTCCATTTTGCTGATCCAGGAAGCAAGGACAAATGCGACGATCAGTGCGAGCAGACCACAAAGTGGTGCAAGAATTGCGATAGTACCCATATTGTATTCCTTTCCTTAAAAACATATAGATAACACCGTATAAAAAAACATGCCCCAGAGGGGCATGTTTTTACCATTATTCAATCGCAACCAGAACCAGAGAGCAGACGATGAAGCATACTGCTGCCACAATGGTGGCTTTCTTGAAAATAGCTTCATAACCTTTGCTCTTCTTCTTGCCGAAGAGCTGCTCCGCACCGCCGGCAATGGAGCCGGACAAACCTGCGCTGTTGCTGGACTGCATAAGGATACTTCCAACAAGGATAAGGCTAGCAATAGCCAGAATGATCATCAGAAAAATCTTCACGATATACCTCCTATAGAAATGGCTTAGGATAGTCTAGCACATTTCAGGCAGAAAAGCAACGGCTTTTTCGAGGAAAGTGATGTGCAGCGGTTCTTTTTCTTTTAGAAGTTCACGATCTGGATGAAGTCTTCGGCCTTCAGGCTGGCACCGCCTACCAGAGCACCGTCGATTTCGTACATGTTCATCAGTTCGGTAACATTGGAGGGCTTAACGCTGCCGCCGTACTGGATCACCAGGTTTTCGGCGGTTTCTTCACCGTAGATACCGGCCACGGTCTTGCGGATGAAACCGCACATTTCGTCAGCCTGTTCGGAGGTTGCGGTCTTGCCGGTGCCGATGGCCCAGACGGGTTCATAGGCAACGGTCAGTTTTTCGATCTGTTCAGCGGAAAGGCCTACCAGGCCCTTCTTCACCTGTTCTTCCACAACAGCGAAAGCCTTGCCGCTTTCCCGTTCTTCCAGATTTTCACCCACGCAGAAGATGGGCAGCAGATCGTGTTCAAAAGCCTTGTGCAGCTTCTTGTTCACGGTCTCGTCGGTTTCGCCGAAGTACTGACGGCGTTCGGAGTGGCCGATGATGACGTAGTCTACACCGATTTCGGTGAGCATTTCTGCGGAAATTTCGCCGGTGAAAGCGCCCTGTTCTTCAAAGTGCATGTTCTGGGCACCAACGCCGATACCGGTGCCTGCAAATGCTTTCACCAGGGTTTCCAGCTGGGTATAGGGGGCGCAGAAAGCAACTTTTACATCGGAAGGAGAATAGACCTTCTTGAATTCTTCTGCAAAAGCGGCAGCCTGTGCCATGTTCTTAAACATTTTCCAATTGCCTGCGATAAAAGGCTTACGCATGTTGATAATCTCTCTTTCTTGGTGATATTTGTTGTTCCGTGACAGAAAGGCAGGGGCGGCCGGAGGCCGCCCTCGTTCTTACTTGTCTTCCAGCACAGCCACGCCGGGCAGAACCTTGCCTTCCAGGAATTCCAGGGAAGCACCGCCGCCGGTGGAGATGTGGGTCATTTTGTCGTCCAGACCGAACTGCTGAACGGCTGCAGCGGAGTCGCCGCCGCCGATGATGGTAACGCCGTCGCATTCCACCATTGCTTCTGCAACGCCTCTGGTACCGCCTGCGAAGTTGGACATTTCGAATACGCCCATGGGGCCGTTCCAGACGATGGTCTTGGCCTTCAGGATCTCTTCGCGGAACAGCTTTACGGTTTCGGGGCCGATGTCCACGCCTTCCCGTTCTGCGGGGATCTGGTCAACAGGAACGATGATGATCTCGGCATCGTTGGAGAATTCGGCGATGGTCTTTACGTCTACGGGCAGCAGCAGCTTAACGCCCTTGGCTTCTGCCTTGGCCATCAGTTCCTTGGCCAGGGGGACCATTTCTTCCTGCAGCAGGGATTTGCCTACTTCGTGGCCCAGAGCCTTCTGGAAGGTATAGCTCATGCCGCCGCCGATGATCAGGGAGTCTACCTTATTCAGCAGATTTTCGATTACGGGGATCTTATCGCTGACCTTTGCACCGCCCAGGATGGCCAGGAAGGGTCTTTCGGGATTTTCCACAGCATCGCCCAGGAACTTCACTTCCTTTTCAATGAGGAAGCCGGACACTGCGGGCAGATAGTCTGCGATACCGGCAGTGGAGGAATGGGCTCTGTGTGCGGTACCGAAGGCATCGTTTACGAACAGGTCGCCCAGATCGGCCAGTTCCTTGGAGAACGCAGCACCGTTCTTGGTTTCTTCGGGACGGAAACGGACGTTTTCCAGCAGCATCACGTCGCCGGCCTTCAGTTCGGCAGCAGCCTTGCGGACATCATCGTTCACCACTTCGGGAACGGACAGGAACAGAACATCCTTGGCCAGCAGTTCTTCCAGACGGTCGGCTACGGGCTTCAGGGTGAAGGTCATATCGGCACCGCCCTTGGGACGACCCAGATGGGACATGAGGATGACAGCAGCACCTTCTTCCAGCAGATACTGGATGGTGGGGAGAGCGGCCCGGATACGGGTATCGTCGGTGATGGCACCGGTTTCCTTATCCTGGGGAACGTTCAGATCGCAGCGTACCAGTACTTTCTTACCGGCAACAGCAATGTCTTTCACAGTTTTCTTCATGATAATCTCCTTTTTTCTAAAAAACCTCGCCGCAGTAGTATGCGCTGCGGCGAGGCTTCTTTATTTACTGAACATTAGAGGCCTTTTTCGATGATGTAATCCACCAGATCGACTGCCCGGCGGGAATAGCCCCATTCATTATCGTACCAAGCCATCACCTTCACCATGTTGCCGTCCAGAACCAGAGTGGACAGGCCGTCGATGATGCAGGAATTGGTGTTGCCGCGGAAGTCCACGGAAACCAGAGGTTCATCGGTGTAGCCGATGATGCCCTTCATGTAAGTTTCGGAGGCTTCCTTCAGAACAGCATTGACTTCTTCCTTGGAGGTTTCCTTGCGTACCAGATAGGATACGTCAACGATGGAAACAACGGGAGTGGGAACGCGCAGGGAGCTGCCGTTCAGCTTGCCGTTCAGATGGGGCAGTACCTTGCCCACAGCCTTGGCTGCACCGGTGGTGGTGGGAATGATGGACAGGCCGCCGGCTCTTGCTCTGCGCAGATCTTTGTGACCGTGGTCCAGGATCTGCTGGTCGTTGGTGTAAGAGTGAGCGGTGGTCATGAAGCCCTTTTCGATACCGAATACCTGATCCAGAACCTTGGTGAAGGGTGCCAGACAGTTGGTGGTGCAGGATGCATTGGAAATGATGTTATGAGCGGCGGGATCATACATTTCTTCGTTGACACCCATAACGATGGTAATGTCTTCGTTCTTGCCGGGAGCGGAAATGACAACCTTCTTTGCACCGGCTCTCAGGTGCTTTTCGCAGCTCTCACGATCCGTCATTCTGCCGGTGGATTCCAGAACGATGTCAACGCCCATCTCCTTCCAGGGCAGGTTTTCGGGATTCCGTTCATTGAATGTACGGATCTTGTGACCGTCGATGATGATGCCGTCCTTTTCCCAGGTGACTTCACCGGGATAGTTGCCATAGACGCTATCATACTTGAACAGATATGCCAGCGTATCGGGAAGTGTGGAACCGTTGTTGACAGCCACAACTTCGAATTCCGGATGCTTTTCCAATGCGGTCTTCAAAAAAATTCTGCCAATTCTTCCGAAACCATTGATGGCTACTTTTGTACTCATGATGTTTTTACCCTCCAATATAAAACCTCATAATAACGCACAAGTATTAAGTTTTTAACTATATTAGCACAAAATCGGGAAAAGAACAACCTTTCGGCCCTCTTTTCCCGATTTTAATTTTTACTTATTGGCGCCGCAGCACTTCTTGTACTTCTTGCCGCTGCCGCAGGGGCAGGGATCGTTTCTGCCGGGTTCCTTTTCCTTGCGGACGGTACCGGAGCGCTTGAAGTCCTTCACGATGGCGATCTGTTCTTCTTCGGACAGGATGCCGGCCCATTCTTCCAGGGTGTACAGGTATTCTGCCTTTGCCTTCAGCATATTGAAGAACAGCTTTTCCCAAACGATGTTCAGGGTGATGGCGGTATCTTCTTTTACTTCTGCCAGATCCAGTTCGGATTCCAGGCTGGTGTTGATGCCGTCCAGGAAGCCCATGAAGATCACGGGATCGGCTTCATAACGATCCACCAGTTCCTGGAAGGTGCCGCTGACGACGGGGTTCTTTTCTGCCAGGATGGACTTGTAGATCTTCTGTTCGGTACCTGCGTACAGTTTCCAGAACTCTTCAAAGGTTTCGTCGGTCTGGCCGTTGATCAATTCTTCCCACTGAGAAAACAGACTCATTCTCTTTTACCTCCTGCTACTACAAGGTCGTAGGCCGCATTCTTCTTGATGGCCTTACCGATTTCGATGACGTCGCCCATGACGGCACTGCCGGTGGGCAGGGGGCCTGCGCCGCGGCCGTAGAACATCAGCTCGCCGGCTTCGCTGGCCTGTACATATACTGCATTCAGTTCATTGCTGACGGATGCCAGAGGATGGCTGAAGGGCAGCTTGGTGGGCTTGACGCTGTATTCCAGCTTGCCGTCCACCATCTGTGCGGATGCCACCAGTTTGATCTTGTAGCCGCTCTTGGCTGCTTCCAGGATGTCTTCCTTGGTGACCTTGGTGATGCCCTTGGTGGGGATGCCTGCGGGACGGACCCGTTCGCCGAAGCACAGGGAGATCAGGATGGACAGCTTGTTGGCTGCATCGTGGCCTTCCACGTCTGCGGTGGGGTCGGGTTCTGCAAAGCCCTTATCCTTGGCCAGCTGCAGAGCTTCTTCGTAGGACATATCGAAGTCGGTCATCTGGGTCAGGATGTAGTTGGTGGTACCGTTCAGAATGCCGTAGACGCCTTCGAACCGGTTGGCCTGCAGAGCGTTGGTCAGGGCGGTCAGTACGGGGATCGCACCACCGACACTGGCTTCGTAACGGAACATGACATTGTTCTTTTCTGCGGTTTCGCGCAGCAGTTCATAGCTGTGTGCAACAGCAGCTTTATTAGCGGTGACAACGTGCTTACCGTGCTCCATGGCTCTCAGCATGAAGTCGGTGGCGGGGTGAAGACCGCCCAGCAGTTCGATCACTACATCGATTTCAGGATCGTTGAAAATTTCGTCGGGATCCTGGGTGAATTTGTTCAGAGGAACATTGACGGGGCGAACGCGGTCAACGTATTTTTCCAGTACCTTGACGATCTCGAAGTCCACGCCGGTATTCTTTTTGATGGTCTCCCGTTCTTTTTCCAGAACCAGGTAGGTGCCCACGCCGATGTTGCCCAGGCCCATCAAACCGATTTTTACTACGTTCTTGTTCATTTTTGTTGCCTTTCTTGTTGTACCGTATAGGTTTCCGCATACTATATTGCCATACTTTGCAGGAATTTGCAAAACTATCTTTGCAAAAAAGCAAAAAAAGAGTAGAATATTTTTGATTTATCCTGTGACGGGCCCCGGTTCTTCCGCCTCGCCCCGCCGCAGCACCCCAAAAGGAGATTCCCATGCAGGACGAACCCATGAAAATTGCCCCTCTGCTCCACGTGGTCCTGGTGGAGCCGGAGATCCCGCCCAACACCGGAAACATTGCCAGAAGCTGCGCCATTACCGGTGCCAAGCTCCATCTGGTGAAGCCTCTGGGCTTTTCCATCGACGATGCCCAGGTGAAGCGGGCCGGCCTGGATTACTGGCCCTATGTGGATCTGGAAGTCCACGAAAACCTGGACGCATTCATGCAGAAATACGGTGACTGTCCCCTGTTCCTTGCCACCACCAAGGGCAGCCGGCTCTACACCGAAGTCACCTACCCCGACGGTGCCATGATCCTGTTCGGCCGGGAGACCGCAGGCCTCCCCCGGGATTTCATCGCCGCCCATCAGGAAAAGACCATCCGCATTCCCATGAGCCAGAACACCAAACTGCGCTCGTTGAACCTTTCCAACTCCGCTGCCATCGTGCTCTTTGAAGCCCTGCGGCAGAAGGGGTTCCCGGAAATGGAATAGCCGCCCCAAGGCGCGGCAGAAAACGGGCGGCCGCCACATCCACAGGCCGCCCTTCTGAAAGGAGAACACCATGTATTTCGAAGATCTGGAATCCCGTGTCAACGTAGGCTTCCGTCTGGACCCCGTCACCATCGAACGCGACAAGATGCTGGCCTTCGCCAAAGAATATGACGACCATCCCCTGCACACCGACGACGCCTATGCGGAGACCACCACTTACGAAAAGATCATCGCCCCCGGCATCATGAGCTTCATGTCCGTCTGGAACCAGTACCTGAAGAAGGATCCCATCGGCGAGGAACTGATCGCCGGAAAGTCCAACAACGTGGACTGGTATAAACCCGTCTATGCGGGTGACACCCTCACCGGTATGGCCGCCATCACCAGAACCCTGGCCAAGAACCCTTACAACGGCATCGTGGAGATCACCATCGAAGCCTACAACCAGAAGGGCGACATGGTTCTGCGGGGCATCACCGAAGTTGTGGTGAAGCGCCGCGGCTGGGACAGCCCCAGCCTGTAACGCCGCAGCTGCAGAGCGGCAGCTCTGCACCATGCAGTATCGCTGATAAAAGGTATCCATTATGGCTAAACTGACAAAGAAACAGGTGGCGGAGCTGGTGCCCGCTCTGGAAGCCCTCTATCCCGATGCAGGCTGCGCCCTGCACTTCGATTCCGTCTTCCATCTGCTGGTGGCCGTCATGCTTTCCGCCCAGACCACCGATAAAAGCGTAAACCAGGTGACCCCCACCCTCTTCGCCAAATACCCCGAAGCCGCCGACATCGCCGCCGCCGACCGGGCCGACCTGGAAAACATCCTGCGTCACATCGGCATGTACCGCACCAAGGCCAAAAACCTGCAGGCCCTCTGTCAGGTGCTGGCCGACGAATACGGCGGTGAAGTGCCCCAGGATTACGACAAGCTGACCGCCCTTCCCGGCGTTGGCCGCAAGACCGCAAACGTGGTGCTTTCCGTGGGCTTCGGCGAGCAGCGCATCGCCGTGGACACCCATGTGTTCCGGCTGGCAAACCGCATCGGCCTCACCGCAGAGCCCGATGTGCTGAAGACGGAGCTTTCCCTGATGAAGGCTCTCCCCTACGACCACTGGAGCACCATGCACCACGCCCTGATCTGGCACGGCCGCCAGGTCTGCAACGCCCGCAATCCCAAATGCGAGGACTGCGGCATCCGGGCCCTCTGCAAAAAGAACGGCCTCACCAAAAAGTAACCAATTTTCCTAAAGGAGGAATTCAAAATGAAACACGTACTGAGCACTGAAAAGGCACCCGCAGCCATCGGCCCCTATTCTCAGGGCATCTCCGCTGCCGGTCTCACCTTCGTTTCCGGTCAGCTGCCCGTTGACCCCGCCACCGGCGCAATGCCCGAAGATGCAGCCAGCCAGGCAAAGCAGTCCCTGACCAACGTCAGCGCCATTCTGGAAAGCAACGGCTGCAGCATGGACGATATCGTCAAGACCACCGTTTTCCTGGTAGACATGGGCGACTTTGCCGCCGTGAACGAAGTGTACAAGACCTTCTTCGGCGAAAGCTTCCCTGCACGCTCCTGCGTAGCTGTAAAGGAACTGCCCAAGGGCGCCAAGGTGGAGATCGAAGCCATCGCCGTCGGCGGCTTCAGCCTGTAAGCGTATTCTACTTTGAAAGTATAAGAGAAAGCCCCTGCGGATGCAGGGGCTTTTTCTTTTCTTTGTTGCTTTTCTTTCAGGCAAACGATTGCTTCGCCTTTTCGCAGGTTATGCGTTGGCAGACTGCTTGGCTGCTTCTTCCTCTTCCAGGACGCGGTAGGCCACCTTGCCCACCAGGGTCTTGGGCAGGGTCTCCCGGAACTCGATGTCGTAAGGCATTGCGTACTTTGCAATATTCTTGCGGCAGTAAGCCAGGATGTTCTGCTTGGTCTCCTCGGTTGCGGGCACGCCTTCCTTCAGCATGACGAAGGCCTTCACCTTCTGCATCTTGTAGGGA
Source organism: Clostridiales bacterium (assembly GCA_015058215.1). Lineage (GTDB taxonomy): Bacteria > Bacillota > Clostridia > Peptostreptococcales > Anaerovoracaceae > SIG262. The sequence continues at coordinate 110,150 of SVCU01000003.1, forward strand.
TCGGGCACGCCGATGATGCAGCTCATGTGGACCATTTCGTGGGCATCCAGAATGTTTTCCAGCTGGCCGGGATAGATGTTGTAGCCGGAGGAAACGATCATGCGCTTCATGCGGCCCTTGAAGTAGATGAAGCCTTCGTTATCCATGGAACCCAGGTCGCCGGTATAGACCCAGGCGAGGCCGTCTGCATGGGTACGCAGGGTCTGTGCGGTCTCCTCGGGATGGCCGATGTATTCCTTCATAACGGTGGGACCTGCCAGCAGGATCTCCCCTTCCTCGCCGTAGGGCAGTTCGTTCTCGGTGCCGGGTTCCACGATCTTATAGTAGGTATCGGGGAAGGGTACGCCGATGCTGCCTTCCTTGTACATATGGGGAGGCGTCAGGCAGGAGGCGGTAACGCATTCGGTGGTGCCGAAGCCTTCGCGCACCTGAACCTTAGCGTTGTGATCGATGAGGAACTGATCCAGTTTCTTCTTCAGTTCGATGGAGAGGGAATCGCCGCCGCTGAAAACGCCCTTCAGGTTGCCCAGATCCGCCTTTTCCATGGAAGGCAGGCGCAGCAGGGCTTCGTACAGGGTGGGAACACCAGCCATGAAGTTGATGCTCTGCTTGGTGATGATCTTGCCCAGGCTCTTGGGAGTGAAACGGGGAACCAGCACGCAGCGGCCGCCGTTGGCCAGCATGGAATGGATGCTGACACCCAGACCGAAGCCGTGGAAAATGGGCATGGCCGCCAGCATTTTATCGCCGGGCTTGAACATGGGGTTGGCTGCCACCACCTGTGCGGCCAACGCGTTGAAGTTCAGGTTGCTGAGCATGATGCCCTTGGTGGTGCCGGTGGTGCCGCCGCTGTAGAGGATAACGGCCCCTTCTTCACAGTCCTGCTCCACGCGGTAATTCCAGAAGCAGTGCTTGCCCATCTGCATGAATTCGTTCCAGCGGATGACGGGGGCATCTGCGGGGATCTTCTGGATCTTACGGCCTTCGGTCAGCATATAGCCCGCCTTGATGGGCTGGGCCAGTTCGTCGCGAATGCTGGCGATGACGATGTTCACCACGCTGGTGTTCTTGCGAATGGCTTCAAACTTATTATAGAACTGGTCCAAAGTGATGGCGGTAACGCTCTTGGACTCGTTCAGATAGAATTCGATCTCCTTCTCTGCGGAGAGAGGATGGATCATGTTGGCGATGCCGCCCACCATGTTCACCGCGTAGAAAACGAACAGCGCCTGGGGGCAGTTGGGCATAGCGATGGTGACCCGGTCGCCCTTGCGGATGCCGATGGTTTTCAGCGCCTTGGCGCAGTTGTGGATCTCTTCGGCCAGCCGCTTGTAGGTGGTGGGCTTGCCCATGAAATCGAATGCGATATTGTTGGGATATTTGGCGGCAGCCTCCAGAACAGCGTCGCAGAGAGTCCCCTGAGAGTATTCCAGATGCTCGGGAACACCGCCCATATGACCGTACCAAGGGGTCTTGGCGGTATTGTTCCCTTTCATGAAAGCATACTGCTTCTTGTTGTCGTCCATTATAGTTGCTCCTTGTGTCCTTATTCCTCTTTCGGTGTGCCTTCGGATCCGGGTCTGCGCCCTCAGCAGCGCCGGTGACTTCTACAAAAAGTCGGATGCACACATCAATTCATTATAGCATTTCTTCCAAAAAATACAATGAAAAATGGCGGAAACAAACCTTGACCCTGCTGCATTCAAAAGTTATAATGTTTGTACACATTGTATACGAAAAGGAGCGTTTCCCATTTCGTATACCAAATTCAATTTTGTTCTTCGGATCAAACGGATCCGGCAGCGCCTTGCGCCAACCTCAGGAGGCACCATGTATTCTTCCGACACCAAAGACCTGAAAATGAGCAGCCAGCCTCTTTCCGGCAGCCTGTACCACGAACTGCGCAGAGATATTCTGCAGGGCCGTTTCCAGCGGGGCGAAAAACTCACCGAGCAGGCCCTCTGCGAAACCTACCAGATGAGCCGCACTCCCGTCCGCGAAGCGTTCCGTCAGCTGGAACTGGAAGGACTCATCGAAACCATCCCCAACCGGGGTGCCTTTGTGGTCGGACTCACCCGTCAGGATATCCAGGACCTTTACGAAATGCGTAAGGAATACGAGATCCTCGCCGTCCGCTGGGCCATCCAGCGCATCACCCCGGAAAATCTGGCCAAGCTGGAAGAAGCCTACGAGTTCATGGAATTCTACACCATGAAGCAGGAAGCGGAAAAAATGCTGAACATTAACATGAAGTTCCACGAGCTGATCTACGAATCCGCCGGAAACCGGATCCTGTATAACGCCCTTTCCACCTACCAGGCCTACATCAAACAGACCAAAACCAACAGCACCTACGTGGACGGCTACCTGGAACAGGTGCTCTCCGAGCACAAATCCATCTTTGAAGCCTTCAAGGCACGGGATCCGGAAGCCGGTGCAGCAGCCGCTGCGATCCACATGGAAAACGCCAAGAAGCGAGCAAATTTTTAAGAAACACATCCGTTTTTTATTTATTTAATACGATCGCAATGAAAAGCGCGTCCCAAACTTCGGTGGGACGCGCTTCTTTTACGGTTTTGTTTTACAATAACACTTTACTTGCCAAGCTTTTCATTGATCAAATAAACGGTGATGGGCATGCCGGTGATCTGGCGTTCCAGGATCAGAGTGGCATTGCACATCCGTGCGGGGGAGTCACAATTCATGCAGTGGCCCAGTTCTGCGCAGGGAGTCTTCTTGCCCAGCCGCTGTGCGTTGGGAGGGCAGGCCACGTTCTTGATGCGGATCAGACCGTCTTCATAATTGGCAACGATCTTGTTGATGCCGGTCATCAGATACAGACGCTTGTGACCGAACAGCATAGAGGACAGCCGGTTGCCGGTGCCGTCGATATTGATCATGCGGCCGTCTTCGGTGACGGCGTTATTGGAAGCGACATAGAGATCGGCCAGCATGGCTTCTCTCTGGCATTCGGGAACGGACTTTCCTTCGGGGCGGTCCCAATGCTGGTACACGGTGGTGCCGCGGGCTGCCAGGGCTTCGGGGATTCCCATTTCACGGGCGGTGATGCTGCCGCCGATACCGACGGTATCCTTGGGATCGGTTTCTTCCAGGAAAGCCTTCAGGGCTTCTTCCTTGGTTTCAAAGCACTTAACGGTGAAGCCATTGCGTTCCAGAGCAGCGGCGGTCTTGAGAATTTTTTCCTGCATGGGTGCAGCCTCCTTTATTTCTTTGCGCGGGTGCGCTTTGGTACAGGGGATCCATTAACAGTTTTATTATAGCGAAAGAGCCCTGCTTACGCAAGGCTCTTTGTAAATTCAGAGGGCTGCGGCGGCGGCAAACAGGAAGGCCGCCGCTTCCGGCGGCGCCAAGTTCAAAATCCGGCGCCGCCCCGTCCCTAAAACTGCAGCTTGCTGCCGCTCTGCTCGGCCATGGCGCGGATGTGCTCCATCCCCAGCAGAATGCGGTTATCCACCACCCGGAACACGTCGCTGAGATCGTTGGGCAGCAGATCTGTATACATCATATCGGCACCGGCCCGCAGGGCTGCCAGATTGCCGGAGGGCGATGCAAACCCTTCCTTCAGGTTCTCGCCGGGCTGCCCTGCAGTGATGTAAACCTCAGGCAGCAGCACCCGGAGAAGGGAGATCTCCCGCAGATTCTTTTCGATGCTTCCCCTGCCCCCTTCTGCGGCCAGAGGAGTGCCCATGGCGGGCATATAGGGAACGATGGGAGCCCAGTCGATTTCCAGCTGCTTCATCCGCAGGATATCCTCCGCCAGTTCTTCTTCCGTCTGTCCGGGCCAGTCCACGATGTTGCCGCTGGCCAGTTCCAGACCCGCTTCTTTGATCCAGTGGATGCATTCCATGCGGTGCTTGAAATTGGTGGAGGGGTTCAGCCGGTTGAAGCTGGCTTCGTTCGACATTTCGAACTTGGCCACATAGCGGTCAGCCCCCGCTTCCTTCAGGATGCGGAACTGCTCTTTGGAAAATTCCCCGCAGGCCAGGCTCACATGGAGACCGGCTTCCTTGCAGGCCGCTACGATCTTCACCAGATTTTCGAAGCCGTACTTGGGGTCTTCCCCGGAGATCAGGAAAATCTTTTTGAACCCGTTGGCGGCTGCCTGCTGTGCGGCTGCGATCACCGTTTCCGGCTCCATGCGATACCGCTTCAAATTGGCATTGCCCGCCCGCATGCCGCAGTACAGGCACTGATTTTTACACACGTTGGTGAATCCCATCATGGAAACGGCCACCAACCGGTTATCGGTCACTTCGGCCCGGATGCGCCGGGCTTCTGCACCGATGGTATCATCGAATTCCTGCCAGGGAAGGCGCAGGGCCTCCAGGATCTCTTGCTTGCTGTTCAGATTCATTTTGTTCTCCTAAGATTCCACGGCTGCCGCCTCGATGGGTTCCAGGCGGATCAGCTGTTCGGCCAGCGCAGAGGCTTCTTCGTCGTCGTGGGTGACGAAGATCACCGTCTTGCCGGCCACCGCTTCCTTTACGTATTCCAGAATGGTTTTCTTGGTTTCTTCATCCAGCCCCTTGAACGGCTCGTCCAGAAACAGCACCTTGCTTTCGGCCAGCATGGCCCGCACCAGCGCCACACGGCGGCGCATGCCGCCGGAAAGTTCCCTGGCACGCACATTTCGACTGTCTCCCAGACCCACCCGGGAAAGATGTTCACCGGCTTCTGCAGCGGTCACCGTCTTTGCCGCCGTTGCCATTACATTGGTCAGGGCACTGAACTCCTCAAAAAGGCGGTCCTCCTGGAACACGGCGCTCTTTTCCGCAGGCATTGCCTCCACAGAGCCGCTGTCCGCTTCCAGAAAACCCATCAGGATGTTCAGCAGAGTGGTTTTTCCGCAGCCGGAAGGCCCCATGATGCAGGAGACCTTGCCTTCGGGGAAGGTCAGAGACAGATGATCCAGCACTTTTTTATCGCCAAAGCTTTTGCAAAGGTCATTTACACGGATATCCACGCTACTTCCCCTCCCTTCTCTGCAGCAGACGGGCCAGCAGCTTCACAAAGCCCTTTTCGAACAGGATGCTGACCACCACGATCACCACGGTCCATGCGAAAAGGTCGCCGGACTCAAAGTGAACTTTTGCCATATAGAGTTTTTCGCCGATGGTGCCTTCGGGGATGCCGATGACTTCCGCGGCGATACCCGCCTTCCAGCCCAGACCGATGGAAACGCGGCAGGCGGAAAGGATATAGGGTTCCATCTGGGGCAGATAGATGTAGCGCACCCTTTTGGTCCAGTTCATGCGGAACAGACTTGCCATCTCCAGAAGCTTGCTGTCGGTGCTCTTGATGCCCTGCAGCAGGTTGGTATAGATGATGGGCAGTACCATCAGGAAGGAGATGAACACGGAAAGCTGCCGGGAATCCAGCCAGATCAGGCAGAGGATGATAAAGGATGCCACCGGCACCGCTTTTACCGCCGCCATATAGGGCCAGACCAGCACTTCCGCCAGGCGGAAGCGGGCAGCCAGTACCGCCAGGACGGCACCTGTGACCACGCCCAGAAGGAACCCTTCCGCGATGCGCAGGAAGGAATAGGCCGCGGTGAGCCAGAAATCTCCGGTGAGCACCAGAGCGAAAAGACGCTCCACCACCACCACAGGGGAGACCAGCAGCAGTTTGTTCCCCACAGCCCATGCGGCGATCTGCCACAGGAGCAGTGCAGCCAGAACAGCCAGGATTCGTTCCCAAAGGGCGGCTTTTTCAGTTGTTTTACCGGCCAGGACCGGCCGTTCTGTGCGATTGTGCATGGTGCTTCCTTTCCCGTCCTCGCGATGGTGTGCAGCAAACCTTTACACCATGCGCGATTCGGAGACATTCGATTTATTTGCTGATGAAGTAGAAGTCATCGCCGGGCAGCTTGCCGCCCACAGCTTTGGGGTTCTGATCGTACAGGGTCTGCAGGTAACCCGCAGCAGAGCCCTTCATTTCTTCGCCGTGCAGGCAGACGATGTTGCAGTAGGGAATGGCCTTTTCGGCAACAGCCGCGGCTACGATGCCGTTGGCTTCTACCAGCTTTGCACCGTCAGCGGGGTTGGCGTTGATCCATTCGGTGGAAGCTTCGTATTCTTCCAGGAACTTGGCCAGATGAGCAGGGTTTTCTTCCGCGAAGGCCTTGCGGACCACCAGCACGCCGGTGAGGAACTGGCTGCCGTTATCCAGAGCATCCCATTCAGCGGTCAGGTCCAGAGCTACGCGGAGCCCCTGCACCTTGCCCTGTGCTACGGTAACGAAGGGCTGGGGCAGCATGGCCACGCCGGTGTCGCTCTGGGAGAGCACTGCCACAACTTCGGTGGGTTCGGATTTCCATTCCATCTTGACGTCCTTATCGGGGTCCAGACCGGCCTGAGACAGCAGGTAGCGCAGTGCGTATTCGGGAGTGGAGCCCTTGCCGGTGGCGTAGATGGTCTTGCCCTTCAGATCCTTCAGATCCTGTACGGTTTCGCCGCCTTTTTCCACCACGTAGATGACGCCCAGAGTGTTTACAGCCAGGATCTGGACAGCGCCGTCGGTGTTGTTATACAGAACGGATGCCAGGTTGGCGGGAACTGCGGCGATATCCAGCTCGCCCTTGATCAGCTTGGGAGTGATCTCGTCGGCGGCTGCGCCCATGGTGAATTCGTAGGTATTGAACGTCTTGCCCTGTGCTGCATCATCCAGCAGCTTTACCATACCCATGGTGGTGGGGCCCTTCAGACCGGCCAGACGGATGGTCATGCCTTCTTCGGGTTCCTTGGATGCGGGCTGGCAGCCGGTGAAGGCCAGAGCGGCCAGAACCAGCACCATGGCCAGAGCGACGATTTGAGTCAGTTTTTTGCTTTTCATTCTAGTACCTCTTTCTTTTTTCCTCGGCTCAGGTTCCTGTCTGCGGGCGCAGCCGTTCTGCCGCTCCGCAGCCTCCCCTTATGCCCCGGTTTTGGATGTCACGGTCTTGGTGGTGACTCCTTTTATCATGCCCAGTTTCCCGGAAAGGGAGCTTGTGATATCCGCAGGTGCATCCAGAACCACGCAGATGATGGCGATGCCTCTCTCTTTATAGGGCAGGCCCATGCGGCCGATGATATAGCCGCCGAAGAGATGCAGAAGCGCATTGACCTGCTCTGCCGCATTGGGATCTTCCACGATGATGCTGATGATGGATACTCTGTTTTCCATAACGTTCTCTCCTTCCCCGGAGGGTCCGGGACTGCAAAAAATCCGCGCCGGGAAGCGCGGATCGAAGTTACGGCAGTTCACTTGTTTCCGCCTTCCCTGCCGGGACGAACCCAGCACGTCAGGACGTTGCAGTTATTTGATACAAACAGTATATACCACAAAGGCGGCCTCTGTAAACAGGGCCGCCCTTCTTTTTGTGAAATATTTGCTTAATCCTATGCCCCGACGGCTGTGCCTTTCGCCGCTGCCGCCGGCTTTTCCCTACAGCAACGTGACCAGCAGCACCACCGTGATCACGATGCTGATCACAATGGCCAGGGAATTGATGGAACAGCTGAGCCCCACATCCCCGTCCAGTTCGGCGGTGAAGCCGGGTACGGCGGAACCGATGGGAGAAAACAGCAGGATCACCAGGGTGGCCCGCACCGTTTCGTCGAAAGGAAGCAGATGCCAACAGGCCAGAGCCAGAACGACAGCCAGCGCGTAGCGGCACAGCAGCATCTTGCAGATCATGCCCAGTTTCTCTTTTTCCAGGGTCAGTTTGAAGCCCACACCGATCATCAGCATGGCCAGAAACGCATTGGCATTGCCGATGATGTCCGCGCAGGAAACAATTGCTCCGGGCATGGGCACCTTCAGCAGATTCAGGCTCACCACAAGAATGTGCACCAGGAAGGGTACGGACCGGCTCAGCGCCTTCACCACCCGCTTCCAGTCGAAGCCGTTCCCCGCCTTTATGGCCTGGGCCACACCATGAGCGCCGCCCAGACAGACGAAGGCGTTGCCCACATCAAAAAGGCAGCTGATCAGCACGCCGGTGGGTCCCAGAAAGCTCTGGGTAAAGGGCAGCGCAAAGTTTCCCACGTTGTAGCCGGGCAGGTTCAGCAGGCAGAAGGCCTTTTGCTCCTTGCCGCCCTTTCTGCCCAGAAAATAGCCGATGAGCATATAGAGCACACCGCCGCCAAAACCGATGGCAGCGATGGAAAGCAGATCGGGGGCGATCTCGCGGCCTGCGGCACTGGAAATAATAGCCGCCGGCAGGGTGATCTTCACCACGATCTTGGAAAGCACTTTAAAATCTTCTTCTTTGAAAAACCCTGCGGCCCGCAGAGCGATGCCCAGGAGGATGATGGCGATGTAACAACCCGCCTTCGTTAGAATTTCAAGCATTGAGGGGTCCTCTTTTTCGTAACAGTCCCCTCTATTCTACCGAATCTTCCTCTTCTTTGCAAGGGGATTCCTCCGGCCAGTGCACGGTTCCGCCTTCCGGCCAGTAGGTGGTACCGGGGCGGCTTTCGCTTTCCGCAGCCTCCTCGGCCGGGCCGTTCTCGATCTCCAGCAGGGAGTTTTTCAGCGAGAACAGCACGGAGCAGATCCAGATGGTGATGATCAGCTGTACTGCCAGGACCAAAAACACGAAGACTTCGTATTCCAGCCAGGGAAGAGGCAGCGCAAAGAGAGTCATCAACACCGTGCGCACCGTACGCAGGGTCAGAAGCCGCCCTTTCTGCGGACAGCCCTGCTGCTCCGCAAGGACCGAAAGATCCGTCAGCAACTGAAAGTGGAAGTACAGGCTCACCACCGTGGCCAGAAGGCCGAGAGCTGTATAAAAGTAGACGGCACTGCCGGTGGCTTCTCCCATGCCCAGGGCGGTCCGCACCCACTGGATGCCTTCCCAGATGCCCAGTACTATGCCCAAGGGCCGCAGCAGTTTGATGGAAGGGACTTCCTCTCCGATGCTGTCCAGCGATTGATTGATGTTGAGATAGCAGATCCAGTTGGGCAGGATGTTCAGCGTCCCCAGATTGATGTTGAGATGCAGGAAGATATAACCCCAGGCGATCTTTTTCACCGCCGCGGACAGGGCCATGGGAGCCTGCGGCTCCTGCGCGTTGGAATTCTGCGGTTCCCGGTTCATGTTCTGTTCCGTCATCTTGCGTCCTCCTCACTGAGCACCAGGGTTTCCACCGCGCTGCCATCCCAGAAGACCTGCACCGCAAAGGCTTCCGGAAGATCGTAGATCAGTTTGTCCGGTTCATACCAGGTGCTGCCGCTGCCGCTCATGATTTCGCCGTCCAGCACATTGAACTTGCCGTGAGCCAGAGTGCTGTTCACATATTTATAACCGTCGAGTTCACCGCCGCTGTGGCTGCCGCTGATGTCACCGTACATAACGTCATCCTCCGGGAAGCTGAACTTCTGATCCGCCGTCTTGAGGGGGATCATCTTATACCCGGCGGACACCTTGGGTTCTCCGGGCAGGGTTTCCCCGGCGATGCTGTAAGCTGTCTGATAGCTGTAATGGATGCGCTCAAACTTAGCATTGGGCTGAGGTGTCGTATTGAAGGAGCTGGAAGAGCCGAACCAGACCACCGCATTGTTGGTGGAGCTGTAGTTCTCCACGGTATAAGTGGTTCTCACGCTGACGGATACGGTGCCGGAAGCTCCGGTCTTGGTCAGCTGCCGGCGGTAAGGCACATCGCTTCCCTGAAATTCCGCCTGATTATACCATTTTTCGGACAGAATGCGGTCTCCGGTTTCCTCCACCACCCAGCTGCCATCCCGGTCACGGAAGGCTTTCACGGGGATGATAACACAGCAGTCGAACAGTTCGTTTCCATTTTCGTCTCTCACACGGGCAAATCCGTCTTCATCCACGAAGCCCTGGGTTGCCACAACGATCCAGGCCTCATAGCCGCCGTCCGCAGTCTCCACAAGGTCGAAGAGCTGGTAGCCCTTCCAGGAAACCACGAAATCCAGACCTTCGCCGCTCTCCAGATGGTAAGGAATGGTGTTCTGGTGCTGGTTCGTCCAGCGCATTTCGGCGGCCAGATCCGCATGGGTATCCAGAGGGGATGCCACCGCCAGATAGATGCCGTTCTGCAGCACCAGCCCTTTGGCATAGGTGTCGAAGGCACCGGCCACGGTGGTGCAGCGGTTGAGACGGGCCATGGCCATGGAGCCATCCAGCTCCGTCAGATTCGCCGGGCGGAAGGTATCTTCCGCATACGGGATGGCAGACCCCAGAACCAGAGGCGTGCTCAGCAGGATGGCGATGCAGACCGCCACCAGGGACATGCCTTTGGGATACTTCTTGAACCGCACGATGGCGGCGATGCGGCGGGAAATGTTCTTGCCGCCGTTGGAAATGGAGCTGGTACCGGCTGCCCGGGCGTAGCGTTCGCTGGCCATGGAAAGCAGGATGGTGCCGTATTCCCGGCGTTCCTCCCCTTCCAGTCGTTCCAGCACCCGCTGGTCGCAGAGGGATTCCATATCGTTGCCAATGCGGTCGAACACCAGATGCAGCAGCGGGTTCCACCAGTGCAGGGCCCGCAGAAGGGTCCAGCAAAGGTTCTGCAGAACATCCCTGTGCTTCAGGTGCAGCAGTTCGTGCAGCAGCACTTTTTCGTCCGGGATCTCACCGGCGGGAAGTGCCAGCACAGGCCGGACCACACCGCAGACAAAGGCGGAAGGAAGGCCGGGTACGAACACGGTTTGGCAAGGTTCCAGATCGTATTTTTCACAGGTATCCAGAATGACTTTGGCAGCCGCTTCATCCACCACACTGCCCTTGCGAAGCAGCAGGCGCAGCCGGATGTAACCGGCAAAATGCCATAGCAGAAACAGCAGGATGCCGGCAGCGTAAAGTACCAGCAGCCAGTCCGTAAGGCTGGCAGGTTTCCCGGTGAACCAGGGCAGAACGTGGCTCGGCCCGATGGGATCGTAAACAGAGGAATAAACGGATGCCAGCCCCTTCCCGGCAGCCGCAGCCCCTTCGATGCTCTGTTCCGCAGCGGCTTTCCAGGTCTCTACCCACAGAGGGAACGGCAGAATCACGCTTCTGGACACACCGGCAGGCACCAGGATCCGCAGAGCCAGAACGGCCCAGATCCCGTACTGCCAGCGGGGCGATAGTTTATCTGCCAGAAGGTTTTTCACCAGAAGCAGCATGGCCGCAGCCATGGTGACGGAAAGGCCCTGCAGCAGAACTTCCCAGATATTGGTCACAGGCTACACCTCCATTTCATCCAGAAGCTTCCGCAGGCGGGCCGCTTCTTCGGCAGAAATGTGGGATTCCTTCAGGAAGGCGGCGATCAGATCTCCCGCGGCGCCGCCGTAGACCTTGTTCAAAAGCTCCGCCCGTTCCTTCCGGGCACAGTCTTCCCGGCGGACAGCAGCACTGTAGGGCTTGGCAGCACCCTTTTCGATGGCCACAAGGCCCTTGGCCTCCATGCGGGTCAGATAGGTGTGGACCGTGTTCTTGTTCCAGCCCTTTACAGGCAGCAAGGCATCGGTCAGTTCCTTTAAAGTGAAGCGATCGCCGGACCAGAGGATCTCCAGAACGGCCCATTCGGCATCGGATAATTTCATATGTCAGTACCCCTTTCGTATTGAACACTGATTTGTGCGAAGCTGTCCGCCTGCGCGGCAGCGTACTACACTTGTAGTCTTTCTTGTTTTTATCCTACACTTGTAGTCTACACATGTCAAGCAGTTTTTCAGAAATAGAAAAGAACCGCCGGCCGGCGGTTCTTTTTGCATGAAGCATTGCGGCTGCAGATAATTTGCATGAAAAAGGGCGGCCGCGAACTTCAAATCTGCGGCCGCCCTCTCCTATTCTTCTTTCTCTAAAATCAGGTCTTCCCGTTCCCGGGCTGCATCCTGAAACACATCCAGAACGTGCTCCCCGTAGGGGCCCAGTTCTTCCAGTGCCCCGATATGTTCCAGCACCACGGTACACTCCGGAAGGTCCATGAGGCAGTCATAGAGGGCATCCAGATTGCGTCCGTAGTATTCGGGCAGCTGCAGTGCCCGGGCCAGTTCGTCGTGGGCAGAGGCCCGGTCCTGCATTTTGCTGCAGTCCACAGTATAAACAGGTCTCATTTGACCACCTTCCCTTCTTCCACATACACCTGAGTAAAGCTTTCATAATGGTCTCTTGTGTGGAAATACAGACCATCGTTCGAAAACACCAGACGCTCCGCGCCTCGTTTTTCCTTCCCCAGGGTGCTCAGATCGCACTCCGTATAGGTTCGCCCTTTTGCCTTGGGCAGCAGCCCTTCCCGGTTGCCGAAGGTATCGCCGCCAATGGCTGCCCCTTCCTTGAAGGGCTCCACAGAGTCGCCCTCCCAGCCCAGCTTCCGGGCCTCGCTTTTCGTAATATAATTGGGTGGAAGTTCACCGTAAAAATCCAGGTAAAGAACCACGTTTTCCAGGTCGTAGTAATAGTTCCCCTTTTGAGGGATTTCCTCGCCCTGGTCGCCGTTTTGCCCCGTTTGCGGGCCTTCATAGCCGCCCTGCGGTCCATCCGGTCCCATGCCGCAGCCTGCAAGGCTCAGCGTCAGGACCAGAACCAGCAGCAGCGCCATGCTCCGCATCCACTTTTTCATAAGCATTCTCCTTTCCCCTTTCTTGCATTATAGGAAAAAGGGGATGCTCTGTCAATTACCGCTGACCTCCGTGATGCCGGTGAAGAAGTTGGCTCCTTCTTTCACTGCGAAGATGGTACTGCTTTCACCGGGCTGGCCGCCGAAACCACCCATCTGGCCGCCGGGGCCCCTGCCGCCTTCCGGTCTCTGTCCCATCGGACCATCCGGAGGCGTCATCCCCTCACCCGTCTGGCCGTCCGGTCTCTCACCCATCTGACCATCCGGTCTCTCACCCATCTGGCCGCCGTCCGGTACAAATCCGTCGGGAAGTTCGGGACGTGTGCCGTCGGGACGCTGGCCTCCGAAGCCACCGCCCATGCCCATGCCCATGCTGCCGGTGCCCTGCAGCTGCACCGCGCCCCGATGCAGGGTATAGTTTCCGGTTTCCAGTTCCTCCGAAGAGAACAGGAAGTAACTGAAAGCATTCTCAGGAGCGATCTCTGCCACCACCTTGCCCTTTTCATTCTTCAGGGTGTAGGCTTCGCCGCCCTTCCGAGCCTGGGCAAAGGAGAACACTGCGTAGTTCTGAGTGCCCTCTACCCGGTCGTACATATTGCCGCTGGCGATGACGGTGCCGCCATTGATGTATACACCGTTATCCGCATCGATGCCCGCATCGCCGCTGGTGCTGCAGGCCTGGCTGGTCACGATGCCGCCGTTGATCACCAGCCAGCCGTTGGAATCGATGCCGTCCCCTTCGCCGGTGGTACCGCTGACCCGAATGTGCACTTCGCCGCCGTTGATGGTGGTGACGGAAACATAGTCTTCGTTGGTATTGATGCCGTCATTCCCGGAAACGATACGGATGATCCCATCGTTGATGGTCAGGTGCAGTTCGGAGTCCAGTCCTTCGTTCTCCGCATTGATGTTCAGAACACCTTTTCCGGAAACGTTCATGGACATTTTGGAATAGACCGCCGCATCGTACTTGTGCAGCTTCTTGCTGTCCACCACTTCCGTCCCCGCATCGTTGAGGGTAACGGATTTGTAAATGCGGGCCACGTAGGAACCGTTCATGGTATTTTCCGTGCCGTCGGCGATGACCAGATTGGCCCCGGCGGCGGAAGTATCCACATCCATCACCGCAGTTTCTTCGTCCGCAGAGCTGCACTCGTAAACGTTATAGAAAATGATGGCAGGAGCCACTGTGCAGGTGATGTCCGCCCCGTTCAGGATCAGCGTCACCACGGCCTCCGGATCCTCCTCCGCATCTTCTCCCAGGTCTACAGCGATCTGCCCGGCGCTGAGAGTGCCGCTGACCGCATAGGTACCGGGCTTGGTGATGTGCACCACGGTGTGTTCCTTTGCTTCTTCTTCGCTGTGGGCATCGGCCTCCGTGCCCTCACCGTAGGTAAAATCCTGACCGTCCTCATAGTAAACGATGTCCTGCCCCAGGTACACCGCCTGTGCAGGGTCTGCGGATGCAGCCTGGCCATCCACCGTGATCTTCTCGTCGGAAAGCAGGATCTCCACCGTGCCCTCCGGAAGCGCAAACGGCTCCTCTGCAGGGCTGCAGCCCCCCAGAAGGAAAACCAATACAAAACTCAAAAGTAAGGAAATCGTTTTTTTCGTGTCCATACGTCAGCCTCCTCTTTTCGATGCAATTATTATAGCCGATGTTTTTGAAGAATTTCTAAAGAATCCGTAGGTTCTTCCTAAAAAATCCCCCCTTTCACCGCCTTTCCGCGCCAATTTCCTTGCAAGAGAAGCAAAAAAACAATATACTGTACTTAGAAATCCCTGCAAGGAGAAGTCCATGCTTACGTTTGAAACCATTAAAAAAGATGCGGCCATCCGCACCTATATCACCCAGGCCGATGCCGCTCTGGGCGCGCTGGGCTACACCGAACACAGCTTCGCCCATGTGACCCGCTGCGCCGAAGTCGCCGGCGATCTTCTGGAAAACCTGGGCTACCCCTCCCGCACTGCGGAGCTTGCCCGCATGGCCGGCTACCTGCATGACATCGGTAACCTGGTGAACCGGGCCGACCACAGCCAGAGTGGTGCCGTCATGGCCTTCCAGCTGCTGCACGGCCTTGGCATGGCCCCGGAAGAGATCGCTCCCATCGTCACCGCCATCGGCAACCACGACGAAGGCACCGGCGTTCCCGTCAGCCCCATGGCTGCCGCCCTCATCCTGGCGGATAAATCCGACGTGCGCAGAAGCCGGGTCCGCTGCAAAGCAGAAGAATTCGATATCCACGACCGGGTCAACTACTCCGTCACCGGCTCCGGCCTGGTGCTCAGCGAAGACCACAAGACCCTGACCCTGCAGCTCACCATCGACACGGGCTGCGGTTCCGTGATGGAATACTTCGAGATCTTTTTGGAACGCATGCTGCTCTGCCGCAAGGCTGCCGATTTCCTCGGCCTGCAGTTCAAGCTTACCATCAATGATATCCCACAATTATAAGGAGGACACAAAAATGAAAGTTACCCGTCTCATCGTCAGTGCCGTTTCTCTGGGCGTTTCCGCCGCTCTGCTCACCCTGAGCATCATCGAACTGGTTCGTGGCGACGAAGCCTAAGCCTCGACTGCTCGATAACCATTACCAAAACACTAAAAAGACCGATCCCGAAGGATCGGTCTTTTTCTTTTTAGCGTCCTCTGTAAGACTGAAATTCCAAAAAAGCAAGATGCGCGAGTTTTTCCACAGACATCAGAGCGCCTTCCGATTGGTCCATCGTTTTCGAAGAAATATTGATTACGGCTTTTGTCTCCGAATCGCTGACTTCTGCGTCGTAATAGAACACCGCGGTATCGCTGGCGAATTGACGTCCTGTGTAGATCGGTTCTGCATAGCGTCTCACTTCCACCCGGCAGCTCCAGGCTCCGTCTTCATCGAACCGGGGCACCATCCCACGTAAGCCCTCTTTCTCATAGCGTTCTGCCGTATAGGTATATTGCTCGTAGACAACGATCGTACTACCTTCGATCACGACAGTTTCAACGGGTTCTGAGGGGATCCCCTCTGCCCCGTGAAGCCGCACCAGTTCCATCCGCAGGGATTCCGGCATATGCTCATCGTAATTCATGCTGCCGTTTACCGGGAGAAAAATAGCCAGTAGCAGCAGTATGGCCCCCAGCGTCCAATAGGAGGCCCACCTCTGATCCTCATGCCGCTTCCGCTTCTGAATGTCTCGGGATAAGTCATTATCCCAGCCCTCCGATTCTGCCTGATTTGCTTCTTTGCGAACATCTTCATATTGAGGCATCCTCCAAACAAGCGCACGAAGAATCAATCCGTTCAATATCAGCCAAAAGCGCACACTCACTACTGTTGGATGAAACAGGGTCCAAAGCAAGCAGATCCATTCCGCAATATAGATTATGATTAATGTTCTTTTTCTTGGCATCCTGCTTCTCCTCCTTCCTGCTGATGTTCTTCTAAGAAAAGCATATCATAAGATTGCGTATAAAGAAAGAAAAAAGACCGATCCCGGAGGATCGGTCTTTTTGATGTACGTTTTGGAAGCGGTAGCTTAGAAGATACCCTGAGCCATCATAGCTTCTGCAACCTTTTCGAAGCCAGCGATGTTAGCACCGGCAACCAGGTCGTAACCCAGGCCGTAGCGTTCTGCTGCAGCAACGGAAGCGTTGTAGATGTTGGTCATGATGGAGTGCATCTTTTCGTCAACTTCTTCTGCGGACCAGTACAGTCTTTCAGCGTTCTGGGACATTTCCAGAGCGGATACGGAAACACCGCAAGCGTTAACTGCCTTGGAGGGAGCAACGGTGATGTGCTTCTGTTCCTTCAGGAATTCCAGAGCGTCGTTGGTGGTGGGCATGTTTGCAACTTCGATGTAGTACTTTACGCCGGATTCTGCAATCTTCTTTGCCCATTCCAGGTTAACGTCATTCTGAGTAGCAGCGGGCATGTAGATGTCTACATCCTTTGCGCCCCAGAACTTGGTGCCGGGAACGAATTCGCAGCCGAACTTGTCAGCATAGGGCTTGCAGTGCATGGAGTCCTTTGCTCTCATTTCCAGGATGAAGTTCAGCTTTTCTTCGGTGGTGATGCCTTCGGGGTCGTGAATGTAGCCGTCGGGACCTGCCAGGTAGGTTACCTTAGCGCCCAGGTCAGCTGCCTTCTTCATGATGCCCCAGCCTACGTTGCCGTAACCGGAGATACCGATGGTCTTGCCCTTGATGTCTTCGCCGTCGTGCTTCAGAACTTCTACCAGGTAGTAAACAGCACCGAAACCGGTTGCTTCGGGTCTCAGGATGGAACCGCCGGTGGAAACTGCCTTACCGGACATAGCGCCCATTTCGGCGTTGCCCATCAGGCGACGATACTGACCATACAGGTAGCCAACTTCACGGCCGCCTACACCAACGTCGCCGGCGGGGCAGTCGATGTCCTGACCGATGTGACGATACAGTTCGGTCATGAAGGCCTGGCAGAAGCGCATAACTTCAGCATCGCTCTTGCCGTTGGGGTCGAAGTCGGAACCGCCCTTTGCACCGCCGATGGGCAGGCAGGTCAGAGCATCCTTATAAACCTGTTCGAAGCCCAGGAACTTCATGATGGACAGGTTTACAGAGGGGTGGAAGCGCAGACCGCCCTTGAAGGGGCCCAGTGCTGCGTTGTACTGTACACGGTAACCGCGGTTTACGTGCCATTCGCCGGCATCGTCCATCCAGGTTACACGGAATTCGATGGTTCTTTCGGGTTCGATCATTCTTTCCAGAATAGCTGCTTTTTCGTATTCAGGATGAGCGTTGATCAGGGGTTCTACAGAAGTCAGAACTTCTTCGACGGTCTGCAGGAATTCGGGCTCGTTTGCATTCTTTGCTTTGGTTTCGGCCAGAACTCTTTCGATGTAAGCATTCATAATAATACTCCTCCTCTTATTGGTACACACGTTATGCCCCAAATGGGCATACTTACTCCATTGACGTGTGTCACATCCACGGCTTCATTCTACCCCACCCCCCACAGATTGTCAACCTGAATTCCCAAGAATATTTGTATACAATTGCGCGTGTAATTGCCGCAATTTAAAGGCGCCGCCCTTTTGCAAGAGCGGCGCCTTTTATACGCTTTATAAGGTGATTCGGTTCAGCTTATTTGGAAGCCAGTGCCTTGTAGCCTTCGTAACGTTCCTTGGCGTTTTCTTCAGCCTGCTGGAACAGTTCCTCTGCGGTTTCGGGGAACTGACCGGCCAGAGAAGTGTAACGAACCTGACCCATGATGAAGTCTCTGAAGGAGCCGGTGGGTTCCTTGGAGTCCAGAGTGAAGGGGTTCTTGCCGTCTTCCTTCAGCAGGGGGTTGTAACGATACAGGTGCCAGTAACCGGATTCAACGGCCAGCTTGGTGTTTTCCTGGGTCTTGCCCATGCCGCACTTGAGGCCGTGGTTGATGCAGGGTGCGTAGCAGATGATCAGGGAGGGACCATCGTAAGCTTCTGCTTCTGCAACAGCCTTCAGGAACTGGTTCTTATCTGCGCCCATACCTACCTGCGCTACGTATACGTAGCCGTAGGACATGGCCATCATGCCCAGATCCTTCTTCTTGATCTTCTTACCGGAAGCTGCGAATTTAGCAACAGCAGCAGCGGGAGTTGCCTTAGAGGACTGACCGCCGGTGTTGGAGTAAACTTCGGTGTCGAATACCAGAACGTTGATGTTTTCGCCGGAAGCCAGAACGTGATCCAGACCGCCGTAACCGATGTCGTAGGACCAGCCGTCGCCGCCCAGAGCCCAGATGGACTTCTTGACCAGGAAGTCCTTGCGATCCAGGATTTCCTTGACCAGAGCAGCGCCTTCTGCGGTCTGCAGTGCGGGAGCGTTGTTTGCTACAGCATTTTCCAGAGCTTCTACCAGAGCAGCGGATGCAGCCTTGGATTCTTCGCCCTTTTCCTTGTTGGCCAGCCAGTTTGCGATGGCATCGGGAACGGGGCAGCCTTCGCCGCAGCCGTTTTCAGCCAGCAGTGCGCGGAGAGCCTTTACGTCTTCGGTCAGCTTGGTGCGGATCTGCTTTACGCCGACGACCATGCCCAGACCGAATTCGGCGTTGTCTTCGAACAGGGAGTTAGCCCAGGAGGGACCTCTGCCGTTTTCGTCCTTGGTGTAAGGCATGGAGGGTGCGGAACCGCCCCAGATGGAGGAGCAACCGGTGGCGTTGGCAATCATCATTCTGTCGCCGAACAGCTGGGTGATGACCTTGATATAAGGAGTTTCGCCGCAGCCGGAGCAAGCGCCGGAGAATTCGAAGTAGGGCTTAGCGAACTGGCTGCCCTTGACGGTGGTCTTGCTCATCAGGTTGTCCTTAACGGGAACGGATACACCGAATTCCCAGTTTTCGGCTTCTGCCATCTGAGTGGCCAGGGGCTTCATGACCAGAGCCTTTTCCTTTGCGGGGCAGATGTCTGCGCAGTTGCCGCAGCCCAGGCAGTCCAGAGGATCGACCTGCATACGGTATGCCAGACCTTCCAGACCCTTGCCCTTTGCAGCAACGGTCTTGAAGTTTGCGGGTGCCTTAGCCAGTTCTTCTTCGGTGAGCAGAACGGGTCTGATTGCGGAGTGGGGGCATACGAAGGAGCACTGGTTGCACTGGATGCACTTGGTGGGATCCCATTCGGGAACTGCAACAGCTACGCCGCGCTTTTCATATGCTGCGGTGCCGGAGGGGAAGGTACCGTCTTCTCTGCCAACGAATGCGGATACGGGCAGATCGTCGCCTTCCTGACGGTTCATGGGAACCAGGATGCCTTCGATGAATTCGGGCAGTTCCTTCTTTTCGCCTTCAGCGTCAACAGCATCCTTCCAGGATGCGGGTACTGCTACCTTTACCAGAGCGTCGGTGCCGCGGTCGATGGCTGCGTAGTTCATTTCTACGATAGCGCGGCCCTTCTTGCCGTAGGACTTTTCTACAGCTTCCTTCAGGTACTTAACAGCATCTTCTACGGGAATGACGTCAGCCAGCTTGAAGAATGCGGACTGCATGATCATGTTGATGCGGCTGCCCAGACCGATTTCGTTAGCAACAGCGGTAGCATCGATGGTGTAGAAGTTGATTTCGTTTTCAGCCAGATAACGCTTCATGGAAGCGGGCAGGTTCTTTTCCAGACCTTCTGCATCCCAGCCGCAGTTCAGCACGAAAGTGCCGCCCTTCTTCAGGCCCTTCAGCAGATCGTACTGATGCACATAAGCAGCATTGTGGCAAGCCACGAAGTCAGCTTCGTTGATCAGATAGGTGGACTGGATCTTTTCCTTACCGAAACGCAGGTGGGATACGGTGATACCGCCGGACTTCTTGGAGTCGTAGGAGAAGTAGCCCTGTGCGTACATGTCGGTCTTGTCGCCGATGATCTTGATGGCGCTCTTGTTTGCACCTACAGTACCGTCGGAGCCCAGACCCCAGAACTTGCAGCGGATGGTGCTCTTGGGTTCGGTGCTGATGCCGGGAACGGTGGGCAGAGAGGTGTGATTTACGTCATCTTCGATACCGATGGTGAAGTTGTTCTTGGGTTCTGCAGCTGCCAGGTTGTCATAAACTGCAACGATCTGGCCGGGAGTGGTGTCCTTGGAGCCCAGACCATAGCGGCCGCCGTAGATTGCGGGAGCATTTTCTTCGCCGTAGTACATGGTTCTTACGTCCATATACAGAGGATCGCCCAGTGCGCCGGGTTCCTTGGTACGGTCCAGAACAGCGATCTTCTTGACGGTCTTGGGCATAACTGCCTTCAGGTATTCGGGAGCGAAGGGACGATACAGGCGGACCTTGATCAGACCGACCTTGCGGCCCTGTTCCAGCAGGTAAGGCAGGGTTTCTTCGATGGTTTCGCAGACGGAACCCATTGCGACGATCACTTCTTCAGCATCTTCTGCGCCGACGTAGTCGAACAGATGATAGCTGCGGCCGGTGATTTCGCTGATCTTTTCCATATAGTCTGCTACGATAGCGGGAACTGCATCATAGTAGGGCTGTGCAGCTTCACGAGCCTGGAAGAAGATGTCGGGGTTCTGAGCGGTACCGCGGATCACGGGATGTTCGGGGTTCAGAGCTCTGTCGCGGAATTCCTTAACGGCTTCGCGGTCCAGCAGCTTGTCGAAATCAGCGTAGTCGATGACTTCGATCTTCTGTACTTCGTGGGAGGTTCTGAAACCGTCGAAGAAGTGCAGGAAGGGAACTCTGCTCTTGATGGTGGCCAGGTGAGCGATGCCGCCCAGGTCCATAACTTCCTGTACGGAGCTGGATGCCAGCATTGCAAAGCCGGTCTGGCGAGCAGACATTACGTCAGAGTGGTCGCCGAAGATGCACAGTGCATGAGCGGCCAGGGTTCTGGCGGTTACGTGGAAAACGCCGGGCAGCAGTTCGCCGGCGATCTTATACATATTGGGGATCATCAGGAGCAGACCCTGAGATGCGGTGTAGGTGGTAGTCAGGGCACCGGCTGCCAGGGAGCCGTGTACGGCACCGGCTGCACCGGCTTCGGACTGCATTTCTACGACTTTGACTTCCTGACCGAAGAGGTTCTTCTGGCCATGAGCAGCCCATTCATCAACGTGTTCCGCCATAGGGGAGGAAGGAGTGATGGGGAAAATGGCTGCAACGTCAGTAAAGGCATAGGAAACATAGGCAGCTGCCTGGTTACCATCCATGGTTTTCATGATTTTTTTCTGAGCCATGATTTTGTATTTATCCTTTCTGTACAGCATAAGCACAATTTGGCTTAATTGTACTACTTATACTTTGAAAAATCAAGGCTGAAACCGTCCTTTTTCTACACCTTTTTCTTCCTTTGTCTCATTGCAAAATGTTCTGAAAACTGCTATGCTTATGCTGAGGCGGAAGGCCGTTTTTCTCCGCCGAAAAGGAGCGTTTTTACCCATGCGTTTATCACTGAAACCAAAGACCCTCAATATGACCGAGGGCAATATTTTCAAACTCATCGTTTCCTTCGCCATCCCTCTTCTGATCGGCAGCCTGTTTCAGCTTTTATATAATGTGGTGGACAGTCTGGTCATCGGCAACTTCGAGGGTTCCGCGGCTCTGGCGGCCGTCGGTATCGGCCACTATCCCCAGAACATCGTCGTCAATTTCTTCCTGGGCCTGGGTACCGGTGTCACGGTACTGGTCTCCCAGTTCTTCGGTGCTGCCGACGAACGGTCCGTAAAAAAGGTGATCGACACCGCCAATACACTGATCCTGGCCGCTTCCCCCATCCTGATGGTGGGCGGATATTTTCTGACCGCTCCCATCCTGCGGGGCATGAACACCCCCGATGACAGCTTCGCGGAAGCCTACGCCTATCTGGTCGTGCTCTTCCTGGGCATCGCCGGTACCCTGGGTTATAACCTGAACGCCGGCATCCTGCGGGGCATGGGGGACAGCATCTCCCCCCTGATCTTCTTGATCATCGCCTGCGGCATCAACATCGTGCTGGACCTTCTGTTCATCGGCTGGTTCGGCTGGTCCTGCCTCGGCGCGGGCCTTGCCACCATCATCGCCCAGTGGTGTTCCTGGATCTTCAGCATCCTGTTCATCAATAAAAAATACCCGCAGTACAAGATCCGCATCTGGCCTCTGGCCTTCCATAAAGATGTGTTCGGCCGCATGATGAAGATCGGTCTGCCTCTGGCCTTCAACTCCGGCCTCTTCGCCCTGGGCCACACCATGCTGTCCTCTCTGGTCAACAGCCACGGCACCGCTTTCGCCGCCGGCTACAACGTCTGCTCCAAGCTGGATTCCATCACCTGGCTGGGGCTCAGCAGCTTCGCCTCCGCCGTCACCACCTTCGCCGGCCAGAACGTGGGCGCCGGCAAGAACGACCGCCTCATGGAGGGTCTCAAAAAAGGCATGCTTCTGGCTCTTCTGACCACGGTGGTCACCTCCCTGGCCCTGGTGCTTCCCGCCCCCTGGCTGTTCTCCCTGTTCGATAACAACCCGGCGGTGATCGCAGCCGGTACCGCTGCCATGTACCGGTTTGAACCCCTCTACGTGATCTACGCCTTCTTCTACGTGCTGACCTGCTTCCTCAACGGGGTGGGTGACGTAAAGATCCCCTTCATCGCCAATCTGGTGCTGTTCTGGGCCATCCGTCTTCCCGCCGCTTATGCTCTCAGCTACTTCTTCCGTCCGGAAGACCTGTTCTTCTGCTACCCCATCAGCTGGGTCGGCGGCCTGGCCATCGTGCTGCCCTACTTCCTCAGCGGCAAGTGGAAGCGGTTCCTGGTCCTCCCCAAGGAGAAGGAAACCATCCCCGCCGACGGCGAGTGATCGTTTGAACTCCAAAACATGAAAAAAGCACCCTGCCATGCAGGGTGTTTTTTATTTTGGGTTGCTAAAAGACCACGCTTAGCTCATAGAACCGGCCGCATCGTGCTCTGCACCGTAAAGGCCATCCAGGATGCGGTAGAGATTTTCCACTTCTTCGGTACGCAGAGTGATCCCCCTTGTCTTTTTCTGGTGCAGATGATCCCAGCTGCGGATATCGAATTTATCCATACCGCCGTTCCAGGAGACCAGATTCAGTTCTTTGCACCAGCCGTTGGCATCGTGGGAAAGCACGCCGTAATGTTCCTTCAGCGTGCAGGTGATGCGGTCGGGAGATGCTGCCGGCGCGCCCGCCGATTTTGTCTGGGCGGGCGCTTTTACCATGGCGTCCGGCACCCGGGCGATCCCTTGGCTGCCGGGCGCCGCAAGTTCTGCCGCTGCCGGCTCCGCCGGGTCTTCCGTCACGCTCTGGTATTCCGGGCCGTCTTCATGGAGATCGTCGCCGGATTCCCACAGAAATTCCTCATAGCTCAGTTCTTCCGCTTCTTCGCAGAAGGGCAGCGCCTTGCCTTCCAGTTCCCTTTTGTTTGTCATATTCAAATACCCCTTTCGACGGAAGCCGCGAAAAGGCACACCGGCCATGGCACAAACTCCGCTGGGCCTTTTCTCAACTTCCATTTTCTTCCATTTCATAATAAAGGAAAACCCGTTGTTTGTCAACGGGTTTTTACTAAAATTTGTAAATTCTTTATTTCAGCAAAAGGATGCCGGCACCCTGGCGCATTTTCATGCCGCCCTCCCTGCGGTACGAGCAAAACAGTTCCGGTTCGCAGAAGGTGCAGTGGGGGCTGACCTCGATGCTCTTTACCCCAAGGTCTGCAAGCTGGCGCTTGTTCAGCCCCTTCAGGTCCAGACGGCATTTCCCTTCTTCCGGATCTTCTGCCCGGTATTCCTCCGCATAGGGCCAGGCAGCGGCAAACTGTTCGTAGACCTCCATGCCCACCTGGAAGCAGCAGAGCGAGATTCCGGGGCCGATGGCGGTTTTCAGGTCTTCCGGCCGGGTTCCGTAGGCTTCTTCCATGGCCTTTACCGTCTTCGCCGCAATACCTGCCAGCGTGCCCTTCCAGCCCGCATGAGAGACGGCGACCGCCCGGTGCACGGGGTCATAGAACCAGACGGGGATGCAGTCTGCGTGAACGGTGGTGAGAAGCACCCCCGGCATATCGGTCATCACGCCGTCCGTTTCCGGGAACGTGACGGCGGGCACCCCTTCCCGGGGAGAACCGGGGATGGTGCCCCAGTAATCGACGGGAGCGGCCGCAGAGTTCCGGCTCGCGGCCGCCTGTTCCTTCGTCACCTGTGCGATCCGGCTGCCGTGGACCTGCTGCAGCCACACCAGAACAGGGTCCTCAAGACCCAGTTCCTGCAGTGTTTTCTTGTTATAAAAAGGGCTTTCCGGCGATGCCCCCTTCTTCGTGGAGAAGAAGGCCCGGATCCCCTGTTCCTGTTCCAAAACGGGAATGGCGCGCATACTTTGCATCCTCCTTATTCTTTTAAATTGTACCACAAAGAGCCCTGCCCTGTATACAGTTTCCAAAAAGTATACTCCCCTGAAGCCGCCTAAAAAAACTTGTATTCTTGTATAAAATGTAGTATTGTAGAGAAATCCGAAGAAAGAAAAAGAAGGAGGGGAATTCTTATGAACTTCGAAAAATACGAGATCACCCAGCTCCCCCTGGATGAAGAAAACAACGCAACCGAAGACAGCTTTGTCAGAGAGATGGCCGATCATCTGAAAACCAAATGCCAGATCGACCCCGCTCTCTATCCCAAATACAATGTAAAGCGCGGCCTGCGCAACGCCAACGGCACCGGTGTCGTAGTCGGCCTGACCCAGATCGGTGATGCCGAAGGGTACTACGTCAACGATAAGAACGAAAAGTGCCCCAAGCCCGGTAAGCTCTACTATCGCGGCATCGATGTGGAAGATATCGTTGCCAACATCGAAAAGGGCGACCGTTTCGGCTACGAAGAAACCAGCTACCTGCTGCTCTTCGGCCACCTTCCCAACCAGAAGGAGCTGGCCATCTACAAGGCCATGCTGGGCGCTCACCGGAACCTGCCCCAGGGCTTTACCCACGATATGATCCTGTCCGTTCCCAGCTCCAACATCATGAACAAGCTGGCCCGCAGCGTTCTGGCCCTCTATTCCTACGATGCCAAAGCCGACGATATTTCCATCGAGAATGTACTGCACCAGTCCATCATTCTGATTGCTTCCTTCCCTGCTCTCATCGCCTACGCCTACCAGGCCAAGCACTCCTACTACTTCAACGAGAGCATGTACCTGCACAACCCCGACCCCAAGCTCAGCAGTGCGGAAAACATTCTGCGCATGATCCGTCCCGATGGCAAGTACACCGAGTTGGAAGCCAAAATGCTGGATCTCTCCATGATCCTCCATGCCGATCACGGCGGCGGCAACAACTCCGCCTTCACCACCCACGTGGTTTCTTCCACCGGTACCGATACCTACTCCGCCATCGCTTCCGCCGTCTGCTCCCTGAAGGGGCCCAAGCACGGCGGTGCCAACGTGGAAGTTCTGGGCATGATCGCCGACCTGAAGAAGAACGTCAGCGACATCACCAACTTCGACGAGGTAGAAGAATACCTGAAGAAGCTGCTGCACAAGGAAGCCTTTGACCGCCAGGGCCTGATCTACGGCCTGGGCCACGCGGTCTACACCCTGTCCGACCCCCGTGCCACCGTTCTGAAGAAGATGGCACGCACCCTTGCCGAAGAAAAGGGCCTCCTGGACGATTTCGCCCTTTACGATTTCATCGAGCGCCGCGGCCCCCAGCTCTTCTGCGAATACAAGGGGCTGAACAAGCCCGTCTGCGCCAACGTGGACCTGTACTCCGGCTTCGTCTACAACGCCCTGAACATTCCCGAAGACATGGCGGCCCCCCTCTTCGCCGCATCCCGAATCTCCGGCTGGTGTGCTCACCGTATCGAAGAACTGGTTTCCGGCAAGATCATCCGCCCCGCTTACCTGAACATTCAGGAGCCCCGCGGTTACACTCCCATGGAAGAACGCGAATAGTTCCGGCTTCTTCGCCGCTTAACACGCTGCACAAACTTTTGCAAAAAACAAAGCAGCCCCTGCAGGCAGGGGCTGTTTTTCTTTTTAGTTGGTGATCAGATCCGCCACTTTCCAGACGCCCTTATCCAGTACATAGTACAGGGTCAGGTCCGTCTTGTAACGAGTTTCCTGGCTGCCGCGGTACACGCAAAGTTCGTAGTACACGTTGATGCGCAGACAGTCGTCGCTGTACTGGAAGAACTCATAGGTCTTCTTGTTTTCCGTGTGCAGGCTGTCATGGAGCGTATACCAGTTAACTTCCAGTGTACGCAGCTGCTCGTACTTAGGAGTACCCTTCAGCAAATACTTGTTGAAACCGCTCCAGGGTAGGTTATCGGTCATCCACAGGGAGTACTGCTCGGTGATCTCATCGGTGCGTTTTGCGATGGCCGCTTCCAGTTCGGTGTCGAAACCGGGGCCCAAAGTGACCGCACCGGTCTTGTCATCCCGAAGTACCACGGCCCCGTTACCTTCGCTGTCCACACCGGCAATTTCAGGCATCTGCAGCATAGCACTGATGGTGTACACATCGTAGGTGGGATTGCTGTACAGTTCGTCGGGAATGCTTTCCAGTTCCTTCACAGCGGTGCCGGTCTCAGTGCGCCATTTTTCATTCAGAGGCTGCCCGGCCACGGTGGGGGTAATGCCGCCCAGCACCTGGATCTTCAGTTCGTGGTCTGCGGAAAGAGCGGTCACATCCCAGCGGGTGAAGCCGAATTCGCTTTCCTCGTTGGCCTGGGTCATGGAAACCTTGGCAAATTCTTCACCGTCCGCCTTCAGAGCGTACACAGGTGCCTTGGAAAGGTATTCGCCCCGCTTGGGTTCAAAGGTGATCTCCTTGCCCGCGAAATTCTTGTTCAAATAGGCAGCATTTCCGTCCGCCGTTTCCCATTCCACGGTCTCGATGGTATCCCATTCTTTGTAGATCTTTTCGGCAGTACCGGCTTCGATGTTTTCCGCGATGCGGGTCATGATGTTGGTGGGAACACCGGATTCATAATCTGCCAGCACGTTCCAGAGCACCACCAGTGCGATGGCCACCACAGCCACCAGCACAGCCAGGTAGATGAAATAGGTGCGGTTGAAAAACTTCTTCTTGTTCTGGTTCTTTTTATTTTTGGTCCGTGCAGCTCTTCCGCCTTCGGCAGTCCGCAGGGTCTCTTCGTTATATGCTACTTCAGTCATTGGGTCTCAGAGCCTCCTATTTGACGACGATGGCGGTGGGCAGGTCGCGGGGACCGTACAGGGAACAGCAGTTGGTGATCACTTCGTTGTTGTAAACCATGTTGGAGGAAGTGCCGCCGTCCAGGTTGCCGCAGTTGACTGCGCCGTATTCCTGCATGATTTCGATGATATCCAGGAAGCTGGCGCCCAGAGAGTTGGGCTGACGGCCGTCGATGACCAGGATCAGCACTGCGCCGTCGGCTCGCTGGCCCAGAGCGGTTCGGGGGTTCAGGCCGCCGCCGCTGCCGGTCACTTCAACAGGCTCGCCGTTGATGATCAGGGCAGGGCCGAAGGCTACGGCATCGCGCAGGCCCAGTTCCTTGGCGCGGGCACCGGTCATGTAGCCGACCACCAGTTTATCTTCCTGGTTGAAGCCCACAACGTGGTAATAGCCCTGGCCGGCATAGCCGTTGAGCCATTCTCCCTGGGAAATCACAAGCCCCAGAGGGGTTGCCCCCTTGCCGCGTCCGGCGATGTCTTCGAAGCCGCCGCCGTTGACGCCGGCTACGCCGTCATACATGGCCACGATCTCCTGTACGGTGTTGCCCCGTTCCACGGTGTAATCGGGAATGGAACCCACGAACACTCTGGAGGGGTCGTTGACCACCATCATCTTGCCTTTATAGGTGGGGCCGGTCACGTCAAAGACCTCGATCTTATCCAGATCGTAGTTTTCGTCGCCGCCGCCGATGACAACGTTATCGCCGTCGGTGATCTCATCGCTTCCGGCAACGCTGTTTTTTTCAATGATTTCCGCAATGGTGGCTTCGTCCAGGAACATGGAAGCCAGGAAACCGCCTGCGCTGGTCTGGGTCACGGTCACCACAAACAGGTCACGTACTGCGGGGGAGGGTCCCAGGTCGATCATGGCAACTGCGCCCACAAGGCCGATCAGAATGACCAGCAGAAAAGTGAAAAAGTAGAGAAGCACCTTGCCGATGATGCGGCCAAATCCGGTCTTCTGTTTTACTGCATCCGCTCTCACGATTATGCCCCTTTCTTATTTTTGAATACCCATTCTCTCTGCACGTTGAAGGAGATCAGTGCCAGGAACAGGTCTACCGTCAGTTTGAACACGCTCTGCAGCAGGCTTTCCGCCAGATGGGCGGGCAGCAGGCTTACAAGGCCGGTGGTCAGCAGCCAGGAGGCCGTCATCTGCACGGCGCAGAGGATATAATACCGAACCACCGTCGCGCTCATGGAATCAGAGCTCTTGAACACGGCGCCCCGGTTGAAATTGTAGTTGACGAAGGAAGAAACCAGTCTTGCGATCACGGTGGAGACCAGGATCCGCAGGCTGTCTTCCATGGAGGCGAACACCCAGGTGTTCATCACGGTGAAGATCAGGATATCGATCAGGGCAGAACCCAGACCGCCGGCCGCAAATTTCAGGATGGGCTTATAGACCTTCCAGGAATCGCGGATGGGATGGAAGTGGGTAGAATAGTTTTCCTTGTCTTCGTAAATGGTCTGGATCTTCACTTCGGTAAAGGGAATGTGCTTGGACTTCATATCCAGCAGCATATTGGTTTCGTACTCGAACCGTTCCCCTTCCGTTTCCATGAACTGCACCATCCGCTCTCTGGGGATGGCCCGGAGGCCGGTCTGGGTGTCGGACAGGTTCATGCCCACCAGCAGTTTGAACACAAAGCTGGTGATCCGGTTGCCCATACGGTTTCTGCGGGGCACATGGGGCTGCAGGAAATCCCGCGCGCCGATGATCACGTGATCCTTCAGGCGCACCATCTCCCTGGCGCAATTCATGGCATCGTCGGGATGGTGCTGGCCGTCGCCGTCCACGGTAACCGCGCCCAATGCGTCGGGTCGGTTCTCCAGGATCCAGCCGAACGCGGTCTTCAGCCCTCTTCCCTTTCCTTTATTGACTTCATGATGCAGTACCGTCACCTGAGGGTAGGATGCCACTTTTTCGAAGGGTGCCATGTGGGCTTCATCGCTGCCGTCGTTGACCACAACGATCTCTTCGAAACCGGCTGCCAGCATGCCGTCCACGGTAGCGGGCATCCGTTCATCCGGGTTCAGGGAGGGAAGTACTACGATTACATTCTTCATTGCTGCTTCTTAACCTCTTTTTCCCTTTCGTCCGCCTCGGACTTTACCTGCTGCAAGGATCAGCAGAAGGACCAAAACGGCTGCAATGGCTGCGGTGACAACCCCCGGGAAGCCGTTCTCCGGTTCCGGTTCGGCAGCGGTTCCCTGCTGGGGATCCTGCTGCGGTTCCTGTTCCGGCTCCGGTTCTTTCTTCGCATCGGAGAACACCACATGTTCCATAAAATCTTTTTGTTCGGTATCGGGGCCTACGGTGGTCCAGTAGAGCCCGAAGGACCGGCAGTCGTGTACGCCGGTTCGTCTCACGGAGAAGTATTCCTGCTGCGAAACGTGCTTGGAATACCCTTCTTCCGCCATCTGGAAGGCCGTCTTCCCGTCAAAGGCGGAGAGCGGCTGATCCCAGTCCATGATCACATGGTTTTCTTTCCAGAGGTGCAGATAGCACTTCTGCACTTCCCAGAGACCGTATTTCTGCGCGCTTTCGGGGTAGGCTGCAGGATCGTCGGAAAGTTCCAGAGCCTTCTGCAGATAATAGGTGTTCAGTTTGTGGACGCCATGGCCGTACTCGCCGTTGACGTCGTGACCGATCACCACTTCCGGTTTGAAGCGGCGCAGCAGTTCCACCTGGAATTCCAGAAGAGCGTCCTCGCCATAGGCGTTATCGTACAGGCCCTTGGCATGGTCCAGTTCCTTGGAATACCAGTCGTCGAATTCGCTGATGATGGGGTAGGCTTTGACCCCTACGGTCCAAAGACCGTTCAGAAGCTCGTGGACCCGGTAGGGTTCGTGCCAGGAGCCTTCCCGGAGACCCCAGTGATTGGTCAGATAAGCCACCTGCACTTTCATTCCCAGCTGCCCCGCGTAGGTGGGCATGGTGCCGCCGAAGAAAAGGTGCTCATCGTCGGCGTGGGTGGGCAGCAGCAGCATATCCGCGTCCTCGTAGGGAGGCTGCCAGACATGCACGTCCTTGGGAAGTTCACCTTCGGTGAAAGCCCGTACGTCACAGAGCACGCTGCCGCCGTCGGGAATGATCACAGTCAGGGTCTTTGCGGGCTCCTTCAGGAAGACCGCTTCGTGGAGGAAGCCGTTCTGCCCGCAGAGTTCCACCCGGTCGCCGTACCGCAGTGCCCACCGGCCGGGGATCTGATCCCAGACCATGTACAGGGTGCTGATTTCTTCCGGCGCTTCGATGGTGAGGACGGTGCCGCCCTCCAGGATCCGCTTGGTGGTGTATTTGCTGTCCGTGAGCACTTTCACAGTCTGTTCTGTGGAAAGGGTCAGCTTCAGTTCTTTGGTCACTTCTTCCGCATCGCCGGCGAACGCAGCGGTGCAGGAAAGCATCCACACCAAAAGAAAGAGCACTGCCGGGCGCAGCCATCTTGTTCTGTTTTTCAAAGCAAAAGTCCTCTCTTTCTTCCAGTGTCGCAACAAAAAAGTATAACAGAAAAACCGTTTTTTCGCAAGAGATGCGTTGGGAGAAACAGCGGAAATCTCGCAGTTTCTCCCGTTTTCGTCCTTTTATTCGATGTTCTGCACCTGTTCGCGGATCTTTTCGATCTCGCTCTTCAGGAAGAGCACGGCGTTGGTGATCTCCAGATCGTTGGCCTTGGAGCCGATGGTGTTGGCTTCCCGGTTCATTTCCTGCACCAGGAAATCCAGCTTCTTGCCGTCGGGCTGGCTGCTCTGGGAGATGATGCTGTTCAGCTGAAGGATGTGGCTGTCCAGGCGCACCAGTTCTTCGGTGATGTTGCTCTTATCCGCAAAGACGGCGGCTTCCAGCAGGATCCGTTCTTCGCTGATACCCGCTGCGGCATCGCCCAGCAGATCCTTGATGCGGCTTCTCAGCTTTTCGGTATAGACCTGCGCCACCATGGGTGCACGGTTCTCGATCTCCTGCACCTTGCTGCGGATCAGATCCCCGCGCATGAGGATGTCTTCGGCCAGTTTCCGGCCTTCCACAGCCCGCATTTCGTTCAGTTTGTCCACGGCTCCCTGCACGGCGGCAGCCAGGGCCTTGTAAAGTTCTTCTTCGTCTTCCACATCGGGGACGGATTTCATCACATCGGGCATGGACGCCAGCATCCGCAGATTGATCTCGTCCTTCAGGCCGAATTCGTCCTTCAGCAGTTTCAGATTATCGTAATACTGACGGGCAGCCATCAGGTTCAGCTGCACCACGTTGTCGCTTTCGGTGAGGTTTTCCACGTTGATGGACAGTTCCATTTTCCCGCGCTGGGCGGAAGCTTTCACAAGAGCCTTCAGCTTTTCTTCCGCAAAGGAGTATCTGCGGGGCATCTTCACGGTGATGTCGCAGTAACGATGGTTGACGGAACGGATCTCCGCAGTCACATTGCGCTTTCCGTCGCTGTATTCGCTTCGGCCGAAGCCGGTCATGCTTTTGATCATGGTTTTCTCCTTTTTGATTCCATTTTCGCCATAGTCATGGTATTATATAGTATACCCCCAGCGCGGGGAAAAGGCAAGGAGTGTAACTATGGCATTTGACGGAATTGTAATGGCAGCCATGGCCGGAGAACTGGCCGATCGCCTTACAGGAGGACGCATCGATAAAATCTATCAGCCGGAAGAAGACGAGCTTCTGTTCCACATTCAGCGCGGCCGCGAGAAATACCGCCTGTTTTTCTCGTCCTCGGGAAATAACCCCCGTCTCCATCTGACAAACGAAAGCTATTCCAACCCCCTGTCTCCCATGCCCTTCTGCATGCTGCTGCGCAAGCATTTCCAGAGCGGCCGCATCGCGGAGATCCGCCAGGTGGAAAACGAACGCATCCTTGAAATTTACGTGGACACCATCAATGAGCTGGGCTACTCCGTCAACCGGAAGCTGGTGGTGGAAATCATGGGCAAGCACAGCAACATCATCGCCGTGGACCTTTCCACCGGCAAGATCCTGGACAGCATCAAGCGGGTCACCCCCGACATGAGCCGCAGCCGCCAGGTGCTGCCCGGCCTGCTCTATACCCTGCCTCCCGGTCAGGGCAAGGCTCCCCTTTCCTCCGTCACCGAAGCCGCCCTGGAAGAAGCTTTCCCGGACTACGGTTCCGCCGAAGCCCTTCTTTCCGCCAGGGTGCAGGGCTTCAGCAAAGGCTTTGCCGCAGAGCTGGGAAGCCGCGCGGAAGCGCTGGTACGGAACGCCAGTGATGCCGCCGCCTTTGAAACTGTCCCCGCTGCTCTGTTCGCCCTGCTGCAGGACCTTTCTCACAAGCTCATCACCCGTAATTTCCAGCCCGTGGTTTACCTGAAGGAAGACGGCACTCCCGCCGATTTCCATGCCTTCCCCCTGGAATACCTGGCTTCCCGCTGCAGGGCCCTCACCTTCGGTTCCGTCAGCGAAGCCGCCGAATATTACTTTTCCCATAAGGCCGCTTCCAACCGCATGAAGCAGAAATCCACCGATCTTCTGCGCACCGCCGAAGCCATCCTCAGCAAATACCAGCTGAAAAAGCAGAAGCTTTCCGAAGAACTGCTGCAGGCGCAGGATTCCGACAAGTACCGCCTCTACGGCGAGCTTCTCACCGCCTCCCTGCACACCGTCACCCCCGGCGCTCCCAGCGCCCAGGTGCTGAATTATTATGACAACACCACCATTTCCATTCCTCTGGATCCCCGGTTCAGCCCGTCCAAAAACGCCCAGCGCTATTTCAAGAAATACGCCAAGGCCCGGACGGCCATCAAGGAAAAGACCCAGCAGCTTCTGGAAACGGACGAAAACATCGAATATCTTGAATCGATCCTGGCCTATGTGGAAAGTGCCGGGACTCCTGAAGAGATAGAGGAACTCCGTCAAGAGCTGGTGGAGGGCGGCTACCTGCGGAAGCGGAAGGACCATTTCAAGCCTTCCAAATCCAAGCTCCAACCCTACGCCTACACCACCAGCGACGGATTCCGCCTTTCCGCCGGCCGCAACAACAAGGAGAACGATCATCTCACCTTCAAAGTGGCCGATAAGAAAGACATCTGGTTCCACACCAAGGACATTCCCGGCTCTCATGTGATCCTGTTCACCGAAGGCCGCCCCGTAACGGAGACCGCCCTCTTCGAAGCCGCAGCCGTGGCCGCCTGGCACAGCAAGGGGCAGAGTTCCGAAAACGTACCGGTAGACTACGTCTCCGTGCGCCACGTGAAGAAGCCAAACGGCGCCAAACCCGGCATGGTGATCTTCACCGATAACCGCACCCTGTACGTGAACCCCGCCCTGCCTGCCGGCAGCGCGGGCAAGGATTCCAACGCCAAATAAAATAACAAAAAGGACCTCTGATGATCAGAGGTCCTTTTCTTTTACAATTAATTTGTTTACACCTGACATTCAGGGGCTTTGGCTTACTTGTTGGATGCGGGGATGGTACCGAAGAAATGGAAGATGTTCAGGTCTCTTGCGATATCGGTGCCGTGCCAGCCGTAACCTTCGTTGGCCAGATGTACGCCGTGGTCGGTTGCCCAGACGATCAGGGTATTGTGATCCTTCCAGTGTTCCTTTACGGCTTCTGCCAGACGGACGAAGCTTGCCACATGGTTGCGGTAAGCCTGGATGGAATCGGGATGTTCGGGGCCCTTGGCGTGCATATTGTCATCGTATTCCTGGTTGTATACGGCCAGGAAATCATACTTGTCTTCTTTGATCAGTTCGATGGCGGAATCCACAACTTCGCCGTCATAGGGACGGAAGCAGTAGTCAATGGGGCGATCGATGAAGATCTTGGACATGCTGCAGCCTTCCACAGCGGCCAAACAGGTCTTCTTGCCGGCGCGCAGCAGAGCGTCGAAGAGGCAGTCGGTCTTGATGATGGGCTTGGAGTAGGACTGGATGCCGTGCACCACGGGCAGAACGCCGGTATACATGGTGCCGAAGCATACGGGAGTGAAGGAAGGCATTACGGTCTGCATGGGGATGGTGTACTTCATGTACTTCATCATGGGAGCGTAATCTTCCGTGTATTTCTGGATCAGCCACTGTGCCTGTGCGTCGGGATTGTAGATCAGAACGCGGTCAAACTTGCCGCCCACGTCTGCCTTCAGCGCGTCTACCAGCCATTCGAGAGGGGTATCGGCTTCCTTGGGAGGTTCGATATCGAAGCACTTTGCAATAGTACCGGCCCAATGGGTCAGGGAAATGGAATTGTAGATTTTATCCATAACATTCACCTCTGTTGATATTCATACAGTACGGCCTCGCCGCCGTACGAAGTCAGTATAGCACAATCTTTGCGGATTTACCATAGGAGTTTTGCGGCGGCGCAGAGTTTTTGATGCCGCCGCGCAGGCGGCCGCGGAGCGGCCGCAGTTAAGGGGCCGGCTTCCCGCTTTGCCGCCGGCCCTTCCCCCCTATTCTTCTTCCGTCAGATTCAGGGCTACATCCATGCAGCGCATCACCGTGGTTTCCAGCACCCGGTACAGGGGGCGAAGTTCGCTCTTTTTCAGGTAGGCCCGCACGCTTTCGTAGTAGGTGCGTTCATCCAGCGGCCAGGAGATCAGAGGCAGACCGCCGGCCATAAGACAGGCTTCCGCCATCAGCCTTGCCAGGGTTTCATTGTGTTCCCGGAAGGGATAGATCTCTAACAGCCGGTGATGGGCTTCCGCCGCCAAGGCAATGGGGTTTCCTGCCAGCAGGCTGTCCTCGGAAAGGGGACTTTCCGGAATGGCCGCCGTCAG
Organism: Clostridiales bacterium; assembly: GCA_015058215.1. Classification (GTDB taxonomy): domain Bacteria; phylum Bacillota; class Clostridia; order Peptostreptococcales; family Anaerovoracaceae; genus SIG262. The sequence continues at coordinate 145,090 of SVCU01000003.1, forward strand.
TTCGGATCCTTCAAAGGCTTCTTTCCGTAGCCAGCCGAAAAACAGGTCCATCTGGGCCGGGATCTCCCGAAAGTAAGGAGGCACATAGTCCAGAGCCGGTACCACAGGGTTTTCATGACGCAGGAACGTCTTTTCTTCCCAGACCTTCCGCACCTTGGCTTCTCCCTGAATGCCTTCCAGCATGCACCAGAGGCGGCAGAGATCTGCCATACCGGGCAGCTTTCCTTCCGCGGTAAGGGCGGCAATGTATTCCGCCGCATCCAGAAGCCCGTTCAGGTAGGTATAGTCCCCCAGGCTGGCCGCAGGCAGCACATCGCCCCGCAGCATGGCCTCCAGCTGCAGACGGCTGAACCGCTTCCCTTCCAGTTCAAAAAAGGAGTGGAGCAGTTCGATCGATCCCCACTTCTGCAGATTGTCCAAAGCGGGTTCGGGCCAGGGCTTCCGCCGGTCCAATATGATCTTTTTCTTTTTGATCTCCCGGTATTGTTCCATCATGGTTCCTTTCCGCAGCGTACAGGCCTGCAGGTCCTGCAGCCTGCCCAATGCGATGGTTCGTTATCCAAAGAGTACCACAAAATTGAAAAAAAGCAAAGCCCCGCACGGACTTTGCTTTTTCCTCTGCTCAGATTTTAAAGCAAATCGAATTCCCGGTCGATGTTGAACCGGACGTAATCCAGATTTGTTTCGTTGTATTCCAGCTCGCCGTTGTCCATCATGAGGGCGGCCCCGTAGATCAGCGCCCTCACCACATACAGTTTCCGCGCCTTCACGTCGGCGGGCATCCCCACCTCGTCGCAATACTTCTCCACCAGGCTGCGGGAGGTGAAGCTGAGCTGCCCCCGCATGTTGTGGGATACCGTATCCAGGCTGTCATCCTTCAGCATGAGGATGGATCGGAAATGGGGGTTCTCCACCAGAAATTTCACGTAGTTGACGCTGATCTCCACCAGCTGCTGCCGGGTATTCCCCTGGCAGTTTGCCACGATTTCTTTCTGGGCATCGAACCAGGTCTGGTTGACATACTCCACGATGGCGGTGATGAAGCCGTTCTTGTTGCCGAAATGCTTATAGGGTGCACCGCAGGATACACCGCAGTCATCTGCCACCCGTCGGATGGAAAACCCCGCGATCCCGTAGCGGTTCAGTTCTTCGATGCCTTTCTGGATCAATAAATTGCGTTTGCTGTTTTTTCTCGGCTGCCCGGCCATAACTGTTTCTCCGTTTCCTGTTTGATCAGGCAGCCAAACCGCTACTGTCGCTGCTCCACCTTGCGGATCTTTCCGCTGATGGTCTTAGGCATCTCGCTGACAAATTCCAGAAGGCGGATCCACTTGTAATCTGCCAGCTTGCTGTTGCAGAAGTCTCGGATCTCCTTCTCCAGTTTGCGGGATGCCTCGTACCCGGGAGCCGGTACGACAAAGGCTTTGATCGCCTGTCCGCGAAGTTCGTCGGGCACGCCCACTACGCTGCATTCCAGCACAGCCGGGTGCTCCATCAGAACGTTTTCGATTTCGAACGGCCCCACGCGGAAGCCGCCGGTTTTAATGATGTCATCGAACCGTCCATGGAACCAGTAATAGCCCTTCTCATCCTTCCAGGCGGCATCTCCGGTGTGGTAGACGCCTCCCCTCCAGGCGTGTTCGTAGAACTCGTCGCCGTTGAGGTAGGAAGTGAACAGGCCAAGCTGGCGGCTGCCGTCCCGGGGAGGAAGCAGCACCACTTCACCGATCTCGCCTTCGGCTGCAGGGGTTCCGTCTCTCCGCTGCAGTTCGATGCGGTAGAGAGGCGAGGGTTTCCCCATGGAGCCGGATACAGGCCGGTCCCCCTTGAAATTGGCCAGCAGCAGAGTGGTTTCCGTCTGGCCGTACCCTTCCATCAGGGGAAGGCCGGTCAGTTCCATAAATCTCTCTGCCACCGCCGGGTTCAGAAGCTCACCGGCTGTGGAAGCGTGGCGCAGCGTGGGCATGGGGATCACGCCCTTCCGCACCAGATAACGGTAAACCGTGGGCGGTGCACAGAAGGATGTGACACCGTAGCGGTTGATGACAGTCATTAATTGTTTGGGGTCGAAGTTGTCAAAATCGAAGACCATAACGGCGCTTTCCGTCAACCACTGGCCGTAGAGCTTCCCCCAGGAAGCCTTGGCCCAGCCGGTCTCCGCCACGGTGAAGTGGAGGCCGCCGTCTTCCGCCTGCTGCCAGTATTTGGCGGTCACTACATGAGCCAGCGGATAGGAATGGTCGTGGGTCACAGCCTTGGGGTACCCGGTGGTACCGCTGGTGAAATACATCACCAGCGGGTCCGTTGCCAGAGTTTCCCGGCGTTCCAGCTGCGAAGATGCCGTTTCCATTTCCGCGGTCAGATTGCGGAAGCCGGGAACGTCCTTCTGGACGGTCCAAAGCAGGCAGTCAAGACCTACCTTTTTGATGGAATTCAGCATCTTCTGCGGAAACTGGTCCATACCGGTACAGACCACGGCTTTCACTTTGGCCGTTGCCAGACGGTAGCAGATATCGTCTTCGGTCAGCATATGGGTCACGGGGATCAGCACCGCGCCCAGCTTATGGAGAGCGACGGCGGTGAGCCAGTATTCGTAATGGCGTTTCAGCGCCACCATTACCCGGTCACCTTTACCGATGCCCGCACTGCTGAACACATTGGCGACCCGATTGCTGCAGTCACGGATCTCTCCGAAGGAAAAAATCCGTTCTTCGTTTTCGGTATTGCACCAGACCAGAGCTTTTTTATCGGGGGTCGCTGCGGCGATCCGATCCACCACATCGTAGCCGAAATTGAAGTTTTCGGGGTAGTGGAACCGAATTTCCTGCAGACCGCCCTGCGCGTTCAGGGTCTCGGTGCAGTAATTCTGATATACGCTCATACTATTTTTGCGGCACGATGGCGAAGGAGAACTCTGCCTGCAGGCAGACCCTGTCGCCGACGGTGCCGGTCCCTTCTGCAAAATAAAACGGAGGCATGGCCCGCTTGATGCGGCACCGGGTCTCAAAGAGATCGCCGGGGCGTACGGGAGACTTGAACTTCACGTTGTTCAGGCCGGTGTACATGGGCAGAGTGCCGTCCTGCAGCGCATCCTGCAGCAGGATGCAGGCGGACTGGGCCATGATCTCGCAGAGGATCACGCCGGGAGTGACCGGTGCATCGGGGAAATGGCCCTTCAGGAACCACTCATCCCCTTTCACTAGGTACTTTCCGCAGGCGAATTCCCCTTCCCGGTTCACCTCATCCAAAAGGAGCATGGGATCCCGATGAGGAAGGATCTTCTTGATTTCTTCCCGGTTCACGGCTACAGCACGACCTTTCGGAAGGCCAGGCAGGCATTGTGGCCGCCGAAGCCCAGGGAATTGGACAGAGCCAGGGTGATATCTGCTTTTACGGGCGTATTGGGCACGTAGTTCAGATCACAGGCGGGGTCCGGCTCCTTCAGGTTAAGGGTGGGAGGAATGATGCCTTCCTGCAGAGCTTTCAGGCAGGCCACCGCTTCGATGGCGCCTGCGGCGCCCAGCATATGACCCACCATGGACTTAGTAGAGCTGATATAGGCTTCCCGGGCTTTTTCTTCGCCCAGGGCCTTCTTGATGGCGATGGTTTCGGCAGCGTCATTCAGAGGAGTGCCGGTGCCGTGAGCATTGATATAAACCACGTCCTCTGCGATGTAGCCCGCTTCTTCCATGGCCTGCTTCATTGCCCGTGCGCCGCCGTCCGCATCGGGACGGGGTGCGGTGATGTGGTACGCATCGCAGGTGGAGCCGTAACCTACCACTTCGCCGTAGATCTTGGCGCCTCTTGCCACTGCGTGTTCGTATTCTTCCAGAACCAGAGCGGCTGCCCCTTCACCGATGACGAAGCCGCCTCTGCGCTTGTCAAAGGGCAGAGACGCCGCATCGGGGTCCTCTGCGGTGGACAGGGCCTGCATATTCACAAAGCCCGCCACGCCGGTGGGGTCGATGGCCGCTTCCCCGCCGCCGGTGATGGCTGCATCGGCGTAGCCGTGACGGATGGCCCGCAGGGCTTCCCCGATGGCATTGGAGCCGGAAGCGCAGGCGGTCACAGCGGGGATAGCTGCATTCTGGCAGTTGAAGCGGATGGCGATGGTGCCGGCCGCCATGTTGGGGATCATCATGGGAACAAAGTAGGGAGAGACCCTTCTGGGGCCCTTCTCCACCAGCTTGGTGTGTTCTTCACTGAAGGTCTTGATGCCGCCGATGCCGCTGCCGAAATAAACGGCCATGCGTTCCGGTGCGATGGTCCCTTCAATACCGCTGTCCTCCATGGCCTGGCAGGCGGCTGCAAGGCCCAGCTGGGCGTTGCGGTCGCTGCGGACCATTTCGGATTTATCCATGTAATCTCTGGGGTTAAAATTCTTTACTTCGGCCGCCAGCTTCGCCCGATACTCGGAAGTATCGAACTGGGTGATGGGGCCGATGCCGCAGACACCTGCCAGGAAATTGTTCCAGGTTTCGTCCACGGAGTGTCCGATGGGGGTGATGGCACCGAGACCGGTGACCACCACGCGACGAATCGTACTATTCATAGTGCCTTTTCCTCTTTCTTTACATTGCGATGCCGCCGTCTACCCGGATCACCTCACCGGTGATGTAGGCGGAAGCTGCCAGAAAGGCCACAGCCTCGGCAACTTCCTCCGCCTGCCCCATGCGTCCTAAGGGGATGGCGGAAAGCAGCTTGTTGTCCGCTGCGGAAAGCTCACCGGTCATATCGGTCCGGATAAAACCGGGTGCCACCGCATTGCAGGTGATGCCCCTGGGGGCCAGCTCCTTGGCCACGGATTTGGTCATGCCAATGAGCCCCGCTTTGGAAGCGGAGTAATTCACCTGTCCGGGATTCCCTATCATCCCGGACACGGAACTGATGTTGATGATTCTGCCGAACCGGTTCCGCAGAAAGATGCCGCTGCAATGGCGGATCATGTTGAATGCGCCCTTCAGGTTTACATCCAGCACGCCATCGAAATCCTCTTCTTTCATGCTGAGTACCAGTCCGTCGCGGGTAATGCCCGCATTGTTCACTAAAATGTGAATGGTGCCGAACTCTTCCTTGACCTTTGCAACGGTTCCCTTTACCGCTTCAAAGTCTGCCACATCGCAGCGATAGGCTGCGGCGCGAACGCCGAGTGTCCGACAGCGTTCGCAGACCGCTTCTGCCTTTTCTTCATTACCGGAATAGATCACGGCCACCTCTGCACCCAGGGATGCCAGCTTCTCCGCAACTGCGGCGCCGATGCCCCGGGAGCCGCCCGTAACCAGGGCGACCTTACCCTTTAGCAAGCAGCAAGCTCCTTGCAGACTTTTTCAAAGTCTTCTTTGTTGGAAACGGGGTAGGTCTTCACAGAGGGATCGGTCTCATTGATGAGGCCGCAAAGAACGTTTCCGGGACCGATCTCTACAAAGGTGTCGACGCCCTGAGCGATCATGTCTCTGACGATCATTTCCCAGCGAACGGGGGAAGCGATCTGTTCTGCCAGAAGTTCCTGACGGTTTTCGCCGTAGAAGGTGGCAGTCTTGTTGGAATAGAGAGGAATTGCGGGGTCAGCAAAGTTGTACTTTGCGGTTTCTGCCCGGAATTTCTCGGAGGCGCTGGCCATGTAGGGAGAGTGGAAGGCTGCCTTCACCTTCAGGGTGATGGGCAGACCGCCTGCTTCCTTGACAGCGGCAGACAGGTCTGCCAGCTTGTCGGCTGCGCCGGCCACTACGATCTGAGTGGGATGGTTGTAATTGACGGGATAGACGTTGGGGATGCCCTTGCACAGTTCTTCCACCTGTTCGGGGGAGAGCTTCAGGACGGCCACCATACCGGTTTCATCGGAGGCTTCTGCAGCTTCCTGCATCAGTTCCGCTCTGCGGCAGACCAGATTGAAACCGGCTTCGAAATCCAGCATCTTTGCATAAGTAAGGGCTACCACTTCGCCCAGGGAGAAACCGGCGGCAACGTCTGCCTGGATGCCCTTTTCTTCCAGTGCGGCTGCAGTTGCTGCTTCCACAGCGAACATGCAGGGCTGGGTGTTGATGGTTTCCTTCAGTTCGGCTTCGGTGCCGCTGAAGCACTGCTTGGAGGTGCCGGGACGGAGGGCGTCTGCGGCTTCAAAAACCTTCTTGGCAGCTGCGGAAACTTCTGCGATGTCAGCCCCCATACCGGAGTACTGTGCGCCCTGACCTGCAAATACGAATGCTACTTTACCCATTTTGTTGCTCCTTTCAGGATGGGCTCTGCTTCTTCCATCACCGCGCGGACGATGGCTGCGGCAGGCTCCACTTGCTTCACGAGAGCGGCGACCTGACCGGAGAGGAAGCATCCGTTTTCCGTGTCACCGTCCACCACTGCGGCCCGCAGGGAGCCGGTGGCCAGTGCATCCAGTGCTTCATCGCTGGCGCCGCCATACTCTTCTTTGAAGTAATTTCTCGCAAAACTGGTGCGCAGGCTGCGTACCGGGTGTCCCAAACGCTTACCGGTGACCATGGTGCAAAGATCCTTTGCTTTCACGATCTTTTCCTTGTAGACCGGGTGGATGCTGCATTCTTCTGCGGACAGGAACCGGGTGCCCATCTGCACGCCGCAGGCGCCCAGCATCATGGCTGCCGCTACGCCGCGGCCGTCAGCGATGCCACCCGCCGCAATGACGGGCAGATGCGTGGCATCACAGATCAGGGGAACCAGGACCATGGTGGTCAGTTCACCGATGTGGCCGCCGCTTTCGCCGCCTTCCGCGATGACCGCTGCTGCCCCCAGACGGGTGACCAGCTTGGCCATGGCAACGGAGGGGACCACGGGGATCACCTTGATACCGGCCTCCAGCCACAATTTCATGTATTTGGAGGGGTTTCCGGCACCGGTGGTGACCACGGCCACCTGTTCTTCGGCTGCCACCTTTGCCACTTCGTCCGCGAAGGGAGAAAGCAGCATGATGTTGACACCGAAGGGCTTGTCGGTCAGGGTCTTGGCCTTGCGGACCTGCTCACGGACGTACTCTCCGGGAGCGTTGCCTGCCGCGATGATGCCCAGGCCGCCGCCGTTGGAAACGGCTGCGGCAAGCTCTGCATCGGCGATCCAGGCCATACCGCCCTGGATTACCGGGTATTCGATACCCAGCAGTTCACATAATTCGGTTCGGATCATGGCTTACTTGTTCATCTTGCTTTCTACGAAAGCCACCAGCTCGCCAACGGTTTCCACCTTTTCGTCCAGTTCGATCTGCACGCCGATCTTGTCTTCCAGATTCATCAGCAGTTCCACGGTGTCCAGGGAATCGATGCCCAGGTCGTGAATGTTGCTTTCGGGGGTGATTTCACTTACTTCACACTCGATGCGATCTGCGATCAGTTCTGCAATTGCTTCATATACCATTTTGATAGTCTCCTTTTCTTGTTTGACCCGCTTCCCTAAAACGGGTCTGTGTCCGTTAACTGATTGCCGAAAAAGTAATCACCGATTACTTTTCAACAAGGCTCAGTATACCCTGCCGGGTTCGGTTTGTCAACTGTTTCCTGCAGATGCAGGCTCCCGGCGGCTGTCCGAAAAGGAAAAGACAGATGGGACGGACCGGTTTTACCGGGCCGGATGCTCCGGCCCGGAGGGGCTGAAAGGCCCCGAAATAGAACGGAAGGCGGCTCCCGACAGGGAAGCCGCCTTCCGACATTTCCAGCAATAAGGACTTAAACGGGATAGACCATGTTTTCCTGGTCAACCAGGTTCAGATCGATGCCGCATTCCTTTTCCCGACGGCTCTTGAAGAAGTCCACTGCCTGCTTGGGGAACATGGCAGCGGTAAGGACATCTTCATCCTGCTGCACCCATTCGGCGTAATCCTTCTTGATGTTTTCCAGTTCGGGGTCGATCAGGTCTGCAGGTCTGCAGGTGACGGGTTCGCCTGCGCCTACGACCTTCTTGTAAATTTCTTCGCTGATGGGCACTGCGGTTCTGCCGTACATACCCTTGACCAGTTGCTTCAGTTCGCTGGTGCACATCTTGTAGCGTTCACCCAGCACCACGTTCAGCACCGCCTGGGTACCGACGATCTGGCTGGAAGGAGTGACCAGAGGCGGGAAGCCCATGTCTTCGCGGACGCGGGGAACTTCCTTCAGCACTTCTTCGAACTTGTCCAGTGCGTTCTGCTGCTTCAGCTGAGAGACCAGGTTGGACAACATGCCGCCGGGCACCTGGTACTTCAGAGTGTTGATATCGACACCCATGACCTTGGTGGAGAGCAGGCCGCTTTCGATGCACTTTTCGCGCAGGGGGCGGAAGTGATCGGCGATCTCGTTCAGCTTGTCCATATCCAGCTTGGGATCCCACTTGGTACCCTTCAGGGCGAAGGCCAGAGGCTCGGTGGCGGGCTGGGAAGTGCCTTCCGCGAAGGGAGAAATGGCGGTGTCAACGATATCGGCACCGGCTTCGATGGCCTTCAGCAGGGTCATGGCACCCAGACCGGAGGTGGCGTGGGTGTGGATTTCGATGGGAACGCGGACCGCTTCCTTCAGTGCCTTCACCAGCAGGAAGGTACCGTAGGGGTTCAGCAGACCGGACATATCCTTGATGCAGATGGAGTCGGCACCCATCTGGACCATTTCCTTAGCCAGCTTCACAAAGGTCTCGTCGGTGTGCACGGGGCTGACGGTGTAGGAAATGGCAGCCTGTGCATGTGCGCCGTACTTCTTGATGGCCTTGAAAGAGGCTTCCAGGTTTCTGGGGTCGTTGAGAGCATCGAAGGTACGGATGATGTCGATCCCGTTGCCCACAGCTTTATTTACAAATTCGTCCACCACATCGTCTGCGTAGTGCTTGTAGCCCAGCAGGTTCTGGCCGCGGAGCAGCATCTGCAGCTTGGTGTTCTTTACGTGCTTACGGATGGTGCGCAGACGTTCCCAGGGATCTTCGTCCAGGAAACGCAGGCAGGAGTCGAAGGTGGCACCGCCCCACATTTCGATGGCATGGTAGCCGGCCTGGTCCATGGTCTCAAGGATGGGGATCATATCCTGGGTGCTCATGCGAGTGGCGATCAGGGACTGCTGACCGTCGCGCAGTACGGTTTCGGTGATTTTTACCTTAGCCAATTTTATCTTCCTTTCTCTGCACCGGCCCTCCGCCGGAGCAGTTTACAATGCGAATATACATCTATAGATTATACAGCATCCGCTCTTTTTAAGCAAGGAAAAAGGGCAGCGTTTCGAAAAACGCTGCCCTTTCGGTGTCGTTCTGTTTCAGCTTATTTTACGCTGGTGATGTGAGTGTTCACACCTTCGTACCAGTACAGGAAGCCTTCGATATCGACCACGTCGCCCTTCTTCAGTTCGCCGACCTTCTTATAGACGTCGGTTTCGGGATCGGTCAGGTATCTTTCTACGCAGAAGTCGTAGGACTTGCCGTTCTTGGAAACGGTTACGTAGATGTCATCGCCGGGTTCGCCGTTCTTGTATTCGATGGCTTCGATGGTCATGTCCTTGAAGGATGCGAACTGGTTCTGGTAGGTGATCAGGTTGCTCTTGTGCAGAACATCGGTCAGATCAACGGGCTTTGCAGTCCACTTGCCTGCGCCTTCAACGAAGGTGAAAGTAGCATCCATGATTTCCACTTCGCCGGCCCATTCGCCCTTGTAACCGGTAACACAGATCTTGGTGCCCTTTACCAGCTTGGCAGCATCTTCTTCGGAGCAAGCCATTTCGTAGAGGAAGTAAGCACCTTCGCCGTCCTGCAGATAAACGGTGATCTTGTTGTCCCACCAGGACTGAGTAGCCTGAACGTAGCCTTCTACGACAACTTCAGCGTCGAGATCGGCAGCAACGTATTCGGCGTAGGTCATAACGCCTTCGGACTTTGCGTTGGGGTCTTCGGAAGCGCAGCCGGTGATTGCGAAAGCCATCAGCAGGACCAGCAGTGCAACGAGCAGTTTCTTCATTTTCTTTTTCTCCTGTTTTTCCTCTGCCGGCAACCTTGCGGGCGGAGGAGATTTCTGTTTTCATCCGGCGGAGATGCCGCGATGGCCTCTTTCGCACACCAATGCGGAAACAGGCACTATAATTATACATCGGCCGCCAAAAAAATCAATATTTTACTGTTTCTTTTCCAGGCTTTTCTTTTTCAGAACGCCCCGGAGCACATAGATGCCCATGAGGAACCAGACACCTGCCAGGGTCAGCAGCAGCGCCTTGGACGTTGCAGGCAGAGGCCCCAGGTCCTTGCGGCCCACAGCATCGCTTTCCTGGGAAGCGCCGTCCAGATTCAGGCGGTACAGGGAAATCACATTTTTGTACAGCTTCTCCATGTAGGAATCATCTACGGTCTCCCCGCGGCGGACGGATTTGGTCACGTTTTCGATCAGCTGGCCCGCAGCATCGCGCAGAGACGCAGAGCCGTTGAACACGGGGGTAACGAAGGTGTTTTCGATGTTGTTCAGCAGCAGCTCGGTGGCCTGCATCTTCACAATGTAATGATGCTCGCCGTCCTCCCCTGCCCGTGCCAGGTAGTCCTGATATTCGGCGCTTTCCTGAGCCTTGGTGGTGACGGGAACGTAGCCTTCGGTGCCCGCATAGGCGATCTGCACATCGTTGGTGAGCAGGAACTGGGCGAAGAGCCAGGAAGCCAGAACCTCCTGATCGTCTGCCTTATTGAATACGCAGATGGAGGGGCCCTGGGAGATCATCAGCGGCTGCTCCGTATCGTACTGTGGGATGGTACGGACCGCGGTCTCGAACTTAACCAGGGTCTCTTCCGCAATATCGATAAGGGGTGCATCGCTTCCCATCCAGGTGGCCCCGGCGGTGGAGTCGATGGCAAAAATGCATTCCCCCGCATTCAGCATATTAGCGGGGTAACTGGAGATCTTGAAGGTGGAGAAGGCACCGGTACCGGCATGCTCTGCCACGGTGTAGAGAATTTCTTCCGTGGTATCGTTGAAAATGCCGATCTTGCCGGCGGCATCGGAGTACTCGGCCCCCTTCTGCTTCAGCATGGAGATCATCATGTTGTCCGTGGACTTATAGACGATGGGGATCAGCACTTCCTTGCCGTTCACTTTGAACTTGCCGGAAGCATCCTTTTCCATAGCGGCTTCCGCCACTTCCCAGATGAAATCCCAGGTGAGAACGTCGGGCACTTCGTAGCCCAGCTTTTCCACGTAGGTCTTGTTGATGTAGCAGGCTTCCGTGGAGCGCATGTACGGAATGGCGTAGTAGTGGCCGTCAAAGGAACATTCCTCCAGGAATTTGCCTACGATCTCACTTTGGGCGGGGCCGTCGAATTTCAGTTCGCTGCCCCCGAGGCCGTACCTGGAATCGGTGAAGAGATCGTCCAGAGGCACCACCGTATTGACACCGGTCAGGTAGGTGGCCACGTGGTCCGGATAGGTGATGCACACGTTGGGCGTAGTGTTGGTGGCGATGTTGGTGATCACATCGTTATAGATGCGGCCGTAGTCAGTGTAGAGGCGCAGGTTCACCTTGATGTTGGGATACAGTTCCTCAAAATCCGCAATGGCCTTGTGGTAGATATCCACCTGGGTGCGGTTGGTATCGTTCTTTGCCCAGAAGGTGATCTCGTAGGTACGGTCCGCGTCGAATTCCCCGGGCATCCGGAAGGGCTCCAGCCCCCGGGCACCGTGGCAGCCGGTGAGACCGGTCAGAGCCAGCAGCACGAAAGCCAGGCACAGGGCCAGTTTTTTCTGCAGTTTCATCATCCCTTGGTACCTCCTCTGGAAACACCTTCCATGATCTTTTTGTGGAAGATCAGGAAGAGAATGATCAGGGGCACGGAGATGACCACAACGGCGGCCATCATAGCGGGAATGTTTTCCCGGCCAAAGCCGTTTTCGCGGATCTCCTGGATCCCGTTGGACACCAGGAAATAGGCCTGATCGTCGGTGATCAATCTGGGCCAGACGTAGGAATTCCAGCATTCGATCACCTTCAGGATGGTGACGGTGACGATGGTGGGCTTGCAGATGGGCACCATGACCTTCAGCAGATACTTCAGGTCGGAGCAGCCGTCCACCTTGGCTGCGTAGTACAGCTCATCGGGGATCTGGGCGAAGTTTTCCTTCAGCAGATAGATGTAAAAGACGGAGGTCACCGAGGGCAGGATCAAACCGGTAAAGGTGTTTCGCAGATCCAGATCGGTGATGGTGACGAAATTGGTGATGATGACCAGTTCGTTGGGAATCATCATCAGGGCCAGGAACAGGGTGAACACCAGATCCTTTCCCTTGAAATTCAGGCGGGAGAAGGCGAAGGCAGCCAGGATGGTGACGATCAGCATAACGGCGGTGGTCACCAAAGTGAAGATCACCGTATTGCCGAAATACTGGGCCAGGGGCACAGCCGTAAAGGCCTCCGCATAGTTCTCAAAGGTGGGGTGCAGGGTGAACAGCGCGGGGATCCGCTCTGCGTTGTAGGAGCCGTAATCCTTCACGGAGGTGAGCACCATCCAGTAGAAGGGGAACAGCACCATCACCGCCCAGAAGGTGAGCAGAATGTAAACGATGGTGTTCCGCACCGTATTCCGAGTCTTGGCGGACCGTTCGATCCGTTCGTAATCAACTTGCTTTGCCAAAAGACTCACCTCCTAGTAATGCACGTGCTTCTTGCTGATCAGCAGATTGATGCAGGTGATGGTCAGCACGATGGCAAACAGGATGATGGCCGCTGCGGAAGCGTAGGACGGATAGCCGCCGCTGTTTCCGTAGAGCATATCGTAGACGTAGCCCACGATGGTGTTCATTTCCGCCGTGTTCAGGTTGGTTCCGAACAGAGCAACGGCATCGTTGTAGGCCTTGAAGGCCCCGATGAAGCCGGTGATGATCAGATAGAACAGGGTCGGAGAGATCATGGGCAGGGTGATTTTGGTGAAGATGGTCCAGCGGGAAGCGCCGTCCACCTTGGCTGCGTTGTAATAATCCTGCTTCACAGAGGCCAGAGCGCTGGTCAGGATCAGGATCTTGAAGGGCAGCACCACCCAGACGGTGTAGAAGCAGAGCACGAACATCTTGGCCCAGTAGGGTCCGTCGATGAAATCCACAGGCCCTGCCCCGAACCAGGACAGCATCAGGTTCACGAGCCCATCCGTGTAGGGAGTGGTTTTGAACAGGATCATGAACACCAGACCTACGGCCAGGGTGTTGGTGACGTAGGGCAGGAAATACACGGTCTGGAACAGTTCCTTCAGTTTTTTGATGGAGTTCAGACCCACGGAGATCAGCAGAGCCAGCCCCGTGGAAAGAGGGACGGTGATGACCACCAGAATGAAGGTGTTCTTCACCGCCTGCAGGAAATAGGGATCCCGCAGCACGTATTGATAGTTGTACAGGCCCACGCCGGTAAAGGTCTGGGACGCGGAGTTATAGGCTTCCTCGAAGGAGTAGATGAATACGTCGATGAGAGGATAGACCATGAAGGCGCCCAGGAACAGGATGGCCGGCAGTAAGTAGAGCCATGCTTTCCAATTGTTTTTTTCCATTTGCCTTCTCCTCTTAGACCAGGTCGGTGTAAATGCGTTCTTCCGTATCCTTCCTGAACAGGAATACCTTGTGATTCTTTACGGAGAAATGCACCTTGCCGGTGGACAGGTCCACCTTGTTGTCGGCGCTGATGATGGAGCGGATCTCCACGTTCTGGGAATCGGGATGCTTGGACACCACGGTGATGTCGCGGCCCATGACTTCCACTTCATCCAGATCGCAGGTCAGGGGCCCCTTTTCATCCAGCACGAAGCCCTCGGGACGGATGGCCACATGGACGGGCTGGTCTTCTACACCGGACACGCTGCCGATGGCTTCGCTGCCGATATAGACCTTGCCGCCCTCCACCTTGCCGTGGAACACGTTGATGGGCGGGGTTCCCAGGAAGGTGGCAACGAACAGGTTCACAGGGCTGTCATAGACATCCTGAGGCTTGCCGATCTGGTGGATCACGCCTTCCTTCATCACGACGATCAGGTCGGAAATGCTCATGGCTTCTTCCTGGTCGTGGGTGACGAAAATAGTGGTGATCTGGGTTTCTCTCTGGATGCGGCGGATCTCCTCGCGGGTCTGCAGGCGCAGGCGGGCATCCAGGTTGGAGAGAGGCTCGTCCAGAAGCAGAACGCGGGGCATCTTCACCAGTGCGCGGGCGATGGCCACACGCTGCTGCTGGCCGCCGGAAAGTTCGCTGGGCTTACGGCTCATGAGGCCGTCGATCTGCACCAGTTTGGCGGCTTCCAGAGCCTTTTCTTCCATCTGGGCTTTGGTGAGCTTGGCCTCCCCTTTCAGGTTCTGCAGGGGGAACATGATGTTCTGCTGCACCGTCAGATGGGGGTACAGTGCATAGTTCTGGAACACCAGACCCACACCCCGGTTTTCTGCGGGCAGGTTGGTCACATCGTCGTCACCGAAGAAGATTTTGCCGCTGGTGGGAGTCTGCAGGCCGCTGAGCAGGTTCAGAGTGGTGCTCTTGCCGCAGCCGGAGGGGCCCAGCAGGCCGATCAGTTTGCCATCGGGGATCTCGAAGGTGAAATCGCTGACGGCTACCACATCCCGGCGATCCTTTTTGTCGCGGCTGGGGAATTTTTTGGTTAAGTTTTGCAATACAACTTTCATGCTGTTTTCCTCGCTAAAAAAACAGTTTGAGTACCATGATTCTTACAAACGCTGCCGGTGCCGGAACCTTCCGGCAGCAACGTGTGCATATATAGTAATTTTATTCCAACCATTGAAACAAGTCAACGGCACTGCTCAAAATAACCGAGCTTTCTTCGTACTGGCTTGAACTTGATTCTTCTGCAGTACTCCAGTATAATAAATGCAAGAAAATACAGGAGGTCTCTTCCATGAATACCAAATCCACTTCCGCCGCCGTTTATACCGTAATCGGTGCCCTGTGCATCGCTTTTGGTCTCTATCTGGCCTTCGCACAGGAACGGACGTTACTGGGCGTTTTGATCCTGGTTGCCGGTATGGGCTTCCTAGGCAGCGCCAAAACAAAAGATTCCCAGCAGTTCATCAACGCCCAGACCCAGGCTTATTTAAGCAGCAATCCTACCGCCAAGCAGCTGCCTGACGAAGTGATCGCCTGTGCCAAAATCGAAGGCATCATCGACAATAAGCAGTTTGCAGACCGCGGTGTCAAAGTGGTTTCCATCGACCCGAAAGACACCGTCAATCTGGTTCTGACCAATGACTGTCTGTATGACGGTGTATTCAAAGGCTACCGCAGACCTGATGCCGCTTCCGCAGACATCGCCTTTGTAAAAGGCACCGAATTTCAAGCCAGCACGCGGGTACAGATGGACGAAGACCGCATGGCCGCTGCCGGCATGATGGCCGGTGGTCTGGGTGTTGCCGCTATGAATGCTGCTTCCGCCCGGGAAGCCAACGCCCAGGGCGGTGCTGTTGTGGGCTACCGTTCCGGCAACTTCCGCTTCATGCTGTCCGTTCGGAAAGATCAGGGACACGTCTGGGTGATGATAATTCGCAAAGACCTGATCAAAAAACTGGGCAATCCCTTCCCTGAAAAGTGCAATGTGCGCGAAGGCAAATACTACAACGCCTACTTCTGCCAGTTGCTGCCCGGCGGTCTGTGCGTTCAGTCAGCGACCCAGATGACCGCATTCTTAAAGAAGGCAGTCTCCGAAAAATAATTCCTGCAGCAATAAAAATCCCCCTTTCCGCAGAGAGGGGGATTTTTCTTATGCCAAGGATTTTTCTTATGCCAGAGTGGGTTCGTAGCCGGCTTCCTTCACGGCGTCCAGCAGAGCGGCATCGGCAACGCCTTCGGCGGCGGTGACGGCCACCTTCTTGGTTTCCAGGTCTACCTTCACTTCGCTGACGCCTTCCACAGCGTTCAGAGCCTTTTCCACGCGGGCTGCGCAGTGCATGCACATCATACCTTCTACAACGAGAGTCTTGTTCATAATGGTTTCCTCCTTATTTGCGGACGGCGTTTCGGCCGCTTTGTTACTATCCTGAGAACCGGAAGTTTCCGGTGCAGAAACGGTTTTGGGGCCTGCCAGGAATTCCGGCAGCGCGATCTGGGTGTGCCGTTCGTGACGGCGGGGCTGATAGGGCTTGAACCAGTTCAGGCGCAGAGCGTTGGTCACCACGCAGAAGCTGGAAAGGCTCATGGCGGCGGCACCGAACATGGGGGAAAGCTGCAGGCCAAAGGCGGGGATCAGAGCACCGGCGGCGAGAGGGATGCCGATGCAGTTATAGAAGAAGGCCCAGAACAGGTTTTCCCGGATGTTCTTCAGCACCTGGCGGCTCATGCGGATGGCAGCTGCCACATCCCGCAGGCTGGATTTCATCAGCACCACGTCGGCGGCGTCGATGGCAACATCTGCCCCGGCACCGATGGCGATGCCCACATCCGCTCTTGTGAGGGCGGGGCCGTCGTTGATGCCGTCGCCCACCATAGCCACCTTGCCGTATTCGGAAAGCCGCTTCACCAGGCCTTCCTTATCGCCGGGAAGCACGTCGGAAACCACGGTTTCCAGGCCCACTTCCTGACCGATGGCCCTGGCGGTACGGGCGTTGTCGCCGGTGAGCATCACCACCTGGATGCCCATTTTCTTCAGTTCGGCGATGGCCTGGGCGCTGTCTTCCTTGACCACGTCGGCCACGGCGATGATGCCCAGCAGCTTGCCTTCGGAAGCGAAGAAGAGGGGTGTCTTGCCCTTCTCTGCCAGTTCCTCACCCTTGCGGGCGAAGTCTGCGGTGAGCAGGCCCTGCTCCTTCATGAGGGCGGCGTTGCCGCCGATGGTCTTCTTGCCGGCGATCACAGCGGTGAGGCCATGGCCGGGCAGAGCCTTGAAATCAGCCACTTCAGGAAGAAGGCTGCAGATGCCGGAGGCGCAGGCGGCCGAATTTTCAGCCTGGCCGCCTGCCGGGGCGGCCGCGTCAGAATTTGCGGCGGCCGCGTCAGAATTTGCGGCGGCCGCTTGCTCCGCATAATTCAGAACGGCGCGGGCCAGCGGATGCTCGCTCTTTCCTTCCAGAGCGGCCGCGGTCTGCAGCAGTTCTTCTGCGGAAATCCCTTCTGCCGGGCAAATGTCGGTCACTTCGGGCTTGCCTTCGGTGACGGTACCGGTCTTATCCAGCACCACGAAATCGGTCTTTCCGGCTGCTTCCAGAGAAGCGGCGGTCTTGAACAGAATGCCGTTCTTCGCACCGAGACCGCTCCCCACCATGATGGCCACGGGAGTGGCGAGACCCAGAGCGCAGGGGCAGCTGATCACAAGCACGCTGATGGCCCGGGCCAGCACGAAGCCCACCGGCTTTCCGGCAAGGGCCCAGATGATGGCAACCACCACAGCGATGCCGATAACTGTCGGCACGAAAATGCCGGACACCTTGTCGGCGATCTTGGCGATGGGGGCTTTTGTGGCCGCCGCATCTTCCACCATGCGGATGATCTGGCTCAGCGTGGTATCGGTACCCACCCGGGTAGCAACGCAGGTCAGGGCACCGTTCTGGTTGATGGTGGCGGCGCTGACCCGGCTTCCGGGAGCTTTATCCACGGGGATGCTTTCGCCGGTGAGGGCGCTTTCGTCCACGGCGCTCTCCCCTTCTTCCACGATGCCGTCCACGGGAATGCTTTCCCCGGGGCGCACCAGGAACCGGTCGCCGATGACCACCTGCTCCGCCGGGATCACTTCCTCCTTACCGTCCCGCAGAACGCAGGCGGTTTTGGGAGCCAGCTTCAAAAGGCTCTGGATGGCATCGGTGGTCTTGCCCTTGCTGCGGGCTTCCAGCATCTTGCCCACGGTGATCAGGGTCAGGATCATGGCCGCAGATTCAAAATAGAATTCATGCAGATAATGATGCGGTTCCGCCGCCCCGATCATGGCAAAGAGCATGACGGTGCTGTACAGGAAGGCTGCGGCACTGCCCATGGCCACCAGGGTGTCCATGTTGGGCGCACCGTGCAGGGCTCCCTTGAACCCGCTGATGAAAAACTTCTGGTTGATGACCATGACCGCAGCGGATAGAATCAGCTGCAGAAGCCCGATGGCCACCGGGTTCGTCAGGGCTTCCGGAAGCGGCCAGCCCCACATGGTGTGGCCCATGGAAACGTACATCAGAGGCAGCAAAATCACCAGAGAACTGATGAGCCGCTTCTTCAGCACCGGGGTTTCATGATCTTCCAGAGAACTTGCGGAAACGCCGCCGGCGGCTCCCGCCCCTGTGCCCGCACCGTTTGCACCGCCGGCTTCCGCCAAGCTGGCACCGTAACCGGCCTTATCTACAGCCGCACAAATTTTTTCCACGGTGGCTTCGCCGCCGAATTCGACGGTCATGGAATTGGTCAGCAAACTGACCGCTACTTCTGTGACACCGGGAACGGACCGTACCGCCTTCTCCACGTGGGCACTGCAGGCAGCACAGGTCATCCCTGTTACATTAAATCGTTTCATTTCAGTTTCTTCACAAGCTCGATGGCTTCCTCCAAGACTTCCGCGTCGCCCCGGCGAATACCGTCCGCAACGCAGGTTTCCATATGATCCTGCAGCACCAGATACCCGAAGCTCTGCAGGGCTTTTTCCGCAGCCGCCACCTGGATCAGGATATCGCCGCAGTAACGGTTCTCCTCCACCATGGTCTGGATGCCCTTCAGCTGGCCCATAATGCGGTTCAGCCTGTTCTGCAGGCTCTTCTGCAGCGCTGCATCCCGAGCCGTTTCCTTGAAACGGCAGCAATCTTTTTCAGTCATAAACTCCTCTCCTTTCGGTTCGGTCTTATGCTTATTATACCCCCTCGGGGTATTTTAAAACAGGTTTCGTCCATTTCTCCTTTTATTGACGAAGAAACATTGCTTTGCTACAATAGACCCAAGAATGTATAAAAAATTCCCCATAAAGATTCGCGGCGTTTACAAGTTCTGCTATAAACCCAGATTTTCAGGAGGCCCCTTATGGACAAAAAGATGAACCGAGATATGTTGATTTCAAAAGCCAAGAGCGCAGCGAAAACTCTTCTTAACAACGCGATTGACGCTGTCGATCAGAACGATGACGGAAAATTTGACCGTGCTGATATGGCTGTTATCGCAGGCGCAGTCGGTGATGCTGCCAAAAAAGGTAAAAAGGCCATCATGGACTCCGCTGCAGAAAAAACGCGCCAGATGGAATTGAAGGTTCTGCAGCCCATTTTCACCGACCTTTTGGATGATGCCGAATTCCTGATGCCCAAATTCATACGCGTTGCCGACCGTGATAAGCGACATGCCGAAAGCCCTGTCTGCCAGGGTTCCATCGGTTACGGTTCCGATCAAAAGGGAATGCATCTTGTCAATGTGTTCCGCGACTCCCTGGACTCTTTCGGTGTTACATTCTATCCCGATTCCGATGCCGAGTTTTACTATATGGATCCCAGTGAACGCAACCGCTACATCGAACTGGACGAGTATTTCAGCTATCTGAAAATCGCGCGCATCAACGAACTTCAGAAAATCGCCCAGGATCTTGGTGCTAAATACTTCAAAGTCACCTACAAAGAAGAGAAAGCTTCTTTCTCCGAAAAGCGCGTTAAAGTGAACGCCAATATCGGTGTTGGGAAAAAGGACGGCGGCAAAGTTGATGTGGATCATCATGCTTCTGAGAAGAAATTCTCTACTGTCGAAATCGCCGCAGAGATGACCTTCCCCGGCCATGCACCTGTAAAACCTCAGCTGAAATACATGCAGAGAGATCCCAGCATTCAGAACCTGATTGCTATGCGTATGGATGAAAGCGCACCTTTGATCCATCAAAAATACATGCTGCAAATGAGCAATTCTTCCGGTATGAAAGAAAGCGACGCAGTTAAAATCGATGCTGTGCTGAAAGATTTCAAAGTTGCCGGCAATACCACCGTTGCCAGCGAAGCAAGAAACGAAGCCAGACGATACCTCGAATACGAAATCGAATTCTAAATGAAAAACACCCCGACGCTGCTCAGCATCGGGGTGTTTTATTTCGTAATTTAGTTCAGCTCTAAAATCCCATAATCCCGTTTGGATTTCAGGATGCGCAGCACGGCGGCATCCAGCTGTTCTTCGCTGATGCGGCCCGTTTCCACCGCGTTCAGCACGGCATCGAAAGCCACGAAGTAATTGGCAGGGTCCAGGATGATGTTGCAGCCCAGTTCCAGAGTCTTGACGGCGGCTTCCTCCGTGCTGTACAGCTTGGTGATGGCCTGCATCACCAGAGAGTCGGGCATGATCAGCCCTTCAAAACCCAGGTGCTTCCGCAGAATATCGTTGATGATCTGCGAAGACATGGTGGCGGGCGTCATGTCGCCGGTAACGTTGGGCAGGGCGATGTGGCCCACCATCACGTAATCGGCAGCGGTCATTTTGCGGAAGGGCAGCCATTCGGCAGCGTCCAGTTCCGCAAAGGTCTTGTAGCTGACGGCCACGCTGGCATGGCTGTCCTCAGCGGTATCCCCATGGCCGGGGAAGTGCTTGTACACGGGAATGACCCCTTCCTGCCGAAGCCCCTTGGCGAAGGCGGCCGCCATTTCCGCAGCCACCGCAGGGTCCGAAGAGAAGGCCCGGTTCCCGATGATGGGATTGTAGGGGTTGGTGTTCACGTCCGCCACCGGCGCGAAGTTCATGTTGAAGCCGTACTCCTTCATGTAACTGCCGATGGTGCTTCCCATTTCCTGCACGCCGAGGATGCCGCCGGTACGGGCCACATATTCGGGGCTGGGGTACTTGGGAACGCTGAACTCTTTATCGCAGGCGATGCGGGTGATGATGCCGCCCTCTTCGTCCACGGCGATGTATAGGGGGATCCTGCTGGCAGTCTGCAAACCGGCGTTCAATTCCTTGATCTGCTGCGGGTCCACGATGTTGCGGCTGTAGAGCGCCACACCGCCGGCGGGGTACCGCTGCAGCACGTCCGCGATGGTATCGTTCATGTACTTGACGGAAGCGCCGCCGCCCAGGATGGTGCCGTTTTCATCCACCACCAGATTCAGCCACTCCGGCCGCACGATGAACAGCTGTCCCACCTTCTCCCGCAGAGTCATGGAGGCCAGCAGTTCTTTCACACCCCGGTCGAAGTCCGTTCGCACTGCCGCCGAACCCGCCCGCTGTGCGGCAGAGGGGTCTTCCAAGAGCTCGTTCTGTCCTGTTCCGGTTTCGACAGCGGGGCCGGTGCAGCCCGTCAGCAGAAGGCCAAGGCCCAGCAGCAGGCTCAGACAGAGCAGAACCGCCCGCCGCAATACAGGAAGCGCGCGCGTTTCCTTTGCTCCATTCCCGATTCTTTTTCTATTTTCTCCAAAAGTCTTGTGCATGGAAATCCTGTTCTTTCGTTTACTCAGTCTTTGTACATTGTAAAGTGCCCCTACCGAATTAGCAAGGGCACTTTTGCATTTTTTGTCGCTTTTTAGCGGCGGGGTTCCGGGCGGTCGTAAGCGGGGTTCACCGCGTAAAAGTTTTTGAAGTTCAGGTCGTCCTGGATCTTCCCCATGGCTTCGCCAAACCGCTGGAAATGGACGATTTCCCGTTCCCGCAGGAACTTGATGGGGTCCGCCACTTCCGGGTTGTCGATCATACGCAGGATGTTGTCGTAGGTGGTGCGGGCTTTCTGTTCGGCCCCCATATCTTCCGCCAGGTCGGTGATGGGATCCCCCTTGGACTGGAAAGCCAGGGCACTGAAGGGTTCGCCGCTGCCGGTCTGAGGATAGAGCCCTACAGTGTGCTCCACAAAGTAGGGAGCGAAGCCCATTTCCCAGATCTGCTCCGGAGTCAGTTTGTCGGTGAGCTGCCGCACGATGCTGCAGATCATCTCGACGTGGGCCATTTCTTCCGTGCCGATGTCTGTGAGCAGACCAGCCACCTGCCGGTTGGGCATGGAGTAGCGCTGGGCCAGATAGCGCTGGGATGCCCCCAGCTCACCGTCGGGGCCGCCAAACTGATCCAGGATGATCTGTGCGGTTTTGGGATCCGGCTTGGTGATGTGCACCGGATACTGCAGACGTTTTTCATAGATCCACATAACTTACCACCCGTTCCTTTCCCAGGGCCAGGGAGTTTCCACCCAGGTCCAGTTCCCGCCGTTTCGTACACCGTTCACGGTCAGAGGGCCGTAGGTGCGTTCGTATTCCGCAACGGTCTGATCCCGCAGCTCGCGGAACTTGCGGTAATAGGCAAGGCCGTTCGGGCAATCGGGATGGGTATCCAGGTACAGGTTGATATCCTGCAGTACGAAGTTTTCTGCCTGCAGTTTCAGAAGAAGGTTCTGATAGTCGTTCATTTCCAGCCTCTCCTCCTTCCCTCAAAGGGCAGATCCAGTTCCGGGAACAGGGTGCCGTGCTGCAGTGCCTCTTCGGCAGAATAGGTGGTGCCCCACCGCTGGGCAGGCACATAGGCCATGGCCAGAGGCAGCATTTCCAGCAGGGCATCCCGGGCCGGACCGGTGGTGACGGTCTCGAAAGCCGCTGCATTCTGCGCGCGAACCCCGCCGTTCACAGTCTTTCCGCACCCTGCCGCCGCAGGGGTGTAAAAGCGATTCATAGGGTTACTCCTTTCCGGAAGGCGGCCCGCAGGCCGCCCTCTTTTTCTGCATACTATGCAGGTTCCCGCATATAGTGTGACAAAGCGAGGAGGGTGCCATGAAAGATTATATCGAAGAGCGCGTGCTGGAACTGGCGGAATACATTCTGGAAACCAAGGCAACGGTCCGGGCGGCGGCCCAGAAGTTCCGGGTCAGCAAGTCCACAGTCCACAAGGATATCACAGAGCGGCTGGTGGAGATCGATCCGGAGCTGAGCCGTCAGGTGAAAGGCATTCTGGAAGCCAATAAAGCGGAACGACACATCCGCGGCGGTCTGGCCACCCGGCAGAAATACAAAGGAGCCTGCTGAACCGGCCGGCTCCTTTTTGCATGGACAAGTCTTCTGTATTTCGATATAATAATATATTGTGCTGCTTTTCCGGCCGTCGCCGGCGGCACAAGCCAAAGACACAGGAGGTTTTCCATGTCTCTCCGCAGACAGTTTTTTAAATTTACCATACCATCCATCGTTTCCATGTGGATCTACTCCCTCTACACCATCGTGGACGGCATCTTCGTTTCCAACGGGGTGGGCGAAGATGCCCTGGCCGCCGTCAATCTGGTGCAGCCCTATGTGAACGTGATGTTTGCCATCGGCATCTTCTTCGCCACGGGAACCTCCACGGTGATTTCCCTGGAGCTGGGGAAAGGCGACCGAAACCGGGCCTGCCGCTTCTTCAACCAGAATCTGGTGGTAGTGGCCGTTTTCTGCCTTACGTTTTCGGCCCTGACCCTACTGTTCACCGATCCCCTGGCTCGTTTTCTGGGCGGCAGCGAAGCCACCCTGGATTACGTGAAGCAATACATCACCGCCATCGCTCCCTTCGCCGTTTTCTTTGCTATCTCCTACAATCTGGAGATCCAGGTGAAGGCGGACGGTTCCCCCCAAGTGAGTACCATCGGCGTTCTGAGCTGCGGCCTTGCCAACGTGATCCTGGACTATCTGTTCGTCATTGTTTTGGAATGGGGCGTATGGGGTGCAGCCCTTGCCACCGGCCTGGCCCAGAGCACCAGCACCGTGGTCTTCACCTGCTACTTCTTCTTCCGCAAAAAGCGGCTGCAGTTCGGCCGCTTCGGCCGGGAGCTCTCCGTTTATAAGCGGATCATCCCCCTGGGCCTTTCCGAAGGGCTCAGCGAATTCTTCAACGGTCTGGTCATTCTGGCCTTCAACCTGGCCATCATCCGGGTTCTGGGGGCCGATAAAGTAGCCAGCTACACCATCGTGGGCTACGTACATATGATGGTGCTCATGACCATGAGCGGAGCTTCCCAGGGCATGCAGCCCCTGGTGAGCTACAATCTGGGAGCCGGAGACCGAAAGACCTGCCACAAGCTGCTGCGCTACGGGCTCGCCCTCTGCGGCGGCGCTTCCCTGGTTCTCTTCGCGGTTGCGGAGCTGTTTGCCCCTGCCATCGTTTCCTGGTTCCTGGAGGAAAGCTCCGACCTCTACGGTTACACCATTTATGCCCTGCGGCTCTTCGCCCCCGCCTTCCTGATCGCCGGCATCAACGTGGTCATGGCCGCCTTCTTCACCGCCGTGGAAAAGCCCCGCTACGCCTTCCCCATCGCCGTGGGACGCGGCTGCGTGCTCATGTTCCTATCTCTAGGCATCACCGCCTTTGTGCTTGGCGGAGACGCCATCTGGCTGACTGCAGCCCTGTCCGAAGTTCTGTGTCTGGTGCTGACCGCCGTGTTCTCGGTGAAATACTTCAAAGCCTTGAAAAAGAAGGCATTGTAGCAGTGACGCAAAACAGCCCAGACCTCGATGGTCTGGGCTGTAGTTGCCTCGCAGAGCGCACATACGGGGTTCACCCCGTATAGAAGTGCGCCATTAGTTCCTAATGGTATTTAGTCGCCTTTCGCCACGTTCTCAACATACCGCTGCAGGATAGCCGCAGCCTGTGCGCGAGTAGCGTTGCCCTGCGGTACGAGGTTCATGGTGCTGCCGTCTGCAATACCTTGAATCATGCCGGAACCGCAGGCCAACTGCATAGCGGGGATTGCCCACTCAGCAACATCAAAAACGTCACCGTAAGAGAAGATGTTAGTGTTCTCACCAACGGAAACATCATAACCTTTGTACTGTGCATAGCGGTACATGATGGTCACCATCTGCTCACGGGTAATGGCATCGTTTGTGCCGAACTTGCCGTTGCCGTAGCCTTCCACGATCTTTTCACTGGCTGCCCAACGTACGGCTTCGGTGTACCACTGTTCTGCATCAACATCCTCGAAATCCATCGCGTAGTTCACGATGGGACTACCTTCCAGACGCC
>SVCU01000015.1 GCA_015058215.1 Clostridiales bacterium
GCTTCTGTTCGTCGAATTTCAGCCGCACAGCGGGACGGTCTCCCCATGTCCGTCACCAAGCGGCTGAAATTCGACGAACAGAAGCTGGCCGATGTGGTGGCCGGCATTCGGGATCTGATCGATTTGCCCGATCCTCTGTTCCGCACCACTTTGAAACGGGAACTGGACGACGGCCTCGTTCTGGAGCAGGTGACCTGCCCCATCGGTGTCATCGGTGTCATTTTCGAATCCCGTCCCGATGCGCTGGTGCAGATCGCAGCCCTGTGCATCAAGAGCGGCAACTGCGCCCTGCTGAAGGGGGGCAGCGAAGCCTCCAACACCAACCGGGCACTTTACAATGCCATTTATCAGGCGGGCATCGAAACGGGGTTCCCCAGAGGCTTCCTGACCCTGGCCGAAAGCCGGGAAGAAATCAACGTGCTGCTGCAGTGCGATAAGGAGATCGACCTGATCATCCCCAGAGGCTCCAATCAGTTCGTTCGCTACATCATGGAGAATTCCCGCATCCCCGTCATGGGTCATGCGGACGGTGTCTGCCACATCTACGTGGACAGCGTGTTCGACGTGAAGAAGGCCATCCCCGTCATCATGGATGCCAAGACCCAGTACGTTTCCGTCTGCAACGCGGTGGAAACCCTGCTGGTGCACCGGGACGCAGCCCACGTGCTGCTGCCTGCCCTGCAGGTGGAAGCGGAGACCTACGGCGCTCACGGTGTGGAACTCAGAGGCTGCAGCAAGACCCGTCAGTGGATCCATTGCGGCGAAGCCACGGAAGAGGATTTCAAAGCCGAATATCTGGACTACATCCTGGCCGTCAAGGTGGTGGAATCCCTGGAAGAAGCCATCACCCACATCAACCGCTACGGTTCCCATCATACGGATGCCATCATCACCGAGGATGAAGAGGCGGCTGCCAAGTTCCAGATGCTGGTTGACTCTGCAGGGGTTTATGTAAACTGCTCCACCCGTTTTGCCGATGGGTACCGCTACGGTTTCGGCGCAGAGGTTGGGGTCAGTACCGGGAAACTCCACGCCAGAGGCCCTGTGGGCCTGGAAGGCCTGGTGACCTACAAGTACAAGCTGAAGGGTCAGGGCCACGTGGTGGGGGATTACGCCTCCGGTGCCAAGCAGTTCCACTTTAAGAATCTGTAAAACCGATTTCAGAAAACCTCTTGTATTTCACCGGCAACGGGTGTAAAATACAGAAAAATAAATACAGGGGAGCTTGTGTTGACAGGCTGAGAGGAAGTAAAAACTTCGACCCTATAACCTGATGCGGATAATGCCGCCGTAGGAAGTCATACACAAGGATTTTTTACAGGAGGCATCCCAAACGGTTGTCTCCTGTTTTTATTTTACAACTGAACATGCGGGGGAGCTTGCCCGGAAGCAGGCTGAGAGGAAGGTGTTGCCTTCGACCCTTATACCTGATGTGGATAATGCCAACGTAGGGAATTTCGCAAGCGCTGCGGGGATCTTCCAATCAGAAGATCCCCGTATTTTTTATTTTGGAGGTGAGAATATGGTGAAGGTAAACGGTGCAGATCTGGATCTTGCCGGAAAGACGGTTTCCGCCTATCTGGAAACCACCGATTATGATCCCAGACGCATCGCGGTAGAGCGCAACGGCGATATCGTATTGAAATCTCAGTATGATGTTACCGTGCTGGAAGACGGTGACCGTCTGGAAATCGTCAGTTTTGTGGGAGGTGGTTGAGTGATCCCCTCTCAAAAAGAATGGGCGGAGGCCTTGATCGCCCGTCAAGGGAAGGACCTCTGCCAGCGGTTTTCTTCCGCAGCTGTGGCGATCTGCGGTCTGGGCGGTCTGGGCTCCAACATCGCTGTGGCTTTGGCGAGAGCCGGCATCGGTAAACTGCTGCTGATCGATCACGACCGGGTGGACATTACCAATCTGCACCGGCAGCAGTACAAGGCGGACCAGATCGGTCTCTTTAAGACGGATGCCCTTGCGGCGATCCTTGCGGAGATCGCACCCTATACGGAAGTGAAAACCGTTCGGGAAAAGCTGACGGAGAAAAACTTCGCGGAGCATTTAAAAGAAGCAGCGGTGGTGTGCGAGGCCTTTGATGATGCGGAAGCCAAGGCCATGCTGGTGAACGGCATCCTGGAGCAGCTTCCGGAGTGCTTCCTGGTGGCAGCGTCCGGTATGGCCGGCATGGATACGCCCAATACCATCCGCACGCGCAAAATCACGAAACGGTTTTATCTTTGCGGCGATGAGGTCAGCGAAGTATCGGATGCCATGGGGCTGGTAGCTCCCCGCGTCATGCTCTGCGCCGCCCATCAGGCCCAGATTGTCCTGCGGATCCTCGCAGGCGAATACGAAGTATAAAGAAAGAAGGCTTTATTATGATTCAAAACGACAAACTGATCATCGGTGGTCACGAGTTCAATTCCCGGTTTATCTTGGGTTCCGGCAAGTATTCCATGAAGCTCATCGAAGCCGCCATCAAGGATGCCGGTGCGGAGATCATCACCCTTGCCGTCCGCCGGGCCAACACCAAAGAGCAGGAAAACATTCTGGATTATATTCCCGAAGGGGTCACTCTTCTGCCCAATACCTCCGGTGCCAGAAATGCGGAGGAAGCGGTTCGCATCGCCCGCCTCGCCCGGGAACTGGGCTGCGGCAATTTTGTCAAGGTGGAGATCATGCGCGATACCAAATATCTGCTGCCCGACAATCAGGAGACCGTCAAGGCGACGGAGATCCTTGCAAAGGAGGGCTTCGTGGTCATGCCTTACATGTATCCCGATCTGAACGCTGCCCGCGATATGGTGAACGCCGGTGCGGCCACCATCATGCCTCTGGCATCTCCCATCGGCTCCAACAAGGGTCTTGCCACCAAGGAATTCATTCAGATCCTGATCGATGAGATCGATCTTCCCATCATCGTAGATGCGGGGATCGGACGGCCCTCCCAGGCCTGTGAGGCCATGGAAATGGGGGCGGCTGCCATCATGGCCAACACCGCCCTTGCAACCGCCGGCAATCTGCCTCTGATGGCTTCTGCTTTCCGTCAGGCCATCGAAGCAGGCAGAAAAGCCTATCTGTCCGGCCTGGGCCGTGTTCTGACCCGCGGCGCATCCGCTTCCGATCCGCTCACCGGCTTCCTGCGCGACTAAGGAGGGGACCATGGAAAATCAATTCTTTGTAGACTCCCAGTACCTTACGCCGGCGGCGCTGGAAAAGAAGCACAGACTGGAAACGGATCCTTCCAGCCGGAAAAACCATATGGAATATTTACCGGGTATGGAGATCATTGAATCCGATGTTTGCCGGCAGGTGCTGACCCAGATGGAGTCCTTCGATTACTCCGTCTACACCGCCCGGGATGTCCGGACCGCTCTGGATCACGAAACCTGTTCGGTGGAGGATTTCAAGGCGCTCTTGTCTCCCGCAGCGGAGCCCTTTTTGGAAGAAATGGCTCAGAAAGCCCGTTTGGAGACCAGCAAGCATTTCGGCAATACGGTTTATCTCTTCACACCGCTGTACATCGCCAACTACTGCGAAAATTACTGCGTGTACTGCGGCTTCAACTGCTACAACCACATCAGCCGCATGAAGCTGAACATGGAGCAGATCGAACATGAAATGCAGGTGATCGCGGATTCCGGCATGGAAGAGATCCTGATCCTCACCGGGGAAAGCCGCGGCCAGAGCGATGTGCAGTACATCGGGGAAGCCTGCAAGCTGGCCAGAAAGTATTTCCGCATGGTGGGCCTGGAGATCTATCCCGTGAACACCGACGAATACAGATATCTCCACGAATGCGGGGCGGATTACGTGACCGTGTTCCAGGAGACCTATGATGCGGACAAATACGAAACTCTTCATCTTTTGGGGCATAAGCGGGTATGGCCTTACCGGTTCGATGCCCAGGAACGGGCCCTTCGCGGCGGGATGCGGGGCGTTGCTTTTTCGGCGCTTCTGGGGCTTTCCGACTTCAGAAAGGATGCTTTGGCCAGCGCGCTGCACGTCTACTATCTGCAGCGGAAATATCCCCATGCGGAAATGTCTCTGTCCTGTCCCAGACTGCGGCCCATCATCAATAACGATAAGATCAATCCTCTGGATGTGGGAGAGAAGCAGCTTTGCCAGATCCTCTGTGCCTACCGGATCTTCCTGCCTTTTGTGGGGATCACCGTATCCTCCCGGGAAAGCGCAGCGTTCCGGAACGGCATCGTAAAAATTGCGGCTACCAAGGTTTCTGCAGGGGTGTCCACCGGCATTGGCGACCATGAAAGCAAGTACACCGGGAAGGAAGACGATGCGGTCAAGGGCGATGAACAGTTTGAGATCGACGATGATCGCAGCTTCGAAACCATGTATAAAGATATGTCCGGCGAAGGATTGCAGCCGGTGCTGAACGATTATGTGTACGTCTGATCTTCTTTGCGTCACGAACAGGACGCTGTGCCGGGAAGACTTTCCGGTACGAATTGAAAAAATAGCAGCCTGCCACCCGGCGGGGATCATCCTGCGGGAAAAAGACCTGGAACCGGCGGCCTACGAAGAACTGGCAAAAGAGGTCATGGAGATCTGTGACCGGCACGGTGTGCGGTGCATCCTGCACAGTTTCTACGATGCCGCCGTAAATCTTCAGGCGGAGGCCCTGCATATGCCGCTGCATCTTCTGCGGGAACTTTCGCCGGAGCAGAGGAGCCGGTTTCCTGTCCTGGGGGCATCCTGCCACAGCAGAGAGGATGCGATGGAAGCACAGGCTTTGGGCTGCACTTACATCACCGCAGGTCATGTGTTTGAGACGGACTGCAAAAAGGGTCTGCCCGGAAGAGGCCTCGCCTTTTTGCGGGAAGTCTGTGCAGCCGCCGGGATCCCGGTGTACGGGATCGGCGGGATCACCGCAGAAAATGCAGCTTCGGTGCGGGAAGCAGGGGCTGCCGGCATCTGCCTGATGAGCAGTCTCATGACAGCGGAAAACGTGGCAGAACGGATGAAAGCAATGGAGGAACCAAATGAAATTCGATGAAAAAATGCTGCTGCTGTATGCGGTGACGGACCGGGCCTGGGTGGGAAAACAGACCCTCCTGGAACAGATCGAAGCGGCGCTGAAGGGCGGAGTCACCATCGTACAGCTTCGCGAAAAAAACATGGACGAAGACCGCTTCGTAGAAGAAGCGATCCGCGTCCGGGAACTGTGTCATAAATACCATGTGCCGTTGATCATCAACGATAACGTGGATGTGGCTTTGAAAAGCGGCGCCGACGGCGTCCATGTGGGCATCGAGGATGCTCCGGTGGCGGAGGTCCGGAAACGGGTCCCCGCAGGCTTTATCATCGGGGCCACCTGCAAAACCGTGGAGCAGGCAAAAACCGCTGAAGCGGCAGGGGCGGATTACATGGGCGTCGGTGCGGTATTTCCGTCGCCCACCAAGACCAATGCCATCCGCATCACCAACGAACAGCTTCGCCGGATCATCGCCTCTGTATCCATTCCCGCGGTGGCCATCGGCGGGATCAGCTACGACAATGTGTGCGAAATCAAGGGCAGCCGGGTCTCCGGGGTCGCCGTGGTCTCCGCCATTTTCGGCGCAGAAGACATTGAAGGCGCAACGGCGCAGCTGAAGGACCGGGTGCGGTCCGTAGTAGGGGAATGATTTAAAAACGGATCAAGCGGTAGATTGGGGGCACCACCTTATGCCGCTCTATAAAACGATGCTGAGAAAAGAAAGGAGAACAAAAATGAATCTGAAAACAGCATTGACCATTGCAGGAAGTGACTGCAGTGGAGGCGCCGGAATTCAGGCCGATATCAAAACCATGACCATGAATGGTGTGTATGCCATGAGTGCCATCACCGCACTGACAGCGCAGAACACCACCGGCGTACGAGGGATCCAGGAATCCACACCGGAATTCCTGAAGCAGCAGCTGGACGCGATTTTTGAGGATATTCGTCCGGACGCGGTGAAAATCGGTATGGTAGCATCCGGGGAACTGATCCGCGTCATCGCGGACCGGCTGCGGTACTACGATGCTAACAATGTGGTGGTCGATCCTGTGATGGTGGCCACCTCCGGCTCTTCGTTGATGAAGAGCGATGCAGTACAGGTTTTACTGGAAGAGCTGCTGCCTCTTTCGACCCTGGTCACTCCCAATATTCCGGAGGCCCAGGCCATTTCCGGGATGACGATCGCATCCGGAGAGGATATGGTGACCGCCGCCAAATGGATCGGGGAGCATTACCGCTGTGCTGTTCTGCTGAAAGGGGGGCACAGCATCAACGATGCCAACGACCTTCTGTATGCCGATGGGGAAGTGGTCTGGTTTACCGGAAAGCGGATCGAGAATCCCAACACCCACGGTACGGGCTGCACGCTGTCCAGCGCCATCGCCGCCAATCTGGCCAAGGGGTTCGGTCTTGTGGAATCGGTACAGAGAGCAAAAGACTATATTTCCGGTGCGCTGTCCGCCATGCTGGATCTGGGAAAAGGCTCCGGCCCCATGAACCATGCTTTTGATCTGCAGGGGAAATACGCAAAGGAGGCACGCTGAAATGGAAGAAAGAAGAACTTCTGTCTTTGAAAATGGACTGATCTGGTTCGGCGCAGCGGTCTCCATTGCGGAGATCCTGACCGGTACTTATTTTGCACCGCTGGGATTCCAAAAAGGTTTGCTGGCCATCGTGATCGGTCACGTGATCGGCTGCACCATGCTGTTCCTGGCAGGTCTGATCGGCGGCAAGGTGCGAAAGAGCGCCATGGAAACCGTTAAGATGAGCTTTGGCAGCAAGGGCGCATTGCTGTTCTCTTTGCTGAATGTGGTACAGCTGGTAGGCTGGACCGCCATTATGATCTACGATGGAGCCCTGGCGGCAAACGGTGTTTTTGCCGCCGGAAACTGGGTCTGGTGTCTGGTGATCGGTGCGCTGATCCTTCTCTGGATCCTGATCGGCATCAAGAATCTGGGCAAGGTGAACACCGTTGCCATGGGGGCCTTGTTCCTTCTGACCATCGTTCTCAGCTTTGTGATCTTTGGAGAGGGAAGCGGCAGAGACCTGACCGGGGACGGCATGACTTTCGGCGCGGCCGTGGAGCTTTCCGTGGCCATGCCGCTCTCCTGGCTGCCACTGATCAGCGATTACACCAGAGAGGCGAAAAAGTCCGTAAAGGCTACGGCAGTCAGTGCCGTCACCTACGGTATCGTCAGCTGCTGGATGTACCTCATCGGCATGGGGGCCGCCATTTTCACCGGAGAATCCGACATTGCGCAGATCATGGTAAAGGCCGGCCTTGGGGCGGCCGGCCTTCTGATCGTCGTATTTTCTACTGTGACTACCACGTTTCTGGATGCGTACTCCGCCGGGGTCTCCAGCGAGACTCTTTCCGCGAAACTGAATGGGAAATGGGTCGCTGTGGCGGTGACCGTCATCGGCACTGTCTGCGCGATCTTCCTGCCCATTACGGACATTACAGACTTTCTGTATTTCATCGGATCCGTGTTCGCACCCATGATCGCCATCCAGATCGCAGACTTTTTCATCCTGAAAAAGAATGAGGAGCAGCGTGCCTTCAGCGTACGAAACCTGCTGATCTGGCTGGCAGGGTTCCTCATTTATAAAGCGCTGATGGGTGTGGATATCCCGGTGGGGAATACCTTACCGGATATGCTGATCACCATCCTGATCTGCCTGCTGGTCAGCAGGATTTAAGGGCTGCCAGCATCTTTTCGCAGAGTTCCATGGTGCGGACGTGGTCTGCTGCATTGCATTCGGGGGTCAGGTCTTCCTTCAGACAATGGAGGAAGTGCTCGATTTCACCCACGTAGCCGTTCAGGTAAAGGTCACGCCAGCCGCCGGAACCGGAGGTGCTGACGGGAGTCACCACCACGTCTTCTTCGTCCAGGGTACGCCAACGGGGGCCAATGGTATCCACAGGCTTATCGATGTGGTAGCGCAGGCTCAGCATGTTGTCCACCTTGGCGAAGCCGTTGGTGCCGGTGACGCACATTTCTTCCCAGTGACGCTTCCAGGCAGGGAGGCCGCCCAGGAACATATTGCCGATGATGCCGCTGTCGAAGCGCAGCAGCCAGCTGCTGTCCACTTCCTTGTCCACGGTATTGGTCATGCCGTGCACTTCCACGATTTCACCGAAGAGCCAGCGCATCAGGTCCACATAGTGGATGCCGCCCACCTTGGTGTAGACTTCGTTATCCCAGCCGGGACGGCCGGAGGTGATGGCGAACATGCCCATGAAGGACAGGGCGGGGCCGAAGTCTTCCTTCTTGTTCATGATAGCTTTCAGCTTCACATAAGAAGGGGAGAAGCGCTTCATGAAGCCCACCATGACTTTGAGACCGGTTTCTTTTTCCAGGTCTGCCACCTGCTTGGCTTCTTCAACGGACATACCCAGGGGCTTTTCCACAAAGACGTTGACGCCGGCCTTCAGGCAGTCCATGGCAATGGCAGCCTGGGTGTACTGGTCGGTGACGATGAAGACCGCATCCAGGTCTTCCTTGGCCAGCATTTCATGATAATCGTCATAGGCGTGCTTGGCGCCGAAACGGTCGGCAGCAGCCTGTGCCCGGTCCAGATGGCGGGCGGAAACAGCCTGAATGGGCTGACCCAGATAATGCAGGGTGGAGTAAATGTTGGCGATGGAATGAACGCCGCAGCCGATCATACCGATGCGAAGGTTTTTTTCTGTGCTCATAACTAGTCTCCTGTTTTCGAATCAACAAAGAATGGGCAGAGGGCTCTGCCGACAGATAAACTGTTGTTCCATACAAAGTACAGTATACTCCGGTGCGGATAAAATTGCAAATGGAAGCAATGCTGTCTTTTGCGGCAAAAGCTGTGCAGCACGGTCAAATTGTTTGTACATCCGGAGGAGGTATGGTATAATAGGCCAAACTCGCTTTTACCCGGCACATCACAAAAGGAACAGCGGCAGCGCAGAAAAACGCTGCTGCAGAAAGGGAGAACCTCTGCAATGAACTCCGAACAGAACGCCTTCCGTCTGGAAACGGAACGCCTTGTGATCACCGAATTCACCATGGATATGGCAACCGATGTCCATTTGAATTCCCTGGACGAAGACAATCGCCGCTTCGTGCCCGACGAAGTCTTTGAAACCGTAGAAGATGCGGCTGAAACCATCGAATTTCTGAAGGGCTTCTACGACTCCGAAGAAGGTCCTTTCGTCTATCCCATCCTGAAGAAGGACGGCACCTATCTGGGCCATGTGCAGGCTGTGCCCATGGACGATGGGGAGTATGAGATCGGCTACCACATCGGCGGCAGCCACACCGGAAAGGGCTATGCCACGGAAGCGGTGAAAGGATTCCTGCCCGTCATCATGGAACGTCTGGGCCTCTCCGAAATGCCGGGAATCTGCCTGAAAGAGAACGCAGCCTCCGCCCGCGTCATGGAAAAAGCCGGCTTCGTAAAGACTTACGAGGGCCCGGGGAACTACCAGGACGCAGAACGGGAAATCTGCAAATTCGTATTTCGAAAGTAAAAGGTATGAATAAGGTTAGAAAACAAATTTCATCATCAAGGATCATCGTGCTGGGGTTTGCGGCCATCATTCTGCTGGGGACTCTGCTGCTGATGCTGCCCTTTGCCTCCCAAAGCGGCGTGGTGACGCCCTTTTCCGATGCCCTGTTTACCGCCACATCGGCGGTCTGTGTGACCGGGCTCGTGGTGCAGGATACAGCCACATATTGGTCTCCCTTCGGTCAGGCGGTCATTCTGCTGCTGATCCAGATCGGCGGCATGGGCATCGTAACGTTGTCCGTGGCCATCTGGGCCGCTTCGGGGAGAACCATCAGTTTGAAGCAGCGCAGCACCATGCAGGAAGCGCTTTCCGGTCACCAGGTGGGTAATATCATACAGCTGGGAAGCTTCATCCTGAAACTGACCTTCCTGATTGAATTCCTGGGCGCTGTGCTGCTGGCACCGGTGTTCTGCAGGGAATTTGGGATCGGAAAGGGCATCTGGTACGGAATCTTCCACTCCATTTCCGCCTTCTGCAATGCAGGCTTCGACCTGATGGGGGTGCGGTCTCCGTATTCGTCCCTGACCTCCTTCAGCCGGAACTGGCTGGTAAACGTCACGATTATGGTTCTGATCATTGTAGGCGGCATCGGCTTCCTCACCTGGGAAGATATCCGAAAGCACGGTCTGCATCTTCGGCGGTACCGGATGCAAAGTAAGGTGATCCTGACGGTCTCCCTGCTGTTGGTGCTGCTGCCTGCCCTATATTTCTTCTTCTTCGAATTTACAGAAGGAAGTTTTTCCCTGCGGATCCAGAGTGCTCTGTTCCAGTCGGTGACTACCCGTACGGCAGGGTTCAACACCGCTGATCTGACCCGGATCAGTGAATCGGGTCTGGCCCTGATGATGTTCCTGATGATCGTAGGCGGATCTCCCGGGTCTACGGCAGGCGGTTTGAAAACCACCACTTTGGCGGTGCTGCTTTCCACGGCCGTTTCCGTGTTCCGCCGCCGGAAGGACATCAATTTCTTCCGCCGCCGCATCGAAGGAGAAACCATTCGCAATGCATCCACCTTGCTGGTGATGTATCTGACATTGTTTCTTGCAGGGGGCTGCATCATCAGCAGCCTGGAAGGCTTGCCTCTGCTGCCCTGCCTGTACGAGACCGCATCGGCAGTGGCCACCGTGGGTTTGAGCCTGGGGCTGACTCCTACACTGGGGGAAATCTCACGCCTGATCCTGATCCTGCTGATGTATATTGGCCGTGTAGGCGGTCTGACGCTGCTGATGGCACCGCCGAGTCAGCTGCGAGCCAATGCAGGCAGAATGCCGCAGGAAAAAATGAACGTGGGTTAAGGAGGAGAATATGAGATCGATTTTACTGATCGGCCTGGGCCGCTTCGGCAAACATATTGCCCGGGAATTGAACGAACTGAATCACCAGGTCATGGCGGTAGATGTGAGTGAGGAACGGATCAACGCGGCCCTTCCTTTTGTGACCAACGCCCAGATCGGTGACAGCACCAACGGGATATTCCTGTCTACCCTGGGGATCCCCAGTTTCGATGTATGCATCGTGGCCATCGGCGATAATTTCCAGAATTCCCTGGAGACGGTCTATCTGCTGAAGGAACTGGGCGCCCGCAAGGTGATCGCCAGAGCCTCCCGCGGCATGCAGGAGAAATTCCTGTTGAATAACGGTGCCGACGAAGTGGTTTATCCGGAAAAGCAGCTGGCCGCCTGGACGGCCATCCGCTGCACCTCGGAGCACATTCTGGATTACATTGAACTGGATGAAGAAAACTCCATCTTCGAAATGGCGATTCCGGAAGCCTGGAACGGCAAGACGGTTCTGGAACTGGAATTGCGCCGGAAATACGATATCAATGTGCTGGGAGTGCGTGTAAACGGCAAACTGTCCATGAGCATCCGTCCGAACACTGTGATGTACAGCGGAAATTCCGTTCTGGTGCTGGGTGAGCAGCAGGCTGTGCAGAAGTGTTTCTGCATCTGAACTCCATTCATTGAAGCAAACAAAGACCCCGTAACGCGCAAGCGAGACGGGGTCTTTTTCTGTCTGTTATTTGAACTGGGAGTCGTACAGTTCCCGGTAGAAACCGTTTGCGGCCATCAGTTCCTTGTGGGTGCCGCTTTCCACCACATTGCCGTCCCGCACCACCAGGATGGTGTCCGCGTTCTGGATGGTGGACAGGCGGTGGGCCACCACGAAGCAGGTCTTGTCCTTCATCAGGTTCCGCATGGCCTGTTGAATCGCCACTTCCGTGCGGGTATCCACGTTGGAGGTGGCTTCGTCCAGGATCAGCATGGGGGTTTCCATCAGCATGGCCCGGGCGATGGTGAGAAGCTGCTTCTGGCCCTTGGAAATGTTGGTGCCGTTGTCCGTCAGGATCGTGTCGTAGCCCTGGGGCAGGCGGCGGATGTAAGAGTCGATGTTGGCGGCCTTGGCGGCGGCGATGATCTCTTCGCGAGTGGCGTTTTCCTTGCCGTAGGCGATGTTGTCGGCGATGGTGCCCTCAAAGAGCCAGGTGTCCTGCAGCACCATGGAGTAGGCCTGACGCAGGCTCTTCCGGGTGACGCTGTAGATGTCCGTGTCGTCCACGGTGATGGAGCCGCTCTGGGCATCGTAGAACCGCATCAGCAGGTTGATCAGGGTGGTTTTGCCGGCGCCGGTGGGACCTACGATGGCGATGAGACTGCCCTTGGGGGCAAAGAGGCTCAGGTTCTTCAGAACGGTGCGGTCGGGAACGTAGCCGAAGGAAACGTCGGAAAGCTCCACATCCCCCTGCACGTCGGTGAGTTCGGGAGTGCCGGGAGCATCGGGAGGTTCCGGAAGCTCGTCCAGCAGACGGAATACACGTTCGGCGGCGGACATGGCGGACTGCAGATCGCCGTAGATGTTGGCGATTTCGTTGATGGGGCCGGAGAACCGGCGGGAATACAGCACGAAGGAAGAAATATTACCCACGCTGAGGACGCCGCCCATGTAGAGGAAGGCACCGAAGACGCTGACCAGGGTCAGGGACAGGTTGTTGATGAAATTCACGGAGGGGCCCATGGTGCTGCCGTAGTATTCGGCTTTGTAGAAGGCATCCACGGCTTCCTTGTTCACCGATTCCATGGAACGGATGGTGTTTTCCTCCTGGCAGTAGGCTTTCAGGGTCTTCTGGCCGGAGATCATTTCTTCCACGAAACCGTTCAGCTCGCCCAGCTTCTTGGACCGGGCCCGGAACAGGGGACGGGTGTGGCTGGCGATGAACTTGGTCAGGAAGATGGAAAGAGGAATGGTGACCACGAAGACCAGAACCAGCACCGGGGAGATGGTGAGCATCATGACGAAGGCCCCTGCGATGGTGATGGCGCTGGCCAGGATCTGGACCAGGTCGTGGGACAGGGAGGTGTTGATGGTATCCGTGTCGTAGGAGATGCGGCTCAGAAGATCACCGGTCTGGTTGTTATCGAAGAAGCCCACCGGCAGGCTCATCAGCTTGTTGAAAATGTCGCTTCGCATCTGGTAGACCACCTTCCGGGAGATGTAGATCATCAGCACGGAAAGCAGGTAGGAGAGCAGGGCGGAGGCCAGATAGAAGGCCACCATCAGGCCGCAATAGTAAAAGACGCTGTTGAAATCCACTTTGCCGGCCTCGGTGCCGATGGCATCGATGGCGAAGCCGGAAAGCTTGGGGCCCACAAGGCCCAGCAGGTTGGAGCCGATGGTGAGAGCGAAGGCGCCAAAGAGCAGGAATTTGTAGCGCAGCAGGTATTTGGCCAGGCGCAGAAGAACGGGCTTTCTATTCATGCAGGCCACCTCCCATCTGCAGATCGTAGATTTCCTTGTAGACGGAACAGGTGCGGAGCAGCTCTTCGTGGGTGCCGTAGCCCAGAGCCTTGCCGTCATCCAGAACCAGGATGTGGTCGGCATGCAGGATGGAACTGATCCGCTGGGCCACGATGATGGCAGTGGTTTCCGCAAAATAGGTGTTGATGCGGCTGCGGAGAGCGGCATCGGTTTTATAATCCAATGCGCTGGAGGAGTCATCCAGGATCAGGATATCCGGGGTTTTGGCCAGGGCGCGGGCGATGAGAAGGCGCTGCTTCTGCCCGCCGGACAGGTTGGCACCCTTGGCGGCTACCTTGTAATCGTAGCCGCCGGCGGCATCGATGAAGGCGGCGGCCTGTGCGTGTTCCGCCGCCTTGCGGGCCGCGTCGAGACCGATGCCGCGGCCCAGACTGATGTTTTCCAGCACCGTGTTTTCAAAGAGCATATCGTGCTGGAACACCACACCGAACCGGCTGCGCAGTTCGTCCATGGGGATGGTGCGGATGTCGCGGCCGTCCAGCAGGATGGCGCCGCTGTCGATATCGTAGAACCGCATCAGAAGCTGTACGATGGTGGATTTGCCGGAACCGGTGGGGCCCAGGATGCCCAGGGTCTCGCCACGCTGCAGGACAAAATCGATATGGGTGAGATCGTTTTCTTTCTTGTTGTAAGAGAAGGAAACGGATCGGAATTCCACGTGGGGAGCGGCGGCAGGCTCTGCCACTTCTTCAGCTGGCAGAACGGTCAGATCTTCCGGAGCTTCCAGCACTTCCACGATGCGGTTTGCGCTGGCAGCTGCCACGGAGAACTGGGTGATGAACCGGGAAACGGCCATCATGGCATTTAGAATGATGGTGAAATAGGTGAGGAAGGCCATGATCTTGCCCACCTCGGTGAGACCGGCATTGACCCGGTAGGCGCCGGCCAGAACCACCAGCACCAGGCCCAGGTTCAGCAGGAAATTCACCACGGGGTTTACAATGGCCATGGTCATATTGGCTTTGTTTTCCTTCCGCATCACTTCTTTGTTGACATCGTGGAAGCGGCGGATTTCGTAATCGGTTTTGGAAAGGGCCTTGATCACCCGGATCCCGGTGATGTTTTCCCGCACCACCTGCAGCATTCTGTCAGCGGTGCTCTGTACCTTGCGGAACAGGGGGATGCTGCGGACGGAACGGAATACGATGATCAGCACCAGAAAGGGCAGAACGGAGCCCAGAACGGCAGTGAGGGCGGGGTCCAGGGTGAGGGTCACCAGAATGCCGCCGATGAGAAGGATGGGGGCACGGATCCCAAGACGCTGCACCATGCCGACGAAGCGGTGCATATTATAAGTGTCGGTGGTCATGCGGGAAATCAGGGAAGGAACGGTGAAGGCATCCACCTGGGCATTGGATAGATACAGAGTGCGGGCGAAAAGGTCGTGGCGGATGGCTCTTGTGCTGTCCCGGGCCACGGCGGAAGCCATGCGGTTGGCCACCACGTTGCCGGTGATGGCCAGGACAGAGCAGAGCAGCATCATGAACCCCCAGAACACAACGGCTTTGGTATTGCCGGTGGGGGTCACCGTATCCACCACGTAAGCCAGGATCCAGGGCAGAAAAAGATCCATGACGGAGCCGGCAAACTTGATGCTCATCCCCAGAAGCATGCGTCCCAGATAGGGTTTCAGATAGCGTACGAAAAGGGTTTTCATGAAGGATCCTTTCGGGTAAACAGGCCGGCAGAAGGCCGGAAGAAAGCGGGGCGAAACGCCCCGTAGTAAGCAGGATTGCATCCATTATACCATGATTCGCAGGCCTCTTGGCAAAAAAGTTCAAAAAACACAAACCACCGCAGGGGAGCGGTGGCTTGTGTTCAAAAGGGGTATTGGGATTAGAGATTAACGAGGTTATCAGGGGGATAACCACACTTAGAATATAAACGATTCGTAAACAAAAAGCAAGGGTTCGATGAGAAAAGGGAGAAAAAATTTTTATTTTGTCGAAGAATTTATAAGAAAAAAGGGGTTTTCGCTCCACGGAAGGACATTTTTCGACCCTACAGCCGGATATAATGGACTTGTCCGAATGCGAAAGAAAAAGTCGGGCCATACACCACAGGAGGTTATCAGAATGATGGAAGTATTGAAAGTATCATCCAAATCCAATCCCAATTCGGTAGCGGGAGCCCTGGCAGGGGTCATGCGGGAACGCGGCGGAGCCGAGATTCAGGCCATCGGCGCCGGCGCGCTGAACCAGGCGGTAAAGGCGGTGGCCATCGCCCGGGGATTCGTTGCCCCCGGCGGCATCGATCTGGTCTGCATCCCTGCGTTTACGGATATTACCATCGATGCGGAGGAACGCACGGCGATCAAATTGATCGTAGAGCCGCGGTAGCGGCGAGACGCGCCGGCGCCGAAGGAGCCGGGTAGAAAAAGCCGCGGTAGCCGGGCAGAAAAGCTGCGGTAA
This sequence comes from Clostridiales bacterium, assembly GCA_015058215.1. Classification (GTDB taxonomy): domain Bacteria; phylum Bacillota; class Clostridia; order Peptostreptococcales; family Anaerovoracaceae; genus SIG262. The sequence goes on from SVCU01000015.1 coordinate 15,765, forward strand.
AGTGAACAGTGCCTATAGTTTTGCCTATAGGCACTGTTTTTTTTCTGTGCTATAATAAAATCAATCTTTCGGATCAAAAGGAGGCACCCTTTACCGTGAAGGAATTTTTCCTGGATTTCGGAGCCGTTTTGCTCTATTTCATCATCGCGGCAACATCGGCGATTCTGGTGAAGCTGTTTACGAAAGTACCTCACGAGGTTTTTCGGAAACTGCTGCACTGCATTTTGCTGGGGTCTCTTCTGATCTGGACACTGGTGTTCGATGTCTGGTGGAAGGCTTTGCTGTCGGTGGTGCTGTTCGTTCTGCCGGTCTATCCGGTGCTCCATTTTGCGGAAGACCGCATCAAAGCCTATTCCTCCGTGCTGGAAGAGCGAAAAAAAGGAGAACTGAAAAACAGCCTTCTGGTGGTGTTCCTCATGTTTGCCATCGTTCTGTCCATCTGCTGGGGCTGGCTGGGCGATAAACTGCTGACGCTGGCCTCTGTTTATGCCTGGGGCTTTGGGGATGCGGCGGCGGCCCTCATCGGGAAACAGTACGGTAAGCATAAGATCGGCAGCAGTAAGAAAAGCTGGGAAGGCACCTTGTCCATGTTTTTGGTTTCCTTCCTTTGCGTGGCTGCCATCCTGCTGTACCGGGGCGGTCTTTCCTGGTTCCATTGCCTTTGGATCGCAGCTGTCACCGCGGTGGCCAGTGCGGCGGCGGAATTTTACACAAAAAATGGTCTGGATACCTTTACCTGCCCGGTGGCAGCCATGATCGTGCTTCTGCCGCTGGTCCACTGGATGGGAGGTGGCATCTGATGCCTCGTAAACAAATGAACGCGGCCGCAGACAAGGCCGCTTCCGGTAAAAAAACACTGCTGCTCTCTGTCCTGATGAGTTCGCCCGGCCCCCTTGTGGTGGGTCTGGGGCTTCTGGCGGGGAAAAGCTCCACCCAGCTGGCGGACTTCTTCCGCAGAAGTGCGGAGCTTCTGGCCATTATTCTGTCCTTTGTCGTATACTGCATCACCAACGGCAAAAAGCCCTGCACGGCGCAGAAAAAGCAGCGTCTGGAGCGGATCACCAATGGCTTCGTGGGCGCGGCCATGGTAACCGGCGGCATCATTATGCTGGTGCTGGCCCTGTTCTTTGAAAGCGAAGAGAAGGGGAACGTGATCCCCGGCCTGGTGATTGCTCTTTTGGGGGTCATCGCCAACACCCTGTTCTGGCGGAAATACACCCGTCTGAACAAGCAGGAGCCCAACGCCATCCTGGCGGTGCAGAGCCGCCTGTACCGGGCCAAAGCCTTGGTGGATGGCTGCGTCACCCTGGCACTGCTTTCTGTGGTGGTGCTTCCGGGTACGGCGGTTTCCTACTATCTGGACCTGGTGGGTTCCGTTATCGTGGCCCTGTACCTGGCCTGGAGCGGCTATAAGACCATCCGCAGCGTCCGGGAGGCATAGTTGGCGGCTGTGCTGCCGGACAGGCGTTCCGGCGGCAGCAAATCGAGCATAGCTGCCGCAAACCGGGAATGGCTGCCGTAATCCTGCAGAATTTTCGGCCCGGGGCTTGCATGCCCCGGGCTTTTGTTGTAAATTTAAATATTATTAGGGAAATCAAGCTGCATCCCTTTCCCGCACAGGGAGGACCGGCGGCCGGATTTCATCACTTTGCAAAAAACGAAGAATCGAGCGTGAAATAAAATGGAAGCACACAAACTGATCCAAGAAAGCAGAAAGATCGTGGTCAAGGTAGGCAGCAACACTCTGGCTGCGAAAAACGGTCTGGTGGACCTGGGCCGCATGGAAAACATGGTGAACCAGATCTGCGCCTGGATGAAGGAAGGGAAGCGGGTCATCGTGGTCTCTTCCGGTGCAGGTATCTGCGGCACCGCAGCCATCAACAAGTGGCATCGTAAAAACGACATCAACTACAAGCAGGCCCTCTGCGCCATCGGTCAGGTGGAACTGATGAACGCCTATAAAAACGTGTTCGACCAGCACGGTGTCCATGTAGGCCAGATGCTGCTGACCCGGGAGGATTTCGAGGACCAGTCCCGGAACCTGCACATCCGCAACACGCTGCTGACCCTGGTGGATGAAGGCGTGGTGCCCATCATCAACGAAAACGACAGCGTCAGCGTGGAAGAAATCAAGATCGGTGACAACGACACTCTGGCCGCGCTCACCGCCAATCTGTGGGGGGCAGACCTGCTGGTGCTGCTGTCTGATATCGACGGCGTCTACGATAAGGACCCCAAGAAGAACCCCGATGCGCAGCTGATCCCCGTGGTGGAGGATGCCGCGGAACTCAGCACCCGCATCGACGTGCACGGTGTCAGCGATTTCGGCACCGGCGGCATTGCCACCAAGCTGTCCGCCGCCTGCAAGGTCAACGCCTACGGCATCCCCATGGTGCTGGCCAACGGCAGCACGGAAAACATCCTGAAGAAGCTTTGCGGCGGGGAAGTTCCCTCCACCGTATTTCTGGGTAAATAGAGTATCGCTGTAAAATGGAAACGGGCAGGACGCCCGCCAGTATCCAAGGGCACACGCCCGGAAGGGAGATCGAAATGAAACTGGGTATCATCGGAACCGGAAACATGGGTTCCGCCATTCTAAAGGGCTATTTGAAGGCAAAGCCGGAAGCCGCAGACGATGTGATCATTCTCGCCAAGAACCGGGAGAAACTGTCTGCTCTGGCCGCCGAAACCGGCACTGTCATGGCCGATTCCGTGGAAAGCCTGGTCTTTGAAAGCGACGTGATCCTGTTTGCCGTAAAGCCGTACCAGTTCGACGAAGTGCTCCCTCTGGCCCAGAAGGGCTGGAGCCCTGAAAAACTGGCGGTTTCCGTGGCAGCCGGCATCACCCTGCAGCGGCTGCAGGAAGGTCTCAGCGGCGTGGGCAACACCGGTATGCTGACGGAAGTCGCTGACGTAAAGGCGGTACGCGCCATGCCCAATACCCCCGCCATGGTAGGGGAAGGCATGACCGCCGTCTGCAGAAATGCAGCCGTCACCGAAGACGATATGCGCTTTGTGATGGAACTGTTCGGCGGCATCGGTAAGGCCGAGGAAATCACCGAACAGCTGATGGACAGCGTCATCGGTGTCAGCGGCAGCAGTCCGGCGTACGTTTATCTGTTTATTGAAGCGCTGGCAGACGGTGCCGTGGCAGAAGGCATGCCTCGCAGCCAGGCCTACACCTTCGCCGCCCAGGCCGTTCTGGGCAGTGCCAAAATGGTGCTGGAGACCGGTCTGCATCCCGGCCAGCTGAAGGATCAGGTCTGCTCCCCCGGCGGCACCACCATCGAGGCGGTCACCGTTCTGGAAGATATGGGCCTACGAAGTGCCGTCACCTCCGCCGTGCGGGCCGCTGCCCAGAAGTCCCGCGACATGAGCAAATAGCAATTGTTCCGCAAATGATCGGTTGTTTCGCAGTTGAACGACTGTTTCACAGGGGAACGGCTGTTTCACACATAATCGACTGCTTTTGCAGGCAATTGGCTGCTTTTGCAATGCATTCTTTGTGTGGTGTAGGGGATTTTAATATTGTTTGTCCGAAATGCCTACGAATCGTAGGCATTTCTTTTCTTTTTACTCAATTGTTCTATACGTGTTTCTCAATTACTCTGTGCGAGCCGAACTTTTACGGAAGGAAAGTATAAAAAATAGTAAAAAGGAAGGACGAAAGGCCTGGAAATCGCAGGGTTTTTCCGGGAAAAGAACAAAACCTTTTACGGAGCGTGGTGCAATACTCAGAGGGGAAGTTGAATCGGGCCGGTGAGGGCTTCCAGCAAACAGCCCAGCAAAAGGAAGGGCAGCAGGCGCAGCTGCTTTTTCAGAAAGGGAAGACTGTGGAGTTTCAGACAGTTTCCCAGGGAGTCCGAGCTGCCAAACAGGCAGAGGAAAAATTGAATGGCCAGAACGGCGGCGGTGTAGAAGCAGGGCAGGAGCAGCAGATTCTGAGGCATCAGAGAGGTCACGGTCAGAAACAGACCGTGAAAACCGGCGCTTTGGAATAAAAGGGCGGCGGAGAACCCGAGAGAAACTCCTTTGAACAGCAGAACCAGGAGGGAAGCGGGGAAGCCGATCACTGTCAGAGGAGCGGCTGCTGTCAACAGAAAGAGCGGAAGATTTCTTCCCAGAGAGTGCAGAAGCAGGGTTAGAGAGGAGGCTGCGGAACCGCCGGGAAGGTGCAGAAAGCGCCAGAGGTCATCCCGCACTTCGGCGGCCAGTTCCATCTCCAGAAAGGAACCCAGAGAGAGGCCGGTGAGAAAGAGAAACAGGGCAAGCAGGGCGGCTTTCCGGTTCAAGGGGATCGGATTTCGGTTCGTAAACGTTTTTTCCATAGCGGTCATCCTTTCGTAACGAGAGTCTTGTCCTTTCACCTTATGAAAAAAGCAAAAAAAGTAGTACCGACCTATAATCTTGTTATTGTAAAGCGTCGAAAAATGCGGTATACTGTGAGAGCTCACCTTCGAAAAAGAAGGTTTTTTGACGAAATATCACGCAGCAGCCTTCCTTTCGGAATGGAACGGCGGCGGCATTCATAGGAAATGATGAAATAAAGTATAAGGAAAGTGGAGGGGCCCATGGACAAATATCACGATCTCTATGAGCAGTACCTGAAAGAAGAAAAGCAGATGACCGAGAACTCTCGGAAAGCATACAGCAGCGACGCGGAAGAATTCGGCGAATTTCTGGCACAGAAGGGTGTTCTGAACCCCGAAGAAGGCAGCAGCGCCGAACTTGTAGCCTATCTGATGCGCCTGAAGACCGAAGGAAAGTCTCCTTCTACCGTGAACCGGAAGCTGGCATCCCTGCGGTGCTACTACGGTTTCCTGACGGAGAAGGGCTTCTGCAAAGAAAACCCCGCAGCGGGCATCAAGGCACCCAAGGTGGAACGGAAGCCCGTGGAATTCCTGACGGTAGCCCAGGTGGAAGCACTGCTGGAAAAGCCCGATGACAGCGCCCTCGGCATGCGTGACCGCGCTCTGCTGGAGCTGCTCTACGGTGCCGGTCTGCGGGCCGGTGAAGCCGTGGGTGCCAACGTGGAAGACGTGAACCTGCGGGTGGGCTTCGTGGCCTGCGGCGGCGAATTCGGCAAGGCCAGAATCGTACCTCTGGGAAGACCCGCCCGCGCTGCGCTGGAATCCTACATTTATGATAGCCGGGGCAAGCTGCTCCGCGAAAAGAAAGAGGAAAATGCACTCTTCGTCAACTACAACGGTGAGCGCCTCACCCGTCAGGGCATCTGGCGCATCCTGAAGGAATACGGCGAAATGCTGGGACTGGAAGTGAAGCTCACTCCCCAGATCCTGCGAAACTCCTTCGCCATCCACATGATCCAGAACGGTGCCGATATGAAATCCGTTCAGGAGCTTCTGGGCAGCGAAGATCTGTCCGCCATCCGCAGCTATCTGTCCGTGGCCAAGACCCGCATCAAGGATGTGTATGACCGCACCCATCCCAGAGCATAAAAACTTCCGAAATCCTGAAAAAAGTGCTTGCAATCAGGGGTAGTGCGTGCTAAAATAATTCACGGTTTATTAAGGACGGTCCTCTGGATAAAGGGAAGCGATTGGCTCCCGCTCGGATACCAAGAACGTCTCTGAAGAGAGGAGAAACTGAAAAATGAACATTATCAAGGCAATCGAACAGGAATACGTAAAGAACGATATTCCCGCATTCGGCGTAGGTGACACCGTTCGCGTACACATCAAGATCAAAGAAGGCAACAGAGAAAGAATCCAGGTCTTCGAAGGCTTTGTGCTGAAGCGTCAGAACGGCGGTCTGGGCGAAACCTTTACCGTAAGAAGAATTGCTTCCGGCGTAGGTGTAGAGAAGACTTTCCCCCTGCACTCTCCCCTGGTAGACAAGATCGAACTGGTAAGACAGGGCGACGTCAGAAGAGCTAAGCTGAACTACATGCGTTCCAGAACCGGTAAGGCAGCTAAGATCAAGAGCAAATAAGCATTGCAAAGAAAAAGGGACCGGATTCCGGTCCCTTTTTTGTTCCTGTGCGGCCGTGAGGCCGCGCCTGAAATACTGCGGCCTTACGGCCGCGCCATCTGAAGCGCCCGCAGGGCGCGTACCAAAGGAAAGAGTTATGATCGAAAACATCAACTGGTATCCGGGACATATGAAAAAGACCCGGGAGCTGATCCAGGAAAACCTGAAACTGACGGAAGCCGTACTGGAAGTGGTGGATGCCCGCATCCCGCACTCCAGCCGCAACCCCATCATCGACCAGCTGCTGCAGGGCAGGACCCGCATCACCGTTTTCAACAAGAGCGACCTGGCAGACCCCAAGGCCACCGAAGCATGGATCGCTGCCGAAAAGGAAAAGGGCCGCTATGCCATCGGCCTCAACGCCATGAGCGGAAAGGGCGTTCCTCAGCTCCTGAAGCTGCTGGAACAGATCCAGGAAGAAAAGAATAAGGATCGCGCCCGGAAGCGTCCCCTGCGCCTGATGGTGGTGGGCGTGCCCAACGTGGGCAAGTCCTCCCTGATCAACCGGCTGGTGGGCAAAAAGAGCGCCAAGACCGGCGATAAGCCCGGCGTCACCCGGGGCAAGCAGTGGCTGGGGCTGCAGAACGATATGCTGCTTCTGGATACCCCCGGCATCCTGTGGCCCAAGTTCGAAGACCCCAATACCGGCCTGGCTCTGGCCTTCTGCGGCTCCATCCGCGACGAGATCCTCAGCCGGGAAGACCTGGCACTGGAACTGATCAAGGTGCTGGAGGTGCGCTATCCCGAAGAACTGAAGGCCCGGTACAAGCTGGAGGAACTGGGGGAAACCTCTCTGGAGACTATGGAACAGATCGCCGCAAAGCGCGGTTTCATCCTGTCCGGAAAGCGCATCGACTACACCCGCACCGCCCGCACCGTGCTGGACGAATTCCGGAAAGGCCGCATCGGTCTCATCACTCTGGAAGATCTCTAAAGGGACAGCATCAAAAACAGATCCTGCAAAAGTGCAGAAACAGGAGGAAGCCATGACGAAAGCAGAACGGCTGCAGAAGCTGCAGCTGCGCCTTCAGGAAATGAAACAATACGAAGACCGGCTTCATGCCCAGGGCTGCAAATACGTGGCCGGCGTGGACGAAGTGGGCCGCGGCCCTCTGGCGGGCCCCGTGGTCACCGCCGCTGTCATCCTGCCGGAAGACTTCGATCTTCTGGGCGTGGACGACTCCAAAAAGCTCAGCGAAAAGAAACGGGAAGAGCTCTTTGACCAGATCAAAGAAAAGGCTGTCTGCTGGTCCATCGGCATCAAAGACCCCGATGTGATCGACGAGATCAACATTCTGGAAGCCACCAAAGCCGCCATGACCGAAGCCATCGAAGGTCTGGAAATCCAGCCGGACCATATCCTCATCGATGCCCTGACCCTGAAAAACGTGGACATTCCTCAGACCGGCATCATCAAGGGCGACGCAAACAGCGTCTCCATTGCCGCAGCCTCCATTCTGGCAAAAGTCACGAGGGACCGCATGATGGTGGAATACGACAGCGTGTACCCCGGTTACGGCTTCGCCTCCAACAAGGGCTACGGCACCGCCGCCCATTACGACGGTCTCCGCCGGAACGGCATCACCCCCATCCACAGAATGTCCTTCCTGGGCAGTTTTCTGGGCACCAAATAAAAGAAAAATACGCAGAAAAAACGGTCTGGCCATTGATTTACAGACCGTTTTGCGGTATTATAAAGGGTAGTTTTTATATCAATTTACAGGGAGATCAAATCTATGGAAAACAATCTGCCGAAAAATTATCAGCCGAAAGAATTCGAAGAACGAATTTACGAGACCTGGGAAAAGAACGGTGCTTTCCGCGCTTCCGCAGATCCCGATAAAAAGCCTTTCACCATCGTTATGCCGCCCCCCAACATCACCGGCCAGCTGCACATGGGTCATGCCCTTGACCACACTCTGCAGGATGTGCTGATCCGTTGGAAGCGTCTGCAGGGCTACTCCGCTCTGTGGCTGCCCGGCAGCGATCACGCCAGCATCGCCACCGAAGTCAAGGTGGTCAACAAGATCCTGGAAGAAGAAGGCAAGACCAAAGAAGAACTGGGCCGCGAAGAGTTCCTGAAGCGGGCCTGGCAGTGGAAGGAAACCTACGGTGACCGCATCACTCTCCAGTGCCGCAAGCTGGGCGATTCTTGCGACTGGGAACGTCAGCGCTTCACCATGGACGAAGGCTGCAGCGAAGCCGTTAAGGAATTCTTCCTGCGCCTCTACGAAAAAGGCCTCATCTATCGCGGCAGCCGCATCATCAACTGGTGTCCCAGCTGCGGTACCTCTCTCTCCGACGCCGAAGTGGAACACGAAGATCAGAACGGCAAGTACTATTACTTCCGCTATCCCGGTGAAGACGGCGGCGAAGGCATCGTAGTTGCCACCTCCCGTCCCGAAACCATGTTCGGCGACGTGGCCATCGCTGTCAACGGCGAAGACGAACGCTACAAGGACATCGTCGGCAAGAAGGTGATCCTGCCTCTGGTGGGCAGAGCCATCCCCGTCATCGCAGACCCCTATCCCGATCCGGAAAAGGGCACCGGTGCCGTAAAGATCACCCCCGCACACGACCCCAACGACTTCGAAGTGGGTCAGCGTCATAACCTGGAAAACCTGTCCTGCATCAACGAAGATGCCACCATGAACGCCATGGCCGGCAAGTACGAAGGCATGGACCGTTACGAATGCCGCAAGGCCTGGGTCAAGGATCTGGAAGAAGCCGGTTACCTGGTGAAGATCGAAGACCAGGTGATCCCCGCCGGTACCTGCTACCGCTGCCACACCGTCATCGAACCCAGACTCTCCGATCAGTGGTTCGTCAAGATGGAAGAGCTGGCAAAGCCCGCCATCGAAGCAGCCAAGAGCGGCAAGCTGGTCCACGTTCCCGAACGGTTCGAAAAGATCTACCTCCACTGGCTGGAAGAAATCCGCGACTGGTGTATCTCCCGTCAGCTGTGGTGGGGTCACAGAATCCCCGCTTACTACTGCCAGGACTGCGGTGAAATGGTAGTCGCCAAGGAAATGCCCGAAGTTTGCCCCAAGTGCGGCAAGAGCCACTTCAAGCAGGACGAAGACGTTCTGGATACCTGGTTCAGCTCCGCCCTGTGGCCCTTCAGCACCATGGGCTGGCCCAATGAAACCGAAGATCTGAAGTATTTCTATCCCACCGACGTTCTGGTCACCGGCTACGATATCATTTTCTTCTGGGTCGTCCGCATGGTCTTCTCCGCACTGGAATGCACCGGTGAAGTACCCTTCAAGCACGTTTACGTCCACGGTCTGGTTCGCGACGCCGAAGGCCGCAAGATGTCCAAGTCTCTGGGCAACGGCATCGACCCCCTGGATATGATCGACCAGTACGGTACCGATGCTCTGCGCTTCATGCTGGCCACCGGTATCGCTCCCGGCAGCGACATCCGCTTCAAGCAGGACCGTCTGGAATCCTGCCGCAACTTCGCCAACAAGCTGTGGAACGCCAGCCGCTTCGTCATCATGAACCTGCAGGACGAAAACGGCGACTTCCTGCCCATGGCAGAAGGGGAACTGTCCCAGCTGGCTCTGAAGGACGAAGATAAGTGGATCCTGTCCCTGATCAACGAAGTGGCCAAGGATGCCACCACCAATCTGGACAACTTCGACCTGGCTCTGGCCGGTCAGAAGATCCAGGAACTGATCTGGAACGGCTTCTGCGACTGGTACATCGAACTGGTAAAGAGCCGCCTCTACGAAGGCGAAGAAGAAGATAAGAAGGTGGCACGCCGCGTGCTGGTCAGCGCTCTGGAAACCCTGCTGACCCTGCTGCACCCCTTCATGCCCTTCATCACCGAAGAAATCTGGAGCTACCTGCCCGACCGCAAGACCATGCTGATCCAGGCAGAATGGCCCGTATACGACGAAGCCAAGAAGTACGATGCCGAAGTTGCCCGTGTGGAACTGGCTATGGCCATCATCCGCAGCATCCGCAACATCCGCGTGGAAGCCGATGCAGCTCCCTCCAAGAAGCTGCGCGCCGTCATCCTGGCCAAGAATGCCGCTGACGTACAGGCGGAAGAAAAGCACATCTGCAAGATGGCAGGCATCTCCGAGATCACCTTTGCGGCTTCCAAGAGCGAAGTGCCCGAAGAAGTAATGTCCGCTGTTGTGGACGGTGCCGAAATCTACATTCCCCTGGACGACCTGCTGGATTATAAGGCGGAATTTGAACGTCTGCAGAAGGAAGAAGCCAGACTGCAGGGCGAAGTGAAGAGAATCGGCGGCATGCTCTCCAATCAGGCCTTCGTTTCCAAGGCTCCCGAAAAGGTAGTCAACACCGAACGGGAAAAGCTTGCCAAGGCAGAAGAAATGCTGGGCAAGGTGAAGGAACGCCTGGAAATGGTGGCAAAGAAGCTGTAAAAGAGGCGAATAAAATGGCAATGACTTACGAAGAAACACTGGCTAAAATCCACAATTTTGACAAGTTTGGCAGCCGTCTCGGTCTGGAACGGATGAAGAAGCTTCTGGAACTTCTGGGCGATCCTCAGAAGGGTATGAAGGTGATCCACGTGGCCGGCACCAACGGCAAGGGCTCCACCTGCCGCTACCTGTACTGCATGCTGCAGCAGGCCGGTTACAAAGTGGGCCTCTACACGTCTCCTTACCTGGAACGGTTCACGGAACGAATCGAATTCAACGGGGAAGAGATCTCTCACGAAGACCTGGCCGTCTGCACCGAAGCCGTTCTGGCTCAGGTAGATGCCATGCTCAAGATGGGTCTGGAATCTCCCACGGAATTTGAAGTGGTCACCGCCATCTGTTTCTATTATCTGAGCAAGAAGCCCGTGGACTATCTGGTACTGGAAGTGGGCATGGGCGGCAGCGGCGACTCCACCAACGTGATGGAACAGGTGCTGGCATCCGTCATCACCTCCATTTCCTACGACCATATGCAGGTCCTGGGCAATTCCCTGGAAGAGATCGCGCTGAACAAGGCCGGTATCATCAAGCCCGGCTGCCCCGTTATTTCCCACGTGAAGGATCCCGGCGCTGACGTGATCCGCAAGGTGGCGGAAGAAAAGGGCTGTGCCTACTACGATCTCCGTCAGGAAGAAGTGCGCGACATCAAGAAGGGCATCGGCGGCTACGGCTTCACCGTGGATTTCCTGGGTCAGCCCCTGGAAATTCAGCTGTCCATGCTGGGGATGCACCAGATCGAGAACGCCAAGTGCGCTCTCAAGGTGCTGGAAGTTCTGGTGGAAAACGGTCAGCTCACCATCAGCAGAGAAGACATTCAAAAGGGTATTCTCAAGGCTGTGCAGACCGGCCGTTTTGAAATTCTGAAGCGGGAAGATCCCATCGTGGTCATCGACGGCGCCCATAACGACGACGGCGTCCGTTCTCTGGTGGCGGCGGTGAAGGACAACCTGGCCGGCAAGAAGATCCTCATGATCGTGGGCATCCTTGCCGATAAAGAAGTGGAAGCCATGCTGAAGCAGCTGCTGGAGATCGGTGCCGATATGGCGGCCACCGAACCCGACAATCCGCGGAAGCTTTCTTCTGCAGAACTGGCACAGGTCATTCGGGGATTGGGGGTCCCCTGTGAAGATGTGGGCGAATTCGATACCGCCTGCGATTATGCACTGAGCCGCAAGGACGATTACGATGTGATCCTGTTCTCCGGTTCTCTGTATCTCATTGGGAAAATCAGGGAGAGATTAACAAATGGAAAAGGTAAAGAGCAGAAAGGTCTTGCTGATCTATAACCCGGCTTCCGGGAACGGTCTGTTCAAATCCAAACTGGATGAGATCATCATGCTGTTCCAGAAGAGAGGGCTTTTTGTGACCCCGGTGCGGGCTGATCGCAGAGATCTGATCGAAGAAATTTTTCAGCACATTACAGAAGACGAGTTCCGCAAGGTCATCGTGGCCGGCGGTGACGGCACCATCAACGTGGTGGTGAACGCCATGCTGAACGCAGGGAAAAACCTGCCCCTGGCCGTGTTCCCGGCCGGTACTGCCAACGATTTCGCCTATTACTTCGACATTCCCACCCGGATCGAAGATATGGTGAACGTGGCCTGCGGCGAACATTACACCACCATCGACCTGGGCATGGCCAACGATAAATATTTCATCAATGTGGCCGCCATGGGCTTCATGGTGGATGTGAGCCAGAAGACGGACCCGGAACTGAAAAACACCCTGGGCCAGCTGGCCTACTACCTGCGGGGTGCGGAAGAGGTGACCAAGATCCGTCCTCTCACCGTGCGCCTCACCAGCGAAGAATACACCGGCGAAGAAAAAATGTACTTCATGGTGGTCATGAACGGCCGCTCTGCCGGCGGTTTTAAGCAGGTGGGCGGGTCCTCCCGCATCGACGACGGTCTGCTGGATGTGATCCTCTTCCGGGAAATGAACATCCTGGAATTCCCCACACTGCTGCTGTCCATCCTGCAGGGCAATCACGTGGAGAACAAGCACGTTCTGAACTTCAAGACCAAGCGGGTGCTGATCGAGTCCGACGACGATTTCGGCACCGATGTGGACGGCGAGCATTGCCCCCGTCTGCCGCTGGAGATCAAGGTGCTGCCCGGAAAGCTGAAGGTGGCCACCTGGGCCGACGGCACGGAGCCGCCCCGCTGGTAAGGCGGATCTCCAGGCGACGGGAACGAAGCGAAAACCCGATAGACGGAACAAATTTAAAGAAACAAAAAGAACCGACAAAAGTTTTGTCGGTTCTTTTTTCTTTGCTGAAATTATCCCCTGAAAAAGGGTTTCAATACAACTGCAGTGAGTTCAGTTGGAAGAAACCCGATGGATCCAGGACGCAAGGTCATCCAGCACTTCGCTGGCAATGTGGCGCTCTACAGCGAATTCTTTCCGTGCATTGGCAATGCCCTCGTACAGGGCGGGCACAAAGGCGTGGTTCAGGCCGTCGTACAGTTTGAAGGCAGCATCGGGATGGTTCTGCAGAAGTTCCCGGTAGGCGGTGAAATCGGTGTCCGCTTTCACCTGAGAATCTTTTTCCCCTTGCAGTACCAGAACCGGAGTTTCCAGCTGTTTCAAGTAGTCTTCGGCAGGGTGCAGACCCATTTCCTTGAAATAGTAGAGGGTGACACCGCCGGCATACTTTTCGGCTTTTGCTTCCTCGTCGGAAAGAGCATAGAGGTTTGCAAACCTTTTCTCAAAAGTGGAAAGCTGCTTTTGCAGGATTCGTTTGGTCAGGCCCCTGGAGGTTTTTAAAAGTTCGCCGATCTGGTCTAAAAGAACGGTTTCCAGGGTTCGAAGGGTACCGGCCATCAAGACCAAACCCTTGAAATTTCCACCTTCTGCGTGGATGCGGGGAGCCAGCATGGCACCCATGCTGTGGCCGACGATGAATACCTTTTGGGGATCGATGCGGTTGTCCTGTCGCAGAAGATCTGCAGCCAGAAGGGCATCCTCGAGCACTTCTTCTTTGACGGTCAAGTTGTTTTTATAAGCGCGCAGCAGCTTTGCACCGTGGGCGAAGGTGCGTTTATCATAGCGGAGGGAGGCGATGCCGCGGGCAGCCAGACCTTCCGCAAGGTCTTTGAAGGGAGTCAGTTTGCCCACTTTTTCATCCATGTTGCTGGAACCGGATCCGTGGACGAAAACTGCGGCGGGGAAGGGCCCGTTTCCCTCCGGCAGCGTCAGCATGCCCTTCAGGGGATAGGGAGTATCGTTTCCGACAATAACAGGGATTTGCAGCATTACAGGGCCTCCTTCAGGGTTTCGTACAGGGCGCGGGTTTCGGCCGCATCGCGGCTGCCCAGCAGATAAGTTTTGCCGCCCGCCTCGATCAGCAGGAAGGGCTTCACGGTGGGATCCAGGCACACCTTTAAAGACCCCAGAGTTTTGGAACTGAAGTTGCCGCCCAGGAAGTTTTCCGTGGCGGTGCCCCAGGTACGGGAGAGGCGTTTCGGCAGCTCTTCCAGAAGCTGTATGGATTCCATAGAATCCAGGGGAATCTCGTAGGAGGTGCCGCCGCAGTCGGCCAGAAGCACTTCTTCGTCAGCGGTTTCTTCGGTGATGATGAGTTCCATGGGACCGCCCACTGCAGCATCCAGAATGAGGCCGGTGAAGGGCAGGGCCAGCAGCAGAACCAGAGTGAAGATCATGAACACCTTGCCGGCGGGACGGGCGATGTTGACCGTGGTATTGGTGCCGACACGGTAGTTGACGATGGTGCGGGAATCCTTGGGATTGCAGTAGAGCACGCCGCCCAGCCAGTAATCGTCTTCGTCCACATAGGAGCCGCTGCCGCTGGAGGCGGTCAGCTTTTCCTGGAGAGCCCGGGTGCGGAATTCCACCAGCAGCACGGCGATGACGATGCCCACCGCGATGAGGAAGAACAGGATGCCGCCCAGCAGGGGCAGGAGGGTGTACAGGCTCATGGAGATGGAAAGCAGGGCGAAGCTGTAGGCGCAGAGCAGCCACAGCAGGCTCCAGTTTCGGCGGCGGATGCGGGTGAGGGCTCGGGTCAGATCGGCGTTTTCATCCACTTTTTCGGCCTTGTTGCGATAAAGGTAGTTGTCACCGAACCAGGAGAACAGGACCAGCAGACTATCCACCAGGACCACGGGCCAAACGTTGAGATCCCAAAGCAGGGGCAGAAGGCCCAGAAGGAAGGCGGGAACGTACAGCCAGGGGGAGAGGCGGCGTTCTTCGGGGATCAGGGAGAGATCCACGGAGATGGAAGTCTGGGGTGCTTGCGCCCAGCCTTTCTCGCGCTTCAGGGTTTTCAGATCCCGGTTGCAGAGCACGTAGGGAATGTAAGGCACAAGAATGCAGAGATCGATCCAGATCAGCCAGAGGGTCATGGTCAGGCTGAAACTTTTGACGAAAATGCAGGGCAGGGCGATGACCACCAGCCCGATGGTGACCAGCCGCAGTTCCTTTATGAAACGGGCCAGACGCTGCTGCACTTCGGGATCCATGCGGCCGTCGATGGGGAAGGTGACGCCGATGGCGATGTTCTTTTTAAATTTGGCTTCGTTGCGCATCATGCCGCTGATCAGGAAGGGCATCCAGATCATGGAGAGCCAGAGAATGATGGTAAAGGTCATTTGTTTCCCTCCTCGTACAGGGTCTCGCACAGGGCGAGAACTTCTTCTTTATTCATGCCGGAAAGGCGCAGCTCGGAAAGATGCAGGCGCAGTGCCTGCAGGGTCTCCGGGGAAAGGGGAGCGGCGCTTTCGCTGCGGGGAGCGATGACGGTGCCGCTGCGGCGGTCTGTCAGAATATAACCTTCCTGCTTCAGAAGCTGGTAGGCCTTGCTGACGGTCATCATGTTGATGCCGCTTTCTTCCGCGAGGGCACGGATGGTGGGAAGCTTTTCGCCGGACAGTAGTTTGCCCTCTGCGATGCCGATGACGATCTGGTTTCGGATCTGCAGATAGAGAGGCGTATCGCTGGAAAAGTCAAAGTGTAATAGCATGGGCAACCTCCTTTTGTATTATTAACTATAATGCAAATAATACAAATTGTCAAGAGGGGGATGGTGTCGAATTTTGTCGAAAAATGCCGAAAGAAAAATGGAAGGAAATGGCAAATAAATTGCCGGAAGGGATTGACAGAAAATGGAAATGCATGCTATAGTACGAACTGTAAATAATTTACAAATCGATTTGCCGATTTGTAGTTTCGAAAGGAGAGAAGGGGAGTATGGAACGAGGAAGACAGCTGCTGGGCATTGCCTTTCTGGCGCTGGCCCTTTGCGGCCTCATCGCCTGGGAGAGCTGGGGCAGAGGTTATTTTCTGACGGAGGAGGTACTGCTGGCCAGGGAGCCCATCGAGGCTGGGACTGCACTGTCTGCGGCCCTGTTTTCCGCCGGCAAGGTAGAAAAAGACAGTCTGGCAGAAGGAGCCCTCACACCGGAACAGCTTGCTTTGCTGCAGGGGAAGGTGACGAATTCGCAGATCCCGCAGAACGGTCAGATCACAGTGTCTCAGCTTCGGGAACAGGATTTTTATCTGGGGAAGGGGGAATCCATTTTCGTGCTGAAAGGAGAATGGATCTCTCTGCGCAGCAGTTCTCTGCGGCGCGGCGACTGGATCGATGTGTATGCCCTGCAGGAAGGGGCAGAGCGCGGTGCGGAAATGCCTGAAGAAGCCTCCGGCGGCAGTGAGGCGGGGGGCGAAAGCGGGAGTCGGGATGCCTTTCCCGGTACATACCTGGGGACCTACCGGGTGGCCTTTGTGAAAGACAGCAACGAAGTGGAAGTGGTGAATGCGGCCGGCGGTGAACGGGCGGAAGCCCTGCAGCGGACGGACAGCACCGCAAAGATCGGCTCCGTGGAAATCATTGCCGGTACGGAAGATTACGGCACTCTGTTACGCGGTCTTTCGGAAGCGCTGAAACGAAATGCGGAAGAAGCAAAGAGCGGAAAGAGCGCAGGAAATGCGGCCGGGACAGAAGGCGGTGCCTGCCTGCTTCTGGTGCAGAGGGAGGCAGTGCGATGAGCAGCTACCTGGAACGGGAAACCCGCGGGAAGGAAGGCGGCTGCGCCGTACTGTTCTGCGGCTGCGACCGCAAAACGGGAACCACCATGGTCAGTTTGTCGGCAGCCTGCATCCTGGGGAAAGAAAAGAAAGAACCGGTGCTCTGGATCGGCTGCAGCGGGGAAGAAAGCCTGCTGTATCTGGAAGGCCCCGTTCCTTCGCTGGAGCAGCATCGGACGGAGCTGGAGAACCGGATGCTGACCGCCGATGAACTGGAAGCGCTTTGCGTGAAAAGGGAAGGCAGCAGCATTCTGAACGGACTGTTCTGGCCCCGCTGCTGGCAGGGGGAAGGAGAAGAAGGGCAACGTACGGCACAGGCATTGGTGTTTGCCCTGCAGCTGGCCAAAGAACGGTTCCGCTGGATCCTTCTGGATGGAGGAGCCTTCCCGCTGAACCGGGCAATAGAGCCGCTGGCAGAGGCAGCAGACCTTCGGTTCCTGGTGCTGACACAGCTGGAATCAGCCATCTGCACTGCGGAAGGAATCCTGAAGCCGGAGGCTGCCGGCTGGCACCCTGTGGTGAACCGGTACTTCAGAGAAGACCCGCACGATCTGTTTTACCTGGAAAAGCGGCTGGGCTGCAGTGCGATCCCCGTGGAAGCATCTCTGTATGGCCGCCGGGCGGAATGGGAACACAAAACGCTGCTGGAGACCGGCGGCCGCGCCTGTCGGCGCAGCCTGTCCGCCCTTGCGGATGCGATCCGAAAGGAGGGAAATTTCTGTGGAAGCCTTTAAAGCCTTGTGCAGCCGCGTTGCCAAAGATTTCATGACCGAATGGAACGAAGAGCGTACCGATTACAAAAACATCCTGGAGGTACAGAAGCGGGCCATCATCGGCTACCGGAAGGAAGTTGCGTATTTCAAAGAAAAGATCCGCCGTCTGGTGCAGCGATACGGTGCGGAGGGTACCTTTTATCCTACCTGGTACACCTCGCTGGAAGATGGGATCTATCACGAAAATTGGGGCCTTGCCGGTGCTGCCGAATGGTTTACGGCACCCTATGCGGACAGCAGCTCCGCAAAGATCATCGGAGACCGCATCTACTTTTTGGAGCAAGGTCGTATGCGGCTCATGCCGCAGACCATGGACAGCAGCCGGAGAGAGCAGCTGGTGCGTGCCTTTCTGCTGCTTTCCCCGGGGGAGCGGATGGATAAAGAATTTCACGAACTGTACCTGCTGGACGGCACCCGTATCACCGTATTTCGCGGCGACATGGTAAAAGGGGAACAGGATGTGATCATTTTTCGCCGCTACACTGTCCCCAATTATACCTTTGAAGAACAGGCGGACCGGGGCACCATTCCCCGGGAAGCCATTCCACTGTTCCAAACCATGGTGGAGGCCGGGTTCAACGTGGTCTTTACAGGGCCGGTCCGTTCGGCCAAAACCACATTCCTCTCCACCTGGCAGCGATACGAGGACCCCTGTCTGGAGGGGGTCATGGTGGAAACGGATCCGGAGATCCCGCTGCATAAGTTGATGCCCGGGGCACCGCTGGTGCAGATCCTGGCAGACGGTGAGCGGCTGGATGGGATCTCCAAAAACCTGCTGCGCAGCGACGCAGACTATCTGATCCTGGCGGAAGCCAGGGACGGCATCGCCCTGGAAACCGGGATCCGCATGGCGGGGAAGGGGACCCGGCGGATGAAAATGACCTTTCATCTGCGGGATCCGCAGGAATTTCCCTACGATGCGGCCTGGGAAATCGTAAAAACCAGGGGTGGTACTTTGGGGGAAACTGCCCGGAAAGTGGCGGGCAGCTTTGACTATATCTTTCACTTCGCGCAGAGACCGGACCTGCAGCAAAAGAAGCTGCGGGGGATCTACCAGGTGTCCCTGCGGCGGGAATCGGGAGAGATCCGGGTAGATCCCCTCTGCCTGTACGACTTCGCGGAAGATCGCTGGCGTTTCCGGTATCTCTTTGACCCCGAAAAGCAGGCCATCGCCCGGGAAGGGGCTCCCGGAAGTGAAAGAAAAATGGAAGAACTGCTCCGTGCGCTTGCACGGCAGTTCCCCATGAAGGATCCGGAGAAAGGAGGCACTTATGGACGGACAGAAGATCTCCCTGGCAGCGGAAGCCTTGTTTCGGCTGCTGTTCCTTTGCGGAGCCGGGCTGATCCTCTCAGAACCTCTTAGGAACCTGGCTGCCCGTGTGCAGATGCATAACCGGCTGCGGGCCAGAAAGAGGCTGCAGGAGGGAAAGAACGGGATCCTTCGCCACCTGGATCAGGGGCTATTGATGGCCTTTGGGAAACCGGTGGGGGCGGGAGCCTTCCTGTTCTTTGACAGTGCCTTGTTTCTTGCGGTTCTGCTGACTGCCAGCAGGTCCTTTTCGCCGGGCGGCACCCTGTGTGCGGCGGTCCTGTCTGCGGCCATCCCCTGGCTTCTGTACGTGATGCGGCTGGAAGAAAGCCGCAGAAAAGGCAGCCGGGAGGGGGTCACCCTTGTGACGGAGCTTCTGCGCCGCTACCGGATTTCCGGTGGGAATATTTTTGCGGCCCTGGAGGAAACGGTGGGAGGCGTAAGAGAACTGAAGGTGACGGGGAAACTGCTGTACCGGCTGCTTTTAAGCCTGCGGCAGGCACCGGGACGGGCGGCTGTCGGGAGGGCGGCGGAGGATCTGGCCTACGGTCTGGGGACCAACTGGGGCAG
The DNA here is from genome assembly GCA_015058215.1 of Clostridiales bacterium. GTDB lineage: Bacteria > Bacillota > Clostridia > Peptostreptococcales > Anaerovoracaceae > SIG262. The sequence goes on from SVCU01000015.1 coordinate 34,913, forward strand.
GATGCTTTCCTACAATCTGGCGGCGGCTGCGTCCGACGGGCGGGACATCACCACGGCCCTGGAGGATCTTCTGATCCAGCTGCGGGACGCGGAAAGCCTGGCGGAAGAGCGAAAGCGGCTCAACGGAGAAGCGATGCGGATGACAGGACTTCTGATCCCTGTGCTGTATCCGGTGACCATCGTTCTTCTTGTGGGCTACCTGGGGATCCCTTTGGGAACGGTGCTGCAGAATCAGTTTTACACCCCAGGCGGTTTGCTTCTGTTCCTTCTGATCCTGTTTCTCTGGGCAGCAAACGGCGCATTGCTTTCCCTGTTTGCTGCAAAACGCTTTGATTTCTAAGGAGGAAAAGAGAATGACCTGGTGGGTGTACGGCGGATGCATGGTACTGGCTTCCTGCGGCGTGCTGCTTCTGCAGCGGCCCGGCGAATGGTATCTGCAAAAGCTGCGGGAACAAACGAGCCGGCTTCAAAAGCGCATCGCGCAGCAAAAGGGGATCCCCTTTCGGGAAGCCGTTGCTCTGCCGAAACCGCTGCAGCGTTTCTGGAACAAGGCGGATCCCTTTGCGGGACGCCGGCAGGAGAAACGGGATCTGGAACTGGCGGAAGTTATCGCCTTCCTGCGGAATCTGACCGCTTCCGGGCGGGAGCATCTTCCCGGTCTGGACAGTCTTTTGGAGGAGCTGGCCGGAAGGGGAGGCGTGCTGGCCCCCGGATTCGCAGCCATGCTGCAGCTTGTGCGGCAAAACCAGATGGGAGAAGCGCTGGAAGCCTTCGCCCTCCATGCGGGGGAGAAGGAAGGAAAGGATCTGGGGCGGCTCCTTCTGGAATGGGACAGAATTGGCCCCGAAGAGCTTTCGGAAACCCTGCTGTCCTATCAGAAACACCTGAAAGAAGTGCGGTTCACCCTGCAGAAAAAGAGGGACGAGCTGCTCAGCGACCTGCTGTATCTGCCGGTGGTCTGCAACGTGCTTCTGGTGTTCTTTAATTTCGTGTACGTCGGGTGTTTTTTGGAGCAGAAAGAACTGATGGATCTGTTCCTATAAACAGCCCGGCAGAATCAAAAGGAGGGCGGCGCCAAATTTACGATCCGGCGCCGCCGCAAAAAGGAGGTTAACAAATCATGAAAAGCTATATAAGGCTATATAATCTTTTATGGCCATAAAAAGCAAGTTAATTATGCCTGGAACCATTGGAATTTCAACAACTATTGTTTTTTACCCAAAAGACTATGCTGCGTTAAACAAAATCATT
>SVCU01000034.1 GCA_015058215.1 Clostridiales bacterium
TCCCAAGGCAGACGCCACCCGCGCACAGGCGGCGGCACTGTTCCAGCGTTTCTGCGAGAATGTGGCAGAAAAGTAAAACACACAGTAAAGGCGGAGAGGTTCGACTCTCCGCCTTTTTCTGCTTTTAATAAAAAGAACAGGACGGCTGCGCGGTAACACAGCCGTCCTGCAGGAAAACAATATTAACTTTTATGATGGTTCAAAATGTTTCCCTATGAAACGCTGGGGAACGGATCCGCTTTTTACGTTACATTAGATGTTCAAAAGATCGCTGTACACCTTCAGCGCGCCGTCGGTGTCGTGGGCCAGAACCTTCTTGGCCAGAACCTTGCCCAGCTGTACGCCTTCCTGGTCGAAGCTGTTGATGTTCCAGACGAAGCCCTGGAACATGACCTTGTTTTCGAAGTGAGCCAGGATGGCACCCAGGGTCTTGGGGGTCAGCTTGTCGCCGATGATGATGCTGGAGGGTCTGCCGCCGGCGAAGTACTTGTTGCGGTCTTCGTCGTCCTTGCCGCAGGCGAAGGCGATGATCTGTGCAGCTACGTTGGCGCACAGCTTCTGCTGGCTGGTGCTGCCCTGGATCACCACGTCGGAGCCCATCTGGTTTTCGCGGAAGCCCATGAACTGCAGGGGAACGATGTTGGTGCCCTGGTGCAGCAGCTGATAGAAGGAGTGCTGACCGTTGGTACCGGGTTCACCGAAGATGACGGGGCCGGTGGCATAGTTTACAGGTTCACCGAAGCGGTTGACGGACTTGCCGTTGGATTCCATATCCAGCTGCTGCAGGTGAGCGGGGAAACGGCTCATGGCCTGAGAGTAGGGCAGAACAGCGGTGGTGGGATAGCCCAGCACATTGCGTTCGTATACGCCGATCAGTGCGTCCAGCATGGCTGCGTTCTGCAGGGGGTCGGGATTCTTAGCCAGGGCGTCGGCTTCTGCTGCGCCGTCCAGGAACTGAGCAAAGACTTCGGGGCCGAAGGCCAGGGAGAGGACGGCACCGCCCACTGCGGAAGTGGAGGAGTAACGGCCGCCGATGTAATCATCCATGAAGAAGGCGGCCAGGTAGCCTTCGTTCTGGGCCAGGGGAGAGGTTTCGCTGGTGACGGCCACCATGTGCTTGGCGGGGTCCAGGCCGGCCTTTTCCAGGGCATCCTTTACGAAGGATTCGTTGGTCAGGGTTTCCAGAGTGGTACCGGATTTGGAGACCAGAATGAACAGGGAGTGAGCTACGTCGATCTTGCTGAGAACGCCGGCAGCATCGTCAGGGTCTACGTTGCTGATGAATTCGGCCTTCATCTTCAGGGTGCCGTTGGCCTTGGCCCAGTTTTCCAGAGCCAGATAGATGGCGCGGGGGCCCAGGTCGCTGCCGCCGATGCCGATCTGCACAGCGGTGGTGAACTTTTCGCCGGCGGCATTGGTGATCTCGCCGTCGTGGACCTTCTTGGCAAAAGCGGCGATCTTGTTCTGTTCGCCGACGTAGAAGGCGCGCTTATCCACGCCGTCCGCGATGACGGCATTGCCCAGCTGGCCGCGGGTCAGCTGATGGAGCACCAGACGCTTTTCGCCGGTGTTGATGACGGCACCGTTATACAGTTCTTCGTATTTTTCGGCGAGCTGTGCTTCTGCGGCCAGTTCCTTCAGGACCTCCAGGATCCCGTCATCTACCGGTCTTGCACCGTAGTTGAAATCCAGGCCTTCAGCCATGGGAACGCTGTAGTTTTTGACGCGGGCAGCACCTTCTTCGCCGGACAAGGCAGAGGGAAGGCTGACGGGCTTGACACTCTGCAGCTTGCTGTAGGCGGCCAGGGTGTCCATGTTTTTCCAAACGATCATGTGGAGATCCTCCTTAGAAAATAGTGCGGGAAATATAAAATTGAGAGATAAACAAGCGGATAATATAAATTATACGCTTGACCGGTTGAAATAACAAGGGAGGAAGAAAGATCAACTTAAAATCCTACGGATTTACCGTAAAAAAGGAAAAACCCAAGGACCGAAGTCCTTGGGTTTTGGTACGCGCAGAGGGATTCGAACCCCCGACCTACTGATTCGTAGTCAGGCACTCTATCCAGCTGAGCTATGCGCGCACATCGAAGCGCACTCAATGCGCAAGGATTATTATAGGATAAAGTTTTGGATTTGTAAAGGGGGAATTTTCGTTTTCCTAAAAACTTTTTTCGCGGGAGATGAAAAGGGGAGCGGGCCTTGCGGTCCGCTCCCACGGGAAAGCAGCGTTATTTGCGCATGCGCAGCAGGTCGCCGGGCTTCACCGGGAAGGGGACCCGCAGGAATACGGTCTTTAACGGCTGGTTGGACCGGTCCAGAGGAGTGCCTTCGGCGTTTTCCATGTAGTCCAGGGTGAAGGGCTTTCCGGGGCTGCTGGGAGAGAGCACTTCCAGGGTATCGCCCAGCCGGAAGAAATTGCGGGTGACCACGGGGGTCAGGCTGCTGTCCGAGGGCCCGGAAACGGTGCGGCCTTCTGCGGCGGCAGTTTCTTTTGCGGTCTCCACGGCATTGGCTGCAGTACGGGGGCCGGCGGCAGTTCCGATGAAGGTGCATTCCCGCAGGTATTCCCCGTCCACCTTACCGGAAACCAGAAGGTCACCCAGGGAGGCCTGGTCTTCGGGGCTGCCGGGCTGACCGATGTAAAAGCCGGCGGTGTAGGGACGGTGGCTGATGCTGCAGAGTTCCTTGGCGGCATCGTTAAAGGTGCCGGTACCGTCCAGCGCCATGCGGTAGGCATTGGTTACGGAAGCGATGTAGAAGGGGGATTTCATGCGGCCTTCGATTTTGAAGGAAATGATGCCCGCTTCTGCCAGCTGCTTGATCAGAGGCAGGGCACACATATCGTAGGAACTGAGGATGGTGGTGCCCTTTTCGTCTTCTTCGATGGGGAAGTATTCGCCGGGACGTTTTTCTTCCACCAGGTGGTAGCTCCAGCGGCAGGGCTGGGCGCATTCGCCCCGGTTTCCGGAGCGGCCGGTCATGTAGGCGCTGATGAGGCAGCGGCCGGAGTAGGACATGCACATGGCACCGTGGATGAAGGCTTCCATCTCCAGGGCTTTGGGGGCCTTGGCACGGAATTCCAGGATCTCCTCCAGAGAGAGTTCGCGGGCCAGAACCACGCGGCTTGCCCCCATATCGTAGTAGACCTGGGCGGCCCGGTAGTTCATGGTGTTGGCCTGGGTGCTGATGTGGACATCCAGATCGGGGCAGGCGGCTTTGGCTTCTGCCAGAACGCCGATGTCGGAAACGATGATGGCATCCACACCGGAGGCCTTCAGGAAGCGCACGTAATCGGCCACCTTGGGGATCTCATGGCTGTAGGCGAAGCTGTTGACGGTCACATAAAGTTTTTTGCCGGCGGCATGGACCTTGGCGGCGGCTTTGGCCAGATTTTCATCGGTAAAACCGGCGGCGGAAGCGCGGAGCTGCAGGAAGCTGCCGCCGATGAACACCGCATCGGCACCGAAGCGCAGGGCGGCACTGAGGCCTTCCAGATCGCCGGCGGGGGAAAGCAGTTCCAGTTTGGGTTTCTGTATGGTCATGGGGAAAGTCCTCCTTACTGTCGGCAGGGCTTCTGTCTGCGGCGATGCGCTGCAAAAGAAAACGCCCGTATGCTGGTTTCAGTGTAGCATACGGGCGTTCAAATGACAAGTTATTCGATGGCTGCGTTCTTCACCAGCGTAATGGTGAAGGTGTACATCTTACGGCTGCGTTCCACGGCGAGTTCTACTTTATCGCCGGGCTCCTTGGTGGCCAGATAATCGGTCAGATCCGTACCGACGGAGATCAGATTATCGTCCACGCTGATGAGACGGTCACCCACCTTCAGGCCGGCTTCTTCGGTGGTTTTGGTGTTGATCTTGGACACGTAGACACCGCCGTTCAGGAAACCGCGCTTGTTGGCTTCTTCCTGGGTCAGTTCGGTGATGCTGATGCCCAGGACCGCTTTGTTGGTGGAGATGACGGAACCGTCCGCAGTGCCGCCGTTGTAGCTGCCGGTGGCGATCAGGGATTTGGCCACTTCCATGGCAGTGTTGGAGGGAATGGCGAAGCTGAGCCCTTCGGAATCGGCGCTGCCGCTCTTGGCGCAGACGATGCCGATCAGGTTACCGTCACCGTTGAACAGGCCGCCGCCGGAATTGCCGGGGCTGATGGCG
>SVCU01000016.1 GCA_015058215.1 Clostridiales bacterium
CAGCTTTGTCGGCAAGATTGACTTGCCCGAATAACCGCCCGACCTATCCGACACAATGGCCAAGTGTCGGATAGGAACGGCAAAATTTTTTGCACTTCTATTGCTTCTTTATCACACATAAGCAAAAGATCTGGAAATGAAGTTCATAGAGGGCGAAGGACATCTGGTGCCGTGCTACCGTTTCTTGATTACCAGAGAAGATACCCTGAACAAAACCTTTACGGTCGTAGTTCCGGCCATCGATGTGGCTCAACTGGTACAGGATATCATGGCCTCGCGGCCGGCAGAAAACGCGAATAGCAATTAGACGATCCTGTTGAAATTTCAAGGATTGCAGCAAAAAAGAGAGCGCCGCAGGCGCTCTCTTTTTGTACTTTTCCCTTTTATGGGGCCGCGTAAGCGGCCCTTTCGGTCAGCCTTAGAAATAGCTGACCTTGATCTTCTTACCCATTCGCTTCAGGCATTCGGACAGCTCCTTCACCAGGTTCATCTTCACGTTGAAGTTGATGGGAAGGTCCGGATTCTGGTGAGCCGGGTTGACGGCCTGGCCGACGAAGAAGTTGATGTCGGTGGCTTCTTCGAACAGCAGGCGGCTGATCTGGCTGGCGGCATCGTGCTTCAAACTCCACTGGTCGTAGAGCTCGTTTTCTTCCAGGTAGTCCTTGGCGTAGGCCAGCACCTTGTTGATGGTGATAACGCCTTCCGTTACCAGATCCACGCCTTCGATCTCCGCCACGGGAGGAACGTCGGAACGTTCAAATTTCAGGCTGACCCGCAGGGGCTTGCCCAGGTACTGGGCAGCGATGGAGGAGGTGGTACCGCCGCAGACGATGTGCTTGCCTTCCTTGGAGAAGAACAGGGACATCATTCGTTCGTTGTCGCTGTGGCTTGCGGGAGGACCGAAGCACAGGTTCATGGGCACGCGCTTACGGATGCGTACCACGCAGGCGGTGGCATCGTCGCCGGGCTTGTCGTTGTAGAGGCGGTTGCACTCGTCCACCAGCACGGTGGCCAGGGTCTTGGCGGTGTAACCCACATGGGCGATGGATTCCATGAAGGTGGTGATGTCTTCCAGCTTCCAACCGAAGTTGAAGGCAAGACCGATGCCCGCATGGGTGCAGCCGTCGCTCATGGCGATGAAAATATCGTCTTCCTGCAGGCGGATCACAGACTTGTAGATCTTCTTGTCACCGATGCGCATTTCCGTCTTGGGGTAGTTGTAGTTCTGGAAGTTGCGCAGCAGGATCACAGAGGGGTTATCGTACTGGATGATCTCCGCCGTTTCGTTGTTGATCAGGTGGATGATGGAGAAGGTGGAATAGGCCACGCCGCGCACAGAGCAGACGGGAAGGGTGGCGGCGATGGCACCGACGCACTCTTCCAGAGGCAGGCCTTCCGACAGCATGGTGGACAGGATCTTGGTGGTCAGGGTGGACAGGATGCTGGCCTTTACGCCGCTTCCCAGACCGTCGGCCAGGATGATCACGGTGGAGTTTTCATCCCGTTCTACGATGTCCACATGGTCGCCGCAGAGCTGTTCCCCATGGTGGTTGATGCTTTTATAGCCGATATCTGCGCACAAATCATTCATCTGCAATGGACTCCTTCAGTTTGGTCAAAGCGATCTTGGTTTCAGCGGCGGTTTCACCCAGCAGGGATGCGATTTCCTGTACGATCCGCATCTGGTTGTCTACCACGCGGTCGGCAACTTCGATGGTCTGCTGGCTGACCTTGTCTCTCTTTTCGCGTTCCAGTTCCTGTTCGGTGATGTCGCGCATGATGCACAGCAGCACGCGGTAGGACTTGTCGTGAACGATGGTCTGTTCCACGTATTTCTTGTATTCGGCCAGGTAGATCTTCTGGTTGTGGATGTCCTTGCCGGTGGTGAGAACGGACATGAAGTACTTGGGATCCAGGATCCGGATGACCTGTTCGCCCAGGATGTCGCTGGCGGCCCGCAGGTTCAGGAGGCGCAGGGCAGCGTGGTTCAGCTGCTGCACTTCCAGGTTTTCGTTCAGGATCAGGTAAGCGTTGGGGGCGTGCTTTACCAGGGTGTCGGAGAAGCTTTCGGCCTTGTCCTTCAGGAAGGGCAGGCACATGCTGATTTCGGCCTTGCCCTGGTAGACGGCGATGGCCTTTTCACGGCAGGTATCGTAGCCGCAGGTGGCGCAGTTCAGTTCGTCTTCTTTGGTGCGCTTGCCCATCTGGCGCAGGATTTCCAGAATTTCGTATTCGGAGGGCATATGGGCGGCTCTGGGCAGAACTTCGAAGTCCTTCTTCAGTTCTTCCATATCGGGCTGCTGCACGGGGTAATCTTCGGTACCGGCGTACTTGGTCACCTGCAGGTAGTTCTGCAGGAAGGAGCCGTGGTACTTTTCCATTACGGGGCCGTTGATGCAGCTGCCGGCGCAGGCGCTCAGTTCCAGGAAGCAGTTTTCCACCTTGCCGCTTTCGATATCCTTCAGGGCGGCGATGCAGTTTTCGGTGCCGTCCAGGGCCAGGTAGGTGTAATCTTCTTCCTTGGCCATGGTCTTCAGGATGCCGGCGGTGGTGGGGAAGAGGCGAGCCTTGCTGCCTTCCTTGGTATCAGCGGTCTTGGGGATCTCGATGCCTTCAGCGGCCAGCCAGTCGGACAGTTCCTTGAAGGTGAGGACGGCATCCACCAGGTGGCTGTGGTCCCCTTCTTCCTTCTTGGCGATGCAGGGGCCGATGAAGACGGTGCGGGCCATGGGGTTGCGGCGCTTGATGTCCTGACAGTGTGCCTGCATGGGGGACAGCACCGTGGCCAGATAGGGCAGCACGCTGGGGAAGTGCTTCTGGATCAGCAGATTGATGGAGGGGCAGGCGGAGGAGATCAGCACTTTGGGCTTTTCTTCCCGCAGGATGCGTTCGTATTCTTTCTTGACGATGGTGGCACCGATGGCGGTTTCTTCCACATCGGCGAAGCCCAGCTTCAGCAGAGCTTCCTTCAGGCCTTCAATGCCCACACCATCGTAATTGGCCACGAAGGAAGGGGCTACACTGGCGATGACCGGCTGGGTATCCTGCAGGTAAACGCGTACCTTTTCCTGTTCGCTGACGATGACTTTGGCATTCTGGGGGCAGACGACGAAGCACTGACCGCAGAGGATGCATTCATCGTCGATGATGTGAGCCTGGTTGCCGGAAAAACGGATGGATTTGACCGAGCAGTAGCGGACACACTTGTAGCAGTTGGCGCAGTTGGATTTTTTCAGATCCAGGTACTTGGACATTCTGAATTACCTCATTCCTTCTTTGATGGGAGTTAAAATATGTTCACGGAAAAATTCCTTAAAATTCTCGCGGGAAACGGTGTACAGCACGTCGTCAACTTCGACGGTGACACCGGCGGGGCTGCAATGCCCGGTGCAGAAGATGCCGCCCAGGGTGATCTCCAGGTCGAGACCGTGCTCGGCGATGGCGTTCTGCAGAAGTTCGATGATTTCTTCGGACCCTTTCAGGTGGCAGGCACTGCCTACACAAACTCGGATGATCATGAAAAGTCCTCCTTTCCGTAGAGAGCCAAGGCCCCGCAAGGGGCCTTGGCTCATCAGCCGGAAAACATTTTGGTTTTAGCAGGGGTCTGGCTTACTTGCCGGCCAGGGGCAGTACGTTTTCTCTGAACCAGGTTCTGGCAGATTCAGCAGCGATGCGGTGGGGTTCACCGTTCAGACGAACGGATACGCCCTGGGCACCGCACTGACGCATGCAGAAGGATGCGGCGAAGTTGATCTGGTCGTGGAGACCATATTCTTCGATCAGATGCTGGAAAGAGGTGGCGACGTTATGTGCGCCGTTTACGTGGCAGGAGCTGCCGATGCATACATTCAGTTCGATCATGATGTTGTTCCTCTTGGTTCTTTATTTTGCGTAATGTACGTGCAGCAGTTCGTGGACCTTACCCTTCAGAATATCTTCATACAGCTTGGGGATGTCGGGGTTTTCTTCGGAACGACGAATGCTGAGCAGACGATCGGATTCGTACAGGCCCTTGCTGCGGTCTGCCTTCTGGGCTTCCTTGGCATAGGGCTGGCCGCCGCCGCTGACGCAGCCGCCGGGGCAGGCCATGATTTCGATGAAGTGGAATTCTTCGCCGGCAGCCACTCTCTTCAGAACAGCTTCGGCATTTGCCAGGCCGCTGACAACTGCGATGTGCAGGTTCAGGTCGCCGTAGGGCAGAGTGAATTCCTTGATGCCTTCCATGCCGCGCTGGCCGCAGTTGGCCAGGGTCAGCAGACCGGAGCGGGACTTGTTGGAAGCCACTCTTCTCAGAACAGCTTCGGTTACACCGCCGGTGACGCCGAAGATGACGCCTGCGCCGGAAATGGTGCCGAAGGGCATATCCACTGCTTCGGGTTCCAGTTCATCGAACATGATACCGGATTCCTTGATCATGCCGATCAGTTCCTGGGTGGTGATGACTGCATCCACGTTGGGTTCGCCGTCCATCTTGAATTCGTCGCGGCCGGCTTCGTACTTCTTGGCGGTGCAGGGCATTACTGCTACATGGAACATCTTGCGGGAAGATCTCTTACCCTGTTCCTTCAGGATGGATGCGAACATCTGCATGGGGGAACGGCAGGTGGAGATATTGGGCAGGAATTCGGGATGCTTGTTTTCGGCATACTGGATCCAGCCGGGGCAGCAGGAGGTGATCAGAGGCAGGTTTTCGCCTTTTTCCACTCTGCTGATGAATTCTTCGGTTTCTTCGATGACGGTCAGGTCAGCGGAGAGGGAAGTATCGTAGATTTCGTCGAAGCCGATGCGGCGCAGAGCAGCTACGATCTTGCCCATGGAGTTTTCGCCTTCCTTCAGGCCCAGTTCACGGCCCAGAGCAACGCGGACTGCGGGAGCGATCTGAACGGTGGTCTTGAGCTTGGGATTGTCGATGGCGTTCCAGACCTTATCGATGTCGTTCTTGACGATGATGGCACCGGTGGGGCAGACAGCTGCACACTGACCGCAGCCGACGCAGGGAGATTCGGACAGGGGCTTGCCGAAAGCGGTGCTGATGACCATCTTGGAGCCTCTGAAAGCGAAGTCGATGGCGCCGACGTTCTGGATTTCGTTGCACATTCTGACGCAGTCACCGCAGAGGATGCACTTGCCCATGTCGCGGGTGATGCTGACGGAGGAGTGACCTTCGGGGGTTGCGGCCTTGTCCAGTGCGTTGTTGGGGAAGCGGACGCCGGTGATGTTGAATCTCATGGCCAGATCCTGCAGTTTGCACTTGCTGTTGTTTTCACAGGTGGTGCAGTTGCCGCAGTGGTTGGCCAGGATCAGTTCCAGAATGTTCTTTCTGTATCTTCTCAGGCGTTCGGTGTTGGTCTTGATGACCATGCCGCCTCTGGGAGGAGTGGAGCAGGCTGCGTCCAGACCGCCTCTTTCATTTTCGACCATGCACATACGGCAGGCACCGTAGATGGACAGATCGGAGTGATAGCAGAAGGTGGGGAGTTTGATGCCCACTTTGGCGATCAGTTCCAGCAGGTTTTTTTCGCCATTGATCTCAACGGGAATACCGTCGACGGTTACATATTGTTTTTCAGCCATTTTCGTTATTCCTCCTTAATTGCATGGAATGCGCAACCGGTGATGCAGCTGCCGCAGCGGATGCACTTGTTCAGGTCGATGACGTGAGCTTCCTTAACCTTGCCGGTGATGGCGCCTACGGGGCACTGACGTGCGCACTTGGTGCAGCCCTTGCACAGAGTGGGATCGATGACGATCTTCTTCAGCTTCTGGCATGCGCCTGCGGGGCAGCGCTTTTCGTTGATGTGGGCTTCGTATTCGTCGCGGAAGTTCTTGATGGTGCTGACGACGGGGGAGGGAGCAGACTTGCCCAGGCCGCACAGTGCGGTGGAGGAAATGGTGTCTGCCAGTTCCAGCAGCAGTTCGATGTCGCCTTCGCGGCCGTTGCCGGCTACGATGCGTTCCAGGATCTCCAGCATGCGCTTGGTGCCTTCACGGCAGGGAACGCACTTACCGCAGGATTCGTTCTGGGTGAAGTTCATGAAGAAACGGGCAACTTCGACCATGCAGGTCTTGTCGTCCATAACGACCAGACCGCCGGAACCGATCATGGCGCCGACCTTCTTCAGGGTGTCGAAGTCCAGAGGCAGATCCAGGTGTTCCTTGGTCAGGCAGGCACCGGAGGGACCGCCGATCTGAACAGCCTTGAAGTCGCCGTCGCCTCTCATGCCGCCGCCGACTTCGAAGATGATCTCTCTCAGGGTGGTACCCATGGGAACTTCGATCAGACCGGTGTTGGAGATGTTGCCGGTGAGGGCGAATGCCTTGGTGCCGGGGCTGTTGGCGGGACCGATGGTCAGGTACCAGTCAGCACCCTTGCGGATGATTTCGGCAACGTTGGCAAAGGTTTCTACGTTGTTCAGTACGGTGGGCTTGTCGAACAGACCGTGTTCTACGGTTCTGGGGGGCTTTACTCTGGGGAAGCCGCGCTTACCTTCGATGGAGTTGGTCAGAGCGGAACCTTCGCCGCAGACGAATGCGCCTGCACCGCGGCTGATGTGGAGACGGAAGCTGAAGCCGGTGCCCAGGATGTTGTCGCCCAGCAGACCGATTTCTTCTGCCTGCTTGATGGCGTTGCGCAGACGGTCAACTGCCAGAGGATATTCGGCACGGACGTAGATGTAGCCTTCGCTTGCGCCGGTGGCTACGCCTGCGATCATCATGCCTTCCAGCATTCTGTGGGGGTCACCTTCCATGATGGAACGGTCCATGAATGCGCCGGGGTCACCTTCGTCACCGTTGCAGACTACGTACTTCATGGGTTCCTTCTGACGACGGACCTGTTCCCACTTCTTGCCTGCGGGGAAGCCGCCGCCCCCTCTGCCTCTCAGGTTAGATTTGGAGATTTCGGCAGTGATTTCTTCGGGGGTCATTTCGAACAGGGCCTTTTCGAAGGCTTCGTAGCCGCCGATGGCCAGATATTCGCGGACGGAGTTGGCATCGATCTTACCGCAGTGTTCCAGAACCACACGGGTCTGCTGCTGATAGAAGGGGATTTCTTCCTGCTTCTTGTAGATGATGTTGTTCTTCAGATAAGCCAGGCGTTCGATGTGTTCGCCGTTCTTGATGGTCTTTTCTACGATTTCTTCGCAGTCTTCCAGCTTGACCTTGGTGTACAGCCAGCCCTGGGGATCGATGCGGAGCAGGGGACCCATTTCGCAGAAGCCGTGGCAGCCGGATTTCTTCAGGCCGACGGATTCGTCATGGGGATCTTCTTCCAGTTCAACGGAGACGGGAATGCCCTGTTCTTCCAGCATTTCCTTCAGTCTGTCGTAGATTTTCAGGGAGCCGCCGGCAACGCAGCCGGTACCACAGCATACGATGATCTTTTCGGGCTGTGCAGCATAAGCTTTTTTCGCAGAGGCGCGCAGAGCGGCCAGATCTTCTCTGTTCTTAAGCATTCTTCAGTTCCTCCTTCAGTTCCTTCAGAAGTGCGGAGGCCTTATCGGGGGTCATGGCGGGGTGTACCACATCGTTGATGGTCAGTACGGGAGCCAGACCGCAGGCGCCCAGGCAGGAAACGGTTTCCAGGGTGAAGTTCAGGTCATCGGTGGTTTTCTTGCTTTCGCTCAGACCCAGCTCTGCACGAAGACGGTCCAGAATGGGAATGGAACGACGTACGTGGCAGGCGGTGCCGTCACAGATCTTGATGACATACTTGCCCTTGGGTTCCAGGGAGAAGTTTTCATAGAAGGTAGCGACACTGTAGATGCGGGCCTCGCTCATGTCCAGCTTCTTGGCGAGGTAGGGGAAAACTTCCTGGGGCAGATAATGGTAGTGCTCCTGGATCTCCTGCAGGATCGCGATGATGGCCTGCTGACGGCATTCATGCGCGGTCAGGATCTCATCCACGATTGCAAAATCGAACTGTTGACTCATTTTGTTTCTCCTTACTTTTAGATTACGCTTTAGGCGTTGGGCATCAAATATTCGTCAATGGCCTTGGCTGCAGTTTTGCCTGCACCCATAGCCAGGATGACCGTTGCGGCACCGGTAACAGCATCGCCGCCGGCGTAAACGCCTTTGCGGGAAGTGAGGCCGGTTTCTTCCTCTACGATGATACCGCCCCATCTCTGGGTATCAAGACCGGCAGTGGTGTTCTTGATCAGGGGGTTGGGGGAGGTGCCGAGAGCCATGATGACGCAGTCCACATCGAGGGTGAATTCGCTGCCTTCTACGGGCACGGGCTTGGCACGGCCGGATTCATCGGGTTCACTCAGTTCCATCTTCTGGCATACCATGGAGTTGACGCAGCCGTTTTCGTCGCCGCCGATGGAGAGGGGATTGGTCAGCATGTTGAAGACGATGCCTTCTTCCATTGCGTGTTCCACTTCTTCTCTTCTTGCGGGCAGTTCCTTTTCGGTACGTCTGTAGACGATGGTGACATCAGCGCCCAGACGCTTTGCACAGCGTGCTGCGTCCATGGCCACGTTGCCGCCGCCTACGACAGCCACCTTCTTGCCGTGCTGTACGGGGGTGGAGCCGTCGGGCTTGTATGCTTTCATCAGATTGATTCTGGTGAGGAATTCGTTTGCGGAGTAAACACCCTTCAGGGCTTCGCCGGGGATGTTCATGAACTTGGGCAGACCGGCACCGGAACCGATGAAGACGGCTTCGAAACCTTCTTCGAAGAGTTCATCGATGGTCAGGGTCTTGCCGATGACCACGTTGGTTTCCATCTTGACGCCCAGGGCCTTCAGACCTTCCACTTCCTTGGCAACGATGGCCTTGGGAAGACGGAATTCGGGGATGCCGTAAACCAGCACGCCGCCGGCGGTATGGAGGGCTTCAAAGACGGTGACTTCATAGCCCTTTCTGGCCAGGTCGCCGGCACAGGTCAGACCGGAAGGACCGGAACCGACCACTGCCACCTTGTGGCCGTTGGATTCGGGCTTTTCGGGAAGTTCGGTGGTGTTGGCATTGTGCCAGTCGGCAACGAAGCGTTCCAGACGGCCGATGCCCACGGGCTCGAACTTGATGCCCAGGGTGCACTTGGATTCGCACTGGGATTCCTGGGGGCACACGCGGCCGCAGACGGCGGGCAGTGCGGAATCCTTGGCGATGACCTGGTAAGCGGCTTCGAAATCACCCTTCTTGATCTGGGCGATGAAACCGGGGATGTTGATGTTGACGGGGCAGCCGGATACGCAGGGCATATTCTTGCATTCCAGGCAGCGGGCCGCTTCGGAAACGGCGATCTCTTCGGTGTAGCCGAGCGCTACTTCGTTATAGTTGCCGGCGCGGACCACAGGGTCCTGGGTGGGCATTTCGTGCTTGTGGGGATTGATTGCCATGGTGCGGGTACCTCCTTAAGCATTCTTGAAGAGATTGCAGGTCTCTTCGTGGGCGTGTCGTTCAAAGTCGAAGTACATGCGGCCACGGCTCATAGCTTCATCGAAGTCTACTTCGTAACCGTTGAAATCGGGGCCGTCGACGCAGGCGAACTTGGTCACCTTCTTGCCGTCCCGGTTCAGGGTCAGGCGGCAGCCGCCGCACATGCCGGTACCATCGATCATGATGGGGTTCATGGAAACGGTGACGGGAACGCCGAAGGGCTTGGCTGCTGCAACGACGAATTTCATCATGATCAGGGGACCGATGGTGATGACCATGTCGAAGGTTTCGCCGGCTTCCAGCATTTCCTTCAGAGGCATGGTGACGTTGCCGTGGCGGCCGTAGGAACCGTCATCGGTCATCATATACATTTTGTTGGAGCAGGCCTTGAATTCGTCTTCCAGGATCACCAGATCCTTGTTGCGGAAACCGATGATGCTGGTCACGTCAGCGCCCATGTCATGGAGGGCCTGAGCAATGGGCATTGCGATGGCACAGCCAACGCCGCCGCCGACGATACAGACTTTCTTAAGGCCGTCCAGATGGGTGGCAACACCCAGGGGACCAACGAAGTCCTGGATGGATTCGCCTTCCTGCTTGTGATTTAACTTTTCGGTGGTGGCACCGACGATCTGGAAAATGATCTTTACGGTACCTTCCTCAGGGTTGCAGCCTGCAACGGTGAGAGGAATGCGCTCGCCGTCTGCATCAACGCGCAGGATGATAAACTGGCCGGGTTTTGCCTTCTTGGCAACCAGGGGAGCTTCGATCTCCAGCTGCGTGACAGTCGGGTTGAGTGCTTTCTTGCGAACGATTCTATACATTAGAAACCCTCCTTGTGTGATGTGAAAACGTGCATGTGAAAAAGTCCGCAAAAAGGGCAGACTCCTTCATCTATATATGTTACTGGAAATTGCGCCTTTGGTCAAATCGTTTTTAAAGATTCTGTGAAAAAAAGTACAAATATTTATAAGAAAAAAGGACCGCCCTGTACGGACGGTCCTTTTTTTACGTTTTTGTTCAAGTTTGCCTCTGAAAAAAGGGCCTCTTGCGCTTTTTTTAGAAATCGACTTCGGTGTCGTAGTAGCAGCACTTCAGCAGCTTTTCCATTTCTTCCTGGTTGGGCTGTCTGGGGTTGGAACCGGTGCAAGCGTCTGCGATGGCGTTCTTTGCGATTTCGGGCAGTCTTTCCAGGAACACTGCTTCGGGTACGAAGCCCTGTTCGCAGGGATAGCTGTCTGCGCCGTAGTTCTTGATGCACTGAGGAATGTTCAGATCATCGTTCATCTTGCGCAGGTAAGCGATCAGCAGCTGGACCTTTTCTTCGACGGAGGAGCCGCCCAGGTTCATGTAATCAGCGATTACAGCATAGCGCTTTGCAGCTTCTTCGTTCTTTGCGTTGTAGGCAATGACCTTGGGCAGGTACATGGCGTTTGCAGCACCGTGGATGATGTGTGCGCCGAAATCTTCGAAGATAGCGCCGGTCTTGTGTGCCATGGAGTGAACGATACCCAGCAGAGCGTTGGAGAATGCCATACCGGCCAGGCACTGTGCGTCGTGCATGGAAGCGCGCTTGTCCATGTCGCCGTTGTAGGAGTCAACCAGATCGCTCTGGATCATCTTGATGGAGTGCAGAGCCAGACCATCGGTGTAGTTGCAGTTTGCGGTGGAAACGTAAGCTTCGATGGCGTGGGTCATAGCGTCCATACCGGTGTGAGCAACCAGCTTCTTGGGCATGGTTTCAGCCAGGTCGGGATCGACGATAGCGATGTCGGGAGTGATTTCGAAGTCAGCCATGGGATACTTGATGCCCTTTTCGTAGTCGGTGATAACTGCGAAAGCGGTAACTTCGGTAGCGGTACCAGAAGTGGAGGGGATTGCTACGAAGTGAGCCTTGGTGCGCAGCTTGGGCAGACCGAAGGGAACGATCATCTGGTCAAAGGTGAATTCGGGATATTCATACTTTACCCACATAGCCTTTGCAGCGTCGATGGGGGAGCCGCCGCCCATAGCAACGATCCAGTCGGGCTGGAACTTAGCCATAGCTTCTGCACCTCTCATAACGGTGTCTACAGAGGGATCGGGTTCGATGCCTTCGAACAGTTCAACTTCCATGCCTGCTTCCTGCAGATAGGAAACGACCTTATCCAGGAAACCGAACTTCTTCATGGAGCCGCCGCCGACGCAGACAATAGCCTTCTTGCCTTCCAGGGTCTTCAGAACTTCCAGAGAGCCTTTGCCGTGATACAGGTCACGGGGCAGAGTAAAACGTGCCATAATAGTGTACCTCCAATTAAATTTACTTTGTTTATTGTCGCCCCTCTTGGGCAGGGACGAATCGGTTGAATGGATGCGCATTCCTGCGCACTTCTATTATATCACTCGTTATTTCTTTGTCAATGCAAAGGTATGACCTAATTTGAATCTTTGGCGAGAAAATAATGCAATCGGTATTGGAATATCGAAAAAGGTATGACCGAGTCGAATGCAAACGAAAAGAATGGACCGGAACGGGAAAAGCCGTTGACTTTCCCGGCGGCTGTGATAGAATTGTTTCGACTGCAACAGTTGAAAATGCAACAAAGGCCGCCGCGGCGCGGCAGAAGGAGAACCGTTCGTGAAAAAAACCAACCAGGAACACCGGGCCAATATGATGCTCAATGAGCCTCTTCCCCGGGTCATCACCAAGATGGCGGTCCCGTCCATCGTTTCCTTTATCATTACTTCTATTTATAATTTGGCGGATACCTACTTCGTCAGTTCTCTGGGCACCAACGCCACGGCTGCGGTCAGCGTCAACGCCTCTCTGGACCAGATCATCATGATGGCCGGTTCCATGCTGGCCATCGGTGCCAACAGCTACATCGCCCGCCTTCTGGGGGCAGGGGAAGGGAAGAAAGCAAACCGCGTTCTGTCCTTCGCCTTCTTCACCGCTTTCCTGTTCGGTGCGGTGGTCCTGATCGCCGGTATGACCTTCATGCACCCCATGGTGCGTCTTCTGGGGGCCACGCCCACCTGTGAACAGTATTCCATCGACTATGCCACCTACGTACTTCTGGTTGCCCCCATCATGGCTTCCAGCTTCGTGATGAACCAGTGTCTGCGGGCGGAAGGCAGCGCCATGCTCTCCATGATCGGCATGGGCTTCGGCGGCATCCTGAACTGCATTCTGGACCCCATTTTCATCTTCGGACTGGATCTGGGCGTGGTCGGCGCTTCCATGGCCACCGCCATTTCCAAGGTGGTCAGTTTCGTGATCCTGCTGTGGCCCTACATTTCCGGCAGAAGCATGCTGAAAATTTCCCTGCGGGAATGCAAGCCCGATGCCGACATCGTGAAGCAGGTGGTTTCCGTGGGTTCCTCTTCTCTGTTCCGTAACGGCCTGGCGGTGGTCTCCGCCATTCTGCTGAACAACCTGGCCGGTGCCATTTCCGACTCCTGCCTGGCAGGCATCGGTGTCACCACCCGTGTCATGATGTTCCCCTTCGGTATCATTCTGGGCTTCGGCACCGGCTTCCAGCCTGTGGCCGGTTTCAACTGGGGTGCAAAAAACTATAAGCGGGTGCGGGAAAGCTTCCGTTTCTCCGCCTGGACTTCGCTCATCGGCGGCGGCATCATGGCCCTTCTGATCGCCATTTTCGCGGAATCGTTGATCACCCTCTTTGCGGAAACAGACCCGGAAATGCAGGCCATCGGTGCCTTCAGCATCCGGGTGCAGTGCCTGGCGCTCCCCGTGCACAGCTGGGTGGCCGTGGTCAATATGTTCTGCAACGGTCTCGGCTATGCCAAGGGGGCAGTGATTCTGGCAACGGCCCGTCAGGGCTCCTGCTTCCTGCCCGTTCTGTGGCCGCTGGCCTACTTCTTCGGAGCGGAGGGTGTCGCCTCCGTTCAGGGCGTGGCTGACATTCTGACCCTGATCCTGGCCATCCCCATCCTGAAGGTGGTCATGGGCAAGGTGAGCCGGGCCGAAGAAGCCAAAGCTGCGGAACTGGCTGCAAAGGCCGGCGAAGCGGCTGCTGCGCAGTAAGGAGGCAGGGCGATGGAACAATCCGTACTGTCCTATCTGCTGCGCATCAACCGGCAGCGGGTCCGCGCCATGAAAGCGGAACTGGCCCCTTATGGCTATACCGGCACCATGCATATGGTGCTGCTGCACACCTTCCATAACCCCGGTGTCAACCAGGAAGAGATCTGCTGCTTCTTCGGCCTGGATAAAACCGGTGTGGCCCGGGATGCCAGAAAGCTGGAGGAAATGGGTCACCTGCGCCGGGAGATCGACCCGGAAAACCGCCGTCAGTACAAGCTGTTCGTCACGGAAGAAGGGGCGAAAATGGTCCCTGTGGTGCGGGAGATCGGTGACCGGTTTGCCCGCAAACTGACCGAGGGTCTTTCTGCGGAAGAGACCGAAAATCTGCTGGCTATTTTGGAAAAGGCTGTGGAAAACAGCGCAAAATAAAAAGACCGGTTCGGAAGAACCGGTCTTTTTGCTGTATCAGGAATTGAATTCATGATGGGCGATCCAGTGACGGAAAGCTTTGATCACGGTTTCCCGGTCTTTGTCTGTCAGGTAGAAGTGGTAGGAGTCCGGCAGGATCTCCACCTGCAGGCCGGGAGCCGCGGCAAGCCGCTGCGGGGCTTTGTGGCTGACCAGCTCATCGTGAGCGGACTGGAAAGCGAGGCCGGGAAGTTTTACTTGTGGGAGCATTTTTTTCGTGCTATGGATCAGGCGGAAGAGCTCCAGAAACCGGGGGATCCAGGGAATGTAACGCCAGAGTTTGATTTCCGGCGGGATGCTGGCGGCATGCTTGAGTGCCATGGCTCTTTCGTCGTCTTCGCGGATCAGACCCAAGGCGTATTTCAGACAGTTCCACAGGGAAATGGGCCGGGGAGCGGCACCCATGGGAACGGCCAGAAGAAACAGGCCGCAAATGGTACCGCGAGAAGCAGCAGCCTGCAAGGCAAAAAGAGTACCCATGGAATGGCCGCAGAGAAAGACCCTGTCGTGAGTCTCAAGAAGCCGGTCCAGAGCGGCCCGGTAGCAGTCTGTCCACTGTTCCAAAGAAGACTGTCCGAAGTCCTTCACGCTGCCGCCGTGACCGGGAAGAAGCAGGTTGCAGACAGTCCAGTCCCCGGGAACTTCCGGCAGCAGGAAATCGAAATGGCGTGGATGTCCTAAAATGCCGTGGCAGAACAGGATGGCGGTTTTGGAAGCGGGAGCGTTCATGGGCCCTCCTCTTTACAGAATCACTTCCATGCCCACTTTCTGGGGCACCAGGCCGCATTTTTCGTAGAATTTCATGGCACCTTCGTTGAGGCTCCAGACGTTCAGCGTCACATTGTAACAGCCGGATTCTTTGGCGAACTGCACCACGTGATCGTAGAGCTTCCGGCCCACGTGAAGGCCGCGGAGTTCTTCGTCCACGCAGAGGTCGTCGATGTACAGGGTTTTGATATCCGTCAGGATGTTGTTGTTGATGTGCTGCTGAAATACGCAGAACGCGTAGCCCATGATCTGGTCGCGGTCGTCGGCGGCAACAAAAATGGGCCGGCTGTCATCGGCGATGATGGCAGCCAGTTCGTCATCGGTGTATTTTTTGGCATGAGGCTTGAACAGGTCCGGACGGCCATTGTGATGCACCATCAGGACCTGCAGCAGAAGATCGTTGATGCCCTCCATGTCGGAGAGGGCAGCGCGTCGGATCAGCATAAGTGATACCCTTCTTTTGTATAGGATTTACAGCCGGCCGGGGCACGGGCTGTCTTATTTTACTTCGCCTTCCAGGATGGCCTTGACCGCTTCTTCGGCCTTGGCATCCAGATATCTCTGGCGGCATTCGTCGATGATCTGGAATGCGTCGTCGCCCTTGATGTACTGGCCCACTTCCACCTTGATGCCCTGCAGCACCTTATAGTTGGTGAAGAAGTTGGCGATTTCCTTCAGCAGGAAGGGGTTCAGATCGTCCAGGGCGTGCACGTGGTCGTAATGGGGGTCGCAGTCCACTACGGCGATCAGCTTGTAGTCCAGGGCACCGTTGTCCACCATGCTGAGGCAGCCCAGAACACGGGCGGGGACCATGCAGCCGGGGAAGGTGGGTTCGGTACAAATCACCAGAATATCCAGAGGGTCGCCGTCGGGAGCCAGAGTGTTTTCCACAAAACCGTACTCGGCGGGGTAGATCATGGAAGCGTACAGAACACGGTCCAGATAAATGCGGCCGTCTTCTTCGTTGAGTTCGTATTTATTCTTAGAACCCAGGGGGATTTCGATAAGGGCGTGTACAACATTGGTGTCCATGGGAAAAACCTCCTAAAAACTGATAAGAGCAGGGAAACGTATCTATTTGTTATTATACGCAATGCGCGGCGGAAAGTCCAGCGGGAATGTCGGTTGACCAACGAGGAAGATTTATTGTATCATAGAAGAAAACAAAAAGAACGACGGCAGCGGACGGCCCGGCCGGGCTGCCGCAAAGATACAGGATCAAAGGAGATTCGGTTATGGGGAATACGGCAACTGAAAAAATGCTGGAAGCGGTGCGCTCTGCCAGAGCCAGCGCAAGCCGTGCGGAACGGGAATACGACAGCGGTGAATCCCTGCTGCAGATGAAGGCAAGCCGCAGCATCGACCTCTTTGACGGCGGTGCCGTGGGCCGTGTGGCGGATATCGCAAGGGACGCCCGCAGGCTGTGCGACGATCTGTACGCTTCCTATCAGGAACTGGTACAGTCCTTGGATGCACAGTGCCGGCCGCTTCTGGACCAGGAGCCGGAACTTCACGCCGTTAAGGAAGTGCGGGATCTGATCAAATGGCTCAACGATGAATCCGAAATCGAAACCAACTTTACCGCCTCCTTCAACAGCCGGAGCCTGGGCGGGGTGGCCAGCGGCCGCTACGTTCCCAGCATCGATAACAAGATCATCCAGCGGTTCTGGGAGAATAAGTACGATCTATGGCCCGGAAGAGCGGAGGCGGAACTGGAAATGCGCCGCCGCAGAGAGGAAGCCGCAGCGGCCGAGCGGCGCAGAAGAGAGGCGGAAGCCCAGCGCCGCCGTCAGGAAGCGGAGCGTCAGAACCGGGAAGCGGAAGAAAAATACCAGAAGGAACTGGCGGCCTATAACAAAGCTTACGATGCCTGGAGCGAAGAGGTGGAAGCCGTTCTTCAGCGCCGCAAGGAAGGGGTGGAAAAAGCCCTGCCCACTGCGAAAGAAACCAAGCTGAAAGAGATCAAGGCCAAATACCGGGCGGAGAAGGAACGGATCCTTCACGAACAGGCCGCCTACCGGCAGAACCAGGCGGCGGCCCAGGCGGAACTGGAGTCTCTGGGATTGTTCCGGTTCACGGAGAAAAAGACGGAGAAGCGCATCATCGCTGACATGGCTTATCGCCTCGCCGCCATCCCCGGCCGCCTGCAAGCTGCAGATGCCGCTTATACGGCAGAGGTGCAGGAAGTGGAAGTCTGGCTGAAATCCAAGAGAAAGCAGTACGAAAAGGCCATGGAAAAGACCCATCCTCTGCCCGCGGAGCCGAAAAAACCCGGAAAACCCCGTCCGGTGCTGGTGCCCAGCGGGGATCTCACGCCTATGCAGATCGCCAATGAGGGCCTCAAAGCGGCCATCTACGACGGCATGGAACCGGGGAAACTGTACACCATCACCGATATCGCAGAAGGCATCCCCGCGGTGTCCGAGCTGAGCAACCAGCGGGTGTCGGCCCTGATGCGCCAGATGGTATCCGAAGGGGTCCTGACCCGTACAGAGGATCGCCGTAAGGCCTATTTCAGCCGTGACTGATGCCGGCTTTAAAAACGTCCGGTTCAGCTATAAAAAATCCGCGGAACGCAAGCAGCTGCTGGCCAAAGCTATGATGCGTGTGATGGAAAACAACAACGGCAGCGAGATCGAAGGTACCATGAAGACCGTGGGCGGAGCCACAGGCTCCGCCCTCTTTTTGGCAAGAAAAGCCCCCGGATCTTCCGGGGGCTTTTTCATGGCTCAAGAATTGTATTGCTGACGCAGAAGTTTATTCTTCTTCGAAAACTTCCTTGCCCAGGCTGCAGGTGGGGCATACCCAATCTTCGGGAACTGCTTCCCAGGGGGTACCGGGAGCTACGCCGTTTTCGGGATCGCCAACAGCGGGATCATAAACATAACCACAGGGGCATACATACTTCTTCATGGGAGTCTCCTTTCGGCGGCATCTGCAGCCGCACTTTGTATCGTGAATGTGAGGTTAGTATTGTCAGGAACGATGGGATTTATTTGCCGAAGTATCTGTTCAGCAGGCCTTCGAATGCCTTGCCGTGGCGGGCTTCGTCTCTTGCCATTTCGTGAACGGTGTCATGGATGGCATCCAGGTTCAGTTCCTTGGCCAGCTTAGCCAGTTCGAACTTGCCCAGGGTTGCGCCGTTTT
Source organism: Clostridiales bacterium (assembly GCA_015058215.1). GTDB lineage: Bacteria > Bacillota > Clostridia > Peptostreptococcales > Anaerovoracaceae > SIG262. Next base: position 17,798 of record SVCU01000016.1, read on the forward strand.
CAGCGTCAACGCGCATCTTCAGGTTCTTTTCGGTGGAGTCGGTGACTACTTCGCCCAGCAGTTCAGCAAACTTTGCTGCGTGTTCTGCTTCTTCGTAAGCTGCCTTTTCCCAGTACAGGCCGATTTCGGGATAGCCTTCTCTGTGGGCTACGCGGGCCATGGCCAGGTACATACCAACTTCGGTGCATTCGCCGGCGAAGTTTTCTCTCAGACCGTCGATGATTCTCTGGTCTACGCCCTTGGCTACACCCAGAACGTGTTCTGCAGCCCAGGACATCTTTTCTTCAGCAACTTCAACGAACTTTTCTGCGGGGACCTTGCAAACGGGGCAGAAATCGGGAGCGGAATCGCCTTCGTGAACATAACCACATACGGTGCAACGGAACTTCTTCATAATTTACCTCCTAATAATACACTGGTTTTTTAAGCAAAAGGTTTGGTGTTAATTGATATTCTCTGCACAGTCGGGGCAGAGGCCGGTGAGAGTCAGGCTCCAGGTTTCGATCTTTGCGCCGGGGAGGCCGCTGGCCACCGCCTGACTTTCGATGGAAGGTGCCACCGATTCCAGATCGATCACTTTGCCGCAGCACTGACAAACGAAGTGGGTGTGAGGGACGGTGTAAGCGTCGAATCGCTCCTGCCCGTTGACGGTGCCTACGCTGATGACTGTGCCTTCTTCTTTGAAACGAGCCAGGTTTCGGTAAACGGTGCCAAGACTCAGATCCGGTATGGTGGGGCGCAGCTTCTGATAGATCCAGTCTGCGGTGGGATGCTCGTTGGTCTCTTGTAAGACCCGGAGGATCTCATCTCGTTTCCAGCTGTGTTTGCTTGCCTTTTTTACGGGATCCATATCCTGGAACCTCCTTTCTCGTTCGTGTTATCGATAACGATAACTGTTATCATTATTATAGCAAGAGCGGCCGAAATGTCAACAGGTTTTTGCAAAAAACTTTTAAAAAGTTTTCGAAAAATGTGCTTGATTTTCCCGGATCTATCATATATAATAAAGTACGTTGCTGTGGACGGTTAGCTCAGCAGGTTAGAGCGCTTGCTTGACAAGCAAGAGGCCGTTGGTTCGAGTCCAATACTGTCCACCAATTTTTTTTTACCCGAAAGGGTGAACATGCACCCGTAGCGCAGCTGGATAGCGCGTCAGACTCCGACTCTGAAGGCCGCAGGTTCGACTCCTGTCGGGTGTACCAACAGGAGCACTCGCCGTAGGGCGGGTGCTTTTTTTATGCCCGGACTGTCCAATGATAAGGTCCGGTGCGAAAAGGTGAGAAAACCCTTCAACTTTCCCGGAAAGATTGTCTTTCCGGGATTTTTTACTATAATGAAAGTGACGCTTGTCACCGCATCAAGGAGGATATATAAATGGAAAGAAAGCCGAATGTTGCTGCACATCACGAACAGGATATCACCATCAATCGCAATCAGGCTGAAAACAGAGCCATGTGGCTGGCACTGATCTTTGAAGAACTGGAAAAGGAAGTGGGTGCCGAAAAGACCGAAGCCATCCTGAGAAGAGCCATCTTCAGACACGGTAAGGTCCGCGCCGCTGCCAAGAAGGCCATGCACGGCCCCATCGAAACCCCCGAAAAGCTCTCCGTGGGCTTCGCATCCAATCTGGGTCAGCGCACCTTCGAAATGGACCACATCCGCTATGACGAAAAGGATATGAAGGTAGATTTCCACTACTGTGCACTGGTGAACGCATGGGATAAGCTGGGCTGCTCCGACGAACGGATCGCTCTGCTCTGCGATATCGCCATGGACGGTGACCGCGGCTTCGCCGACGAGCTGGGCTTCGATCTGGAGCTGAACGGCACCCTGGCAAACGGCTGCGACGCCTGCAACCTGTGCTTCCATAAGAAATAAGAGGTCTGACGCACCGGCAGGCTGCTAAGGAAAATAACTGAAAATTAGCATCAATTTCCCCCGAAGGGCTTGCCTTTTCGGGGGATTTATATATAATAGTAATCAATAAAAAAGGCGATAAGCCCGCCTGCTTTCCGAAGCCGTGAAGGATGGTTCCCACGGAACCGGAAGAGACGCAGCAGGAAAAGTTGGAAGGAGTAATCATAAGTACTGAAATGGAAAAAGAGAAACGGCCCCCGGCATTTGAAGCCAGACGCGCATGTATCGCGGCAATCATTGTTGTAGTTGCTTCCTTTTTACTGTCTTTGGTAATTCCCGAGCCCGTTGACGGGACTCTGGGTATCTTTTCTGTGATCCCGGCACTGTTCCTGGTCGTTTATATTTTTGTGACCAAGCGCATCCTGGAAGCACTGTTCCTCGCCTCCCTGATGGGGTACATCCTGGTCTCCCGGTTTGACGCGCTGTTTACCCTCAGCGACGGTGTTCTGGGTGTTCTGATGTCGGAAGACATCGCCTGGCTGTTCCTGGTCTGCGGCCTCATGGGCAGCATCATCGCCCTGATCGAACGGGCCGGCGGCGCATTTGCATTTGGCCTTTGGGTCTCCAAGAGAGCCAAGAGCAGAACGGCTGTGCTGATCTGGACCTGGATCCTTGGCATCGCCGTATTCATCGACGACTATCTCAACTCTCTGGTAGTAGGTTCCTGTATGGCACCTCTCAGTGACCGCCACAAGGTCCCCAGAGAATTCCTGGCCTACGTGGTGGACTCCACCGCAGCTCCCGTCTGCGTGCTGATCCCCATCTCCACCTGGGCCGTATTTGCCGGCCGTCTGCTGGAAGTGAACGGCTGGGCTCCTGCCGGTGACGGCATCCTGTACTTCATTAAGACCATCCCCTTCAACTTCTATGGCTGGATCGCCACCATCATGGTACCTCTGTTCATCATCGGCATTCTGCCTCAGTTCGGTCCTATGAAGAAGGCCTGGAACCGCGTGAAAGAAGGCGGCCCCCTGGCTCCCGAAGGCTCCGAAAAGATCGATATGAGAGCCGGTATCGAGCAGAATATCCCCAAGAAGCCCAAAGTTATCAACTTCTTCCTGCCCATCATCGTACTGGTGGCAACCACTCTGATCTTCGACGTAGAAATGGCCATCGGTGTTATCTGCACCATCTGCTTTATGTTCGTCTTCTACCTGGCACAGGGTATCATGACTGCTGACGAATTCAGTGACATTGTGATCCAGGGTCTGAAGAACATGATCATGCCTCTGATGCTCATGGTTCTGGCCTTTGTGTTTGCAGACGTAAACGATCAGATCGGCTTCACCAAGTTCCTGATCGAAACCGCTTCCAAGCACATGACCCCGCAGCTGATGCCTCTCATGATCTTCCTGATCCTGTCCTTCACCGAGTTCATCACCGGCACCAACTGGGGTATGTACATCATCGCACTGCCCATCGTCATTCCTCTGGCCATGCAGCTGGGTGTCAGCATGCCTCTGGCTGTTGCAGCAGTTCTGTCCGCCGGCGTATTCGGCAGCCACATCTGCTTCTACTCCGATGCTACCGTTATCACCTCCTCTGCCACCGGCTGCAACAACTACAGCCACGGCATCACCCAGGCCGGTTACGGTGTAGTGGGTGCAGCACTTTCCGCAGTGCTGTTCACCATCTTCGGCTTTGTAATGGCATAATGAAGATTATCGCTCGAATCCACAGCGACTTTCATCAGAAATTCGGTATCCCGCGTCAGAGCGGCCTGGCGCCGGGAACCGAGGCTCTGGTTGTGTTTGAACCGGAATACCGGCGGCCGGAGGCCCTTCGCGGGCTATCCGGCTTTTCACATATTTGGCTCATCTGGCAGTTCTCCGAAGCGGTACGTGAGAACTGGAGCCCTACGGTGCGTCCCCCCAGGCTGGGAGGCAATAAGCGCATGGGCGTGTTCGCTACCCGTTCGCCCTTCCGGCCCAACCCCATCGGCCTGTCCTCCGTGGAACTGCTGTCCATCGAAGACCACCCCGAGTACGGCAGCGTGCTGCGGGTGGCCGGTGCCGATCTCCTGGACGGCACCCCGATTTACGATGTAAAACCCTATCTGCCCCATGTGGACAGCCATCCGGAAGCCCGCGGCGGCTTCGCCGGCGAGTTTGCGGAGTACCATCTGGAGGTGGAGTTTCCGGAAGAATTTCTGGAACGGATCCCGGAAGGGAAGCGGGCCGGCCTTCTGGAAGTGCTGGGGCAGGATCCCCGGCCCTCCTATCAGGAAGATCCGGAGCGGATCTACGGCCTGTCCTATGCGGGCTTTAATGTGCAATTCACCGTCGCGGGAACGACGCTGACGGTTTGCGGTACAGAAAGAGAGAGATCATGAAGCAAGAACGAAAATTCCCGGCAGTCACCATTACGAAAAAAGGCGAGAACTGGGTCAAGGGCGGCCATCCCTGGGTCTACGGTGCGGAAATCACCGGCCAGACCGGTGCGTTCACCGACGGCTGCATCGCCGATGTCTTCTCTCCCAAGGGTTCCTGGTTGGGAGCCGGGCTGTACAATTCCAAAAGCAAGATCGCGGTGCGGCTGCTCTCCAACAACGCCAATGAGTCCTTCGGCGACGTGTTCTTTGAACGCCGTGTCAAGTACGCTCTGGACTATCGCCGGACGGTGATGGGAGACGATTTCAGTGCCTGCCGCCTGATCTTCGGCGAAGCGGACGGTCTCCCCGGGGTTACCGTGGACCGGTTCAGCGATATCCTGGTGGCCCAGATCCTGTCCGCCGGCATGGAGCAGCGGAAGCACATCGTGTACCGCGCCCTCTGGGAACAGCTGCGGGCTGCCGGAGAGGATATCAAGGGCATCTACGAACGCAACGATGTGGCCATCCGCGAGCTGGAAGGCCTCACCCAGTATACCGGCTGGTACGAGGACCTGCCCCATCCCGAAAGCTGTCTGACGGAGATCACGGAGAACGGGATCAAATATCTGGTGGATGTGGAGAACGGCCAGAAGACCGGTTTCTTCCTGGACCAAAAGTACAACCGCCGCGAGATCATGCGCCTTGCCAAGGGCAAGACCGTGCTGGATTGCTTCACTCACACCGGCTCCTTCGCTCTCAATGCCGCTGCCGGCGGCGCCGCGCACGTGACCGCTGTGGATATTTCCCAGACCGCCGTGGATATGGCCCAAAAGAATGCGGAACGGAACGGACTGGAGGGCCGCATGGATTTCCTGGCCTGCGACGTGTTCGACCTGCTGCCCGCCCTGGCCGACAAAAAGCAGGACGTTCTGGCGAAGATGGGAGTCTCTCCCCGTACTTACGATTTCATCATTCTGGACCCGCCTGCCTTCACCAAGAGCCGGTCTTCTGTGGCCGGTGCCGAGCGCGGCTATAAGGAGATCAACCTGCGGGCCATGAAGCTTCTGCCCAGAGGCGGTTATCTCGCCACCTGCAGCTGCTCCCATTTCATGAAGGAAGAGCTGTTCATCAAGATGCTGAACTCCGCTGCCCGGGATGCCGGCGTGCAGCTGAAGCAGATCGAAGCCCGGCAGCAGGCACCGGACCATCCCATCCTGTGGAATGTGCCGGAGACCTATTACCTGAAGTTTTACATCTTCCAGGTGGTGTAAGGAGGACGAATCTTGAATCTGGATTTCCATTTCTTTTTCAACAGCATTCTGCTGGGCGTCGGCCTGGCTATGGATGCCTTTTCCGTTTCCCTGGCCAACGGCCTCAATGAGCCTTGTATGCGAAAGCACAGAATGTGCGGCATTGCCGGTATGTTCGCGTTTTTCCAGGCGCTGATGCCCGTGATCGGCTGGGTCTGCATTCACACGGTGGTGCAGTATTTCCAGGCCTTTGAAAAAATGATCCCCTGGATCGCCCTGGCCCTGCTGGGCTACATCGGCGGCAAGATGCTGTGGGACGGCTGCCACTGCGAAGAAGAGGAGTGCGGCTGCGGCAGACTGACCTTCGGCGCTCTGGTGCTGCAGGGCATCGCCACTTCCATCGACGCGCTCTCCGTAGGCTTTACCATTGCGGAGTATCAGCTGACAGAAGCGCTGCTCGCCGCTCTTGTGATCGCCGTCGTCACCTTTGTGATCTGCATGGGCGGTCTGCTCATCGGCCGCAAAGCCGGTACCAAGCTGGCCGGCAAGGCCGGCATCTTCGGCGGCGTCATCCTGATTCTCATCGGCATTGAAATTTTCGTCACCAGCTGGCTCTAAAGAGGTCCATACATGAAACGATTCCTGCTTACAACCCTGATTTTATTGCTGCTCCTGGCCGCGGCCACCACCTGTGCCTTTGCGGCTCCCGTCAGCCTGAAGGTCAACGGGAAATTGATCGAGACCGACGTTCCCCCGTATATCATCGACGGCCGCACCATGGTACCCTTCCGGGCGGTGGGCGAAGCCCTCAACGCCGAAGTCTACTGGAACCAGACCAGCGAAATGGCCACCTTCGTTTGGGAAGGCAACCGGGTCCAGGTGGTCATCGATTCCAAGAACGCGTTTGTCAACGGCGAATGGAAGACGCTGGACGTGGAGGCTGAACTGAAAAACAGCCGCACCATGATCCCCGTCCGCTTCGTGGCGGAAAATCTGGGCTGCTTCGTGGACTGGGACCAGGACACCTGGACGGTGATCATCAATTCTCCCTCTCCCGCATCCATGGAAGCCAAGATCCAGACCTTGTCCGTCAACGAGATCGAAGGTGGCCAGCGCGTCACCATCACCGCCAATAAAGAAATGAACTACGTGTTCAGCCGCATCACGGAAAGCAGCGCCCAGCCCGGCGGCACCCAGAGTGCAGTCGATCAGACCGCCAGCGCTCGGCCTGCGGTGCAGACCATCACCATCCAGCAGGCTTCTCTCGCATCCGGGAATGCAGTGCTGAGCCCCTCTTTCAGCGACCTGATGCAGCTCACAAGCGGCAGCAACAAATACTTCGGCAGCATTGTCTGCAAGAAATCCGAAACCGAGGACGCTGTGGAAGTGACCATCCCCTTGACCCAGAAGGTGGCCGGCCAGCTCTCCTTCTCCGAGGATGAAAAGACCCTCTACATCGATTTTCTGGACAGCGCCGCGGCCTCTTTGTCCGCCGGCACTGAATCCGCTGTTGATGCCAACGGCCTGCCCCTGCTGAACTGGAAAGCTGAGGGCAAGATCGTGGCCATCGACCCCGGCCACGGCGGCTACGACGGCGGCTCCGTAGGCAGACTGAACGGCAAGCAGATCACGGAGAAGAGCCTGATTCTGCCTGCGGCTCTGCGCCTCCGCCAGCTTCTGGAGGAAGCCGGTCTCCGCGTGGTCATGACCCGCGAGGAGGACGAATATATGTACCTCTACAAGCGGGCCCCCATCGCCAACGAGGCTCATGCGGACATTCTTGTGTCTGTCCACAACAACAGCAACAGCACCAAATCCGTCAAGGGCACGGAGATCCATTACTGTGCCAAGGAATCCGAAGAACCCTACGGTCTCACCAGCCTCGAACTGGCCGGGTACGTTCTGGACGGCATGACCACCACCGTTAACCGAAAGGGCCGCGGTGTGGTGCACAGCCCCAGCCTTGCCATGATCAATCGAACCCTGATGCCGGCCGTCATCATCGAAGGCCTTTACATGAGCAACGCACAGGATCTTGCCATCATGGCCGACCCTTCCTACATTGAAAACTATGCCCGGGGCGCGGCCATGGGGATCATCAACGCGCTGAACGCCTCCGTCCAGACAGAATAGCAGAATGGCAGAGGGCAGAATGGCAGGGGGAAGACCTGCCTGCAGCTTGCGGAACCTTTGTCCGGCAAAACGGCCAAAGCGGGCAACTTCTTATATTTCCAAACCGTACGGTGTCCGAATTCGCGGGCACCGTATTTTTTAAGGCAAAACGCGAACAAGTGTTTACATTTTCGCGAACATATGTTATAATAACCGCGAAAAAGTATGTAAAAGCCGATATCCTGGATGCGCCGGCCACACGATGCCTGAACGCTGCACGTTCAAGCCCGGTATGCGCGCGATGGCTTTGAAGATTGCCGCAGGCAGGCGGCACCAACGGGAGGGCATTATGGAACCTTTGAAAGACAGAGAAAAGCAAATACTGGCTTATATGAAGGAAGAAATCCGCAAAAAGGGTTATCCTCCCACAGTGCGTGAAATGTGTGCGGATCTGAACATCCGCTCCACCTCCACGGCTCACAAGGATCTTGCCGCACTGGAACAGAAGGGTTACATCCGGAAAGACCCTTCCAAGCCCAGAGCCATCGAAATTCTGGATTACGAAACCGAAAACGAACTGGATCTTCGCAATTCGCATTATGAGGCAGAGGACGAACTGACCGCTGCCCGCGCCCGCAAGGCCGCAGCAGACTTGGATCCCCGCGAAACTCTTTCCGTCCTGGAAGTCCCCGTGGTGGGCCGCATCGCTGCAGGTACCCCCATTCTGGCCGAACAGAACATCGAAGATTCCTTCCCCGTTCCTTCCCGCTATGTCACCGGCGGTGCCAATCACTTTATGCTCACCGTTCGCGGCGACAGCATGATCGAAGTCGGCATCTTCAGCGGCGACTATATCCTGGTACAGCAGCAGAACACCGCCCGCAACGGCGACATCGTAGTTGCCATGGTGGACGGCTTCGAATCCGAAGCTACGGTCAAAACCTTCTACAAGGAAAACGGCCATATCCGCCTGCAGCCTGAAAACTCCACCATGAGCCCCATCATCGTCAGCGATGTCAAGATCCTGGGTCTGGTAAAGGGCGTCTTCCGCTATTTCAACTAAGGAACCCGGTGAAAAAACTGGTGCAAACGGACAACTAGAATGCAAAGCCCCTCCTGCGAGGGGCTTTTTCTTTTTCGGGTCACTCGATATTGGAATTACGGCCTGAGGTAGAAGCTCAATGTGTAGAAGTTTTTTGCTCGGAAGGGAAAACTTCAGTGTTTTTCCTGAAGTTTTTATCGGAGAAGCAAAAACTTCTGCGTAAAAGTCCCGGTTTTTGCGTATTGAGATGGTATTTTACCCTTTTTCTCGAAAAACGAGGGGTAAATTCTTCTGTTTCGCTCATAAAAAGCCGGAAATGAGTAGAAGAAAATGAAAAAACAACAAAAAATACATGCAAATTGCATGTATTTTTTTTAGGGCGAATAAAAAATTCTACATACGCACATGAAAGAAGGCTTCCAATATGCGATAGACGTATTGGGAACTCAGTGGGTGCTGCGAATCTGTGTAGGTCACGAGCAATTGCTGTCCTTCATAGAACCCCGCGGAAGCGTATAACTCTTTTTTCTGAGAAAGCTGCTCCGCGTATTTGGGGGAGGAAACGAGACCGGCATGTTCCCAAATAATCGGATCGCCAGAAACGGGAGAAGCCACTACGAAATCAGGACGAACGATTTTTCCGTGGATGGCAAGGGCGGGCTCGTAGCGGTAATTCAATTGAGCGGAAAAAAGCGCGTCTGCTATGACCAATTCGGCGGACGAGCGCACTTTGTCACCTTTTAAGGTAGTGTAAAAACGCTGTTCGGGAAAGGGGACAGGCAGATTAAAGATATCGACGACACCGTCAGGCCAAGCGAAAACGGGCTCTGCGGAGGGGAGAACTTTTGCATTTGAAAAGGATAACTGAGATACAGACTTGGCCAAAAGAGCTTCCGTTTCCTCTGAAAAGGATAGGCCGTACAGCGAGATTAACTTTCGTAAATGCACGGAGTTTCGTTTGAGGAAGGAGAATTCCGACAGCAATTCTTTTCGAAGAGATAGCTTTTCGCGATAAAGAAGAATCTCACGGGCAGGAACAGAAAGGCTGCTTCGTTTCTGATCATGCTGCAATTCCAAGATCGCACCGGAGCAACGTGCGCGGGTATTGAGAGATCCCTTGGGAAGTGCCTGAATTTGTGCGGTCAGAAGCTGCACTCGTGCCTCGTAAGTATGCAGCAGGTTTTCTATGGTTGGATAAAGGAAGGAATGATTCATGGGAGCCTCCGGGAAACACGTAGTATTTACATAATATACCAAATGGAAGAAAATGTAAAGCGTGAAACAGATGGCCATTGAACCGGATGGCGGGGCATGGTAAAATAAGGATAACATTGTGACAGCAATGCAAGCAAAAGGAGCAATGAATGAAAAAGTATATCTTGGTACCGGACTCGTTTAAGGGGACCATCAGTTCCCGCAGGGTCTGCGAAATCATAAAAGAAGAATTGCTGGCGGCGGATCCGACGGCGCAGGTGATCGCACTGCCTGTGGCGGATGGCGGCGAGGGAACGGTGGAAGCCTTTCTCAGCGCCATGGAAGGTGCCGGAGCGTCTGCAGAACGGGTGGAATGCCGGGTGCAGGGACCTTTCGGCGCGCCGGCGGATTCTTTCTGGGGGCTGGTGCGCCCGGGTTCTTCCGATGAACAGTTGACAGCGGTCATTGAAATGGCGGCGTGTGCCGGGCTTCCGATGGCACGGCAGCTGGGAGAACCGAACCCGGAAAAAACCACCACGTATGGGGTGGGGCAGCTGATTCGTCAGGCACTGGACCAAGAATGTCAAAAAATCGTAGTGGGGCTGGGCGGCAGCGCAACGAACGATGGTGGCTGCGGCGCAGCCGCCGCACTTGGGGCCCGGTTCCTGGATGAATTTGAGAACGAGTTCGTGCCCACCGGCGGCACATTGAAGAATATCGCACGGGTGGATCTTTCCGGGATGGATCCCAGACTGCAGAAAACGGAGATCGTGGCCATGTGTGACGTGGAAAATCCCCTTTGTGGAGCCAACGGAGCCGCTGCAGTATTCGGCCCGCAGAAAGGGGCAGATCCGGAAATGGTGAGAAGGCTGGACGAAGGGCTGGCCCATCTGGCGGAAGTCTGGCAGAAAGAAGCGGCCGCGACAAATCTGAACGCGGCCGCAGTGCAAATGCGGCCGCCCGCAAAGAATGCGGCCGCGGATGGGAATGTGGCAGCGGCCTGCGAAAACGCGGCGGCGGATCTGACCGCCATGCCCGGCAGCGGCGCAGCCGGCGGCATGGGCTTTGGCCTCTGTGCCTTTCTGGGTGCGAAACTGGAACCCGGCATTGAAGTGGTACTGGACCTGACCGGTTTTGACCGCCTGGCCAAAGGGGCGGACTGGATCATCACTGGTGAAGGCAGCTTCGATCACCAGAGTCTGCAGGGGAAAGTGATCTCCGGTGTGGGAAAGCGCGGCAGAAAGCTGCGGATCCCACTGCTGGTGGTGGCCGGACGCTGGGGCCGGGATGTGACCACCGAAGACCTGCGCAGATTTGGGATCCGGCGGGTCTTCGTGACCAATAAGCGGCGGCTTCCCATGGAAAAGGTACGTCTCCGGGCGGAACAGGATCTGCGGGAAGCAGTGCAGGAACTGATCGTCTATATCGAACGCCGGGAACGGCTGTAAAATCGGACTGCCGGCGACGATGCCGGGAACAGCTGTAAAATCGGCCCGCTGCCGATGACGCCGGGAAGGCTGCATTTTATAGTATCAATAACACACAATTTATGGTATACTAATTCAGTTAAGGAAAAATGCGCAGCTGATGGTACCGGAATTCGGCCGGACGCTGCGTAAGAAGGAGGAAACCATGGAATCCATTCGGGTCTTGCATTTGATCCAGGCATCGGGCACGGGCGGCTATGAACAGTACGTCACCACCCTGCTGAAAACACTGCAGGGAAAGGGTGTAGAATTCGAACTGGCCTATGGCCAGGAGGGCACCCTGACGGAACTGGCCCGTAAAATGGACCTGCCCCTCCATCCGCTGCCCATGGAGTCCCCCTGGGACCAAAAGGCAGCCAAGGCGCTGGCCAAGCTCTGCAAAGAGCGGAACATCGATGCCGTGCACACCCATTTTCTGCGGGAAAACTATGTGGCGGCCTTCTCCAAACTGCACGGCAACAAGGCACGTCTGGTGAACACCATCCACATGCTGGAACCCAAAAGCAAGGCGGTTCTCGCCATGAACCGGATCATGTACCGGCTGGTGGACGGCATCATCGCCGTCAGCAGTGCGGTGAAAGACATGGCCCTCCGCGAGGGCCTGCAGCCCCATAAACTGCAGATCGTTTACAGCGGCGTGCTGACCCGTCCCTGCGCGGCGGACGAAATCGCTGCGGAGCGGAAGCGGCTGGGCATCGAAGAGGGTGAGACCGTTTTCACCTCCATCGCCCGGTTCCGGGAAGAAAAAGGGCATGCCTTCGCCCTGAAGGCAGCAGAAGCATTTTATCGCAAGCGCCCCGAAGCGCGGGTGCGTTTTGTGCTGGCCGGTGACGGTGCACTGCTGGAACCCATGCGGGAAGCCGCGAAACCCCTGGGAGGAAAAGTGATCCTGCCGGGGCTCTGCACGGACCCCGCCCTGCTGCTGCAGGCCAGCGACGTACTGCTGTCTCATTCGGAACAGGAAGCTTTCGGCCTTTCCATTGTGGAAGGGATCCAGTGCGGCCTGCCGGCCGTGGCCACAGATGCAGGCGGCCCCCGGGAAATCCTGGGAGGGGCCGCCCCCTGCGGAGTCCTGGTGCCCAAAGGGGATGCGGAGGGCTACGCCGATGCCCTGATCCGCCTGCTGGAGGACGAAGACTTCCGCGGCGGGCTGGTGGCAAATTTGCCCGCCGCCCAGGCCCGTTTCTCCGTGGAACAGATGGCCGCGGACACTCTGCGGCAGTATCGCGGCCAGCTGGGCTGAAGCTGCCGCCTGCGCGGAGCACATAAACCTGTCAAATTGCCGGCGGCAGCCGGCCTGAATACAAAACCATTGCGGCGAAGCCGCACAAAAGGAGGACCTTATGATCATCGATAAAAAGGGGAAACTGTTTGGGAAAATCAGCATCATCGACATTTTCATCGTGCTGGTGATCCTGGCCGTGGCCGTATTCGCCATCGGCAAATTCACCGGCAATAACGGCATTACCAATTTGCAGGAACCTGCTCCGGTGGAATTCACTCTGCTGATGGAAGACGCCCCCGCTGTTCTGGTGGACGGCACCTTCGAGGTGGGTGATCCCGCCATCGACCGTACCACCGGCGCATACCTGGGTACCGTTTCCAAAATCGTAAAAGACCCCTGCATCACCGAAACTCCCACCGCTGACGGTAAGATCGTCAGTGCCGAAAAGCCCAACCACTACAGACTCTACGTCACCGTAAAGGGCTCCGGCTTCGTCACCGACAGCGGCGTGACCGTTTCCAACAATAACTTCTACATCAACCGTCAGTCTGACGTTCGTTTCGGCGACACCATGCTCTATATGCGCATGATCGGTTACAAGGCCATCGAGGAGTAAAACCCTATGGAAATCATCAAAAGCAGTCTCATATACAGGGGGCTTGCTGCCGCGTGGATTTTCCTGAAGGAAGCCTGGAATGCCAGTATTTCCTGCCGGGTCTTCGGCGCCATCGGACGGTTCTTCGGAAACCTGTTCTCCGGAAGCGCTATTTTGAATTTCCTGGGAAGGGAAGGGAGCCTGCAGAAATCCTGGCAGGACTCTCTGCTGTTCCGCCTGGCGGACTGGATCGTTAACCTGCTGCCGAACTTCGTGCACTGGCTCTGGACCCGTTTTGAACCGGTCCTGCGGGAAAGTCTGATCCTGCGGGCACTGATCTTCCTGGGCGAAAAGCTGCACATCGTCATGGGCATTTTCTTCGCCTTCCTGCTGGCCTGTCCCCAGGAATACTGGAGCAACAGCTTCAGCCTGCTGGGAGCGGTCGGCTGCGCGGCTCTCTTTGCCTGCGGCGCTGCCGCCAGCGGCCGCAAGATCCGTACCGGCGGCCTCAGCATCTATGTGCTGGTCTTCGGGCTGTTCCTGGTGCTGGCCACCGGTCTGTCCGTGGCTCCGGCCCTGTCCCTGCGGTTCCTGGTGTTCTACGCCACCGCCTTCATCCTCATGTTCCTGGTGGTCAGCTGCCTGAACACCGCTGAGGAACTGTACACCTTCCTCGCCATCGTCATGATGGGCTTCACCGTGGCCGTTCTGTACGGCTGCTACCAGTCCATTGAAGGGGTGGAAGTGGTACTTTCGCAGGTGGACCTGGAAACCAACGAAGGCATGCCCGGCCGCATCTATTCCTTCTTCGAAAACGCCAACGCCTATGCCCAGGTGCTGATCATCCTGACGCCCTTCTATGCGGCACTTCTGATCCGTGCCGAAAAACTGCGCCACAAGGTGTTCTGGGGCGCCATGCTGCTGGCCGCACTGTATGCTCTGTTCATAGGCGTT
>SVCU01000004.1 GCA_015058215.1 Clostridiales bacterium
TCAAGCACTTCGGCATGATCACCGAACTCTACGGCCTTCCCGGCTACCGTACTGTAGTAGACCCCAACCCCTTCGTTATGGTATTCTTCATCGCCTTCTTCGGTATGATGATGGCAGACGGCATGTACGGCCTCCTGATGGCGGCTCTGGGCGTGTTCCTGCTCACCAAGAAGCCCAAAGGCATGATCAAAACCGTAGCGGTCATCGCACTGGCAACCGGTATTTCCACCGCTGTCTGGGGCGTGCTCTTCGGCGGTTACTTCGGCGACCTGCCCACGGCATTCATGGCCAAGCTGGGCATCGACTTCGTCATTCCGCCTCTGGCATTCAACCCCATGGATGATCCCATGACCGCTCTGTATCTGTCCTTCGTTCTGGGCTTTATCCACCTCTTCGTGGGTATGGGCCTGCAGGGCTACAGAATGATCAAGCAGGGCGATGTATGGGGGGCCATTTTCGACATCGGCTTCTGGTATCTGATCCTGGGTGGCGCAGGCCTGTTCCTGATCGGTGTACAAGCCGGCCTGTATATGGCCATCGTCGGTGCTGTGGGTGTTCTGTTCACCGCTGGCCGCGCCAAGAAGAACATCTTCGGCAAGATCACCGGCGGTCTGGGCTCTCTGTACGGCATCACTTCGTATCTGTCTGACATTCTGTCCTATTCCCGTCTGATGGCTCTGGGCCTCTCCAGCGCCGTTGTTGCACAGGTAGTCAACACCATGGGCAGCACCATGGGTGAGGGCGTCGTCGGCTGGATCATCTTCGTACTGGTCTTCCTGATCGGCCATGTGTTCAACCTGGCCATCGGTCTCCTGGGTGCTTTCGTACACACCAGCCGTCTGCAGTACGTCGAATTCTTCGGTAAGTTCTTTGAAGGCGGAGGCCGTGCATTCAGACCTCTGTTCACCAAGACCAAATATGTAAACATCATTAAGGAGGAAAATTAGTAATGGAATTTCTGGGTAATATTTTCGATGGTTCTTTCCTGACTCTTCTGGGCGCAGCACTGGCTGCACTTCTGGCCGGTATCGGCAGCACCAAGGGCGTAGGTATGGCAGGTGAAGCTGCTGCCGGCGTTCTGACTGAAAACCCCGATCTGTTCGGTTCCACTCTGCTGCTGCAGGCTCTGCCCGGCACCCAGGGTATCTACGGTCTGCTGGTTGCCTTCCTGATGATGGGCAAGGTTTCCCCCGATCTCACCGTTGCACAGGGTGGTATGTATCTGGCATCCGCTCTGCCCATCGCTCTGGTCGGTCTGGTTTCCGGTATCCATCAGGGCCGCGCTTCCGTGGCTTGCATGGGCGTGATCGCTAAGAGACCTGACCAGCTGGCAAAGAGCATGATGTATCCCGCAATGGTAGAAACCTACGCAGTGCTGGCTCTGCTGATCTCCATCCTGCTGATGAACCAGGTTGGCTAAAGCCACCAGGAAGGATAGGTGCTTTGATGAAAGGCATGGATACGATCATTGCTAAGATCGCGGAAGAAGCCGGCCTGGACGCAGCCAAAGTGCTGGATGAAGCCAGGGCGCAGGCTGCCGAAGTGCTGAAAGGCTACGAAGAAAAGGCATCCGCAGTCGAAGCAGGCGTGAAGGAACAGTGGGAAAAGACGGCGCAGGCTGCAGAACGCAAACTGGTGTCCGAAGCCCAGCTGGAAGGCCGCAAGGTACTGCTGGAAAAGAAGCAGCAGCTGCTGGCTCAGGCCTTCGATAAGGCTCTGGCTGAACTGCTGAACCTTCCCGAAGACAAATATATCGCCTTTATGGCAAACATGGCCGTTTCTGCCGGCGACGGAGCAGGGGAACTGATCTTCGGCGCGGAAGAAAAGGCTGCCTGGGGTGCAAAGGTGGTGAAAGCCGCCAATGCTCTCCGCAAGGAAAAGGGCATTCAGGGTGACCTGGTGCTTTCCGAAAAAACCGGCTCCGAAAAGGGCGGCATGATCATTTCCAAGGGAGATGTGGAAATCAACTGCTCCATGAACGCTTTGGTGCAGATGGAAAAGGAAACTCTGGCAGCAGAAGTTTCCAAGGTCCTGTTTGGTTAACGATAATTCTCTTATTGGAAAGGAGTGCCCCCGGTGAGTAAAAAGAAAAAGATCCAGGAAATGGATTATCTCTATGCCGTCGCAAGAGTGCGGGCACTGGAGAACAAACTGATCGGCACCGATGGGTATCGGCGGATGGCGGAAGCCCGCACCGAGGAGGAAGCGCTGAAGGTGCTTCTGGAAGCGGGCTATGGGGAATTCACTTCCTTCGAAAATGCCATTGCCGGCCTTCCCGCAAAGCGTGAGGAAAACTTCGCGCTGGCACGGAAGCTGGCTCCCGATCAGAATCTGGTAGACCTTTTCCTGATTCGCTATGACTATCACAATTTAAAAGCGGTGATCAAGGGTGAAGCAGCCGGGACCGAATATCGTTCCACTCTGTCCTATGCAGGCAAACTGCCTGCGGATAAGCTGGCAGACTGGGCCAAGGCCCCCGCAAACAAACCCGAAGTCGCCATGACCCCTCTGATGATGAACGCTGCTCTGGAAGCCAGAGAAGTGCTGGCAAGAACGGGTGACCCCCGTCTTTCCGACACCGTGCTGGACAGAGCCTGCTTCAAGGAAATGCTCGCCATGGCGGAAGCCCTGGGCAGCGAATTTGCAGTGAACTACGTGAAGCTGCAGATCGACGGCATCAACCTGAAGACGGCAGTCCGCATGAAACGCATGGGCGAAGATATGTATCTGCTGCCCCAGTACTTCATCGAAGGAGGCAAAGGTTCCGCAGCCGACCTGCGCGGCGATCTGACCCCCGAGACCCTGGTGGCCAAGTACGACTTGTCCCCCCTGCGTCCGGCAGCCGAAGCAGGAAGCGCCGCTCTCCGCGGAGAGACCGGTGTTGCTCCTCTGGATATGGCGGTGGACAACATTCTCATGGATTACCTGAAAGCAGGGAAGTATGCAGCCTTCGGCGAAAAGGCAGTGTTCGGCTATGTGGCCGCCTGCGAAGCCGAACTGACCGCCGTACAGACCATTCTGGCCGGTAAGATCGCAGAACTTCCTGCCGAAGCCATCCTGGAAAGGCTGAGGGATACCTATGTATAAGATCGCAGTAGTCGGGGACAGAGACAGCATCCTGTCTTTCAAGGCCATCGGCGTTGAGGCCTTCCCCGCAGAAACCGCCCCCGAGGCAGAAGCAACGCTGAAGAAACTGGCAGAAGGGGAGTACGCCGTGATCTTCCTCACGGAACAGTACGCACAGCCCCTGAAGGCCAGACTGGACGAATATGCAGAACGGGTTACTCCCGCCGTCATCCTGATCCCCGGACGGGGAGGTTCTCTCGGCATCGGCCTGGCCAATGTCAAGGAAGCCGTAGAACGGGCCGTTGGCGCCGATATTTTGGGAGAATAAGCAGAAAGGGTAATTGAAACTATGAACACCGGAAGAATCATCAAAGTCGCCGGCCCGCTGATCGTAGCGGAAGGTATGGCTGATGCCAATATGTACGACGTTGTTCACGTTGGCAAAGAAAAGCTGGTCGGTGAAATCATCGAAATGCGCGATGGTAAAGCTTCCATTCAGGTTTATGAAGAGACTGCCGGTATCGGCGTAGGAGACGAAGTGGTCACCACCGGTGCACCCCTGTCCGTCGAACTGGGCCCCGGCCTCATCAGCAACATCTATGACGGCATCCAGAGACCTCTGGAAGTGATCCGTCAGATGGTTGGTTCCAGCATCACCAGAGGTCTTGCCGTACCCGCCATCGATTACGACAAGAAGTGGGATTTCGTCCCCATCGTGAAGGTCGGTGACGAAGTGGTCGCAGGCGACATCATCGGTACCGTTCAGGAAACCGTAGTCGTATCCCACAAGATCCTGGTCCCCGTCGGCGTATCCGGCGTGGTCACCGAAATCAAAGCAGGCAGCTTCAACGTAAAGGAAACCGTCTGCATCGTTGAAAAAGAAGGCAAGAAGAGCGAGCTCACCATGGCGCAGAAGTGGCCTGTCCGTGTGGAAAGACCCTATGCGGAAAAGCTGCCCCCGAATGTTCCCATGGTCACCGGCCAGAGAATCATCGACACCTTCTTCCCCCTGGCAAAGGGCGGTACTGCAGCAGTCCCCGGTCCCTTCGGTTCCGGTAAGACCGTTGTACAGCATCAGCTGGCAAAGTGGTCCGACGTAGACATCGTAGTTTACGTAGGCTGCGGCGAACGCGGCAACGAAATGACCGACGTTCTGCGGGAATTCCCCGAACTGAAGGACCCCAGAACCGGCGAATCCCTGATGCAGCGTACCGTACTGATCGCCAACACCTCCGACATGCCCGTAGCTGCCCGTGAAGCATCCGTTTACACCGGTATCACCATCGCTGAATACTTCAGAGACATGGGCTACGCCGTCGCACTGATCGCAGACTCCACTTCCCGTTGGGCAGAAGCTCTCCGTGAAATGTCCGGTCGTCTGGAAGAAATGCCCGGTGAAGAAGGCTATCCCGCATACCTGACCTCCCGTCTGGCACAGTTCTACGAAAGAGCCGGCAGCGTTGTCTGCCTGGGCAAAGAGGGCAGAGAAGGCGCTCTGTCCGCCATCGGTGCCGTATCTCCTCCGGGCGGTGACATTTCCGAACCCGTATCCCAGGCAACCCTGCGTATCGTAAAGGTATTCTGGGGTCTGGATTCCTCCCTGGCCTATGCCAGACACTTCCCGGCCATCAACTGGCTGAACAGCTACTCCCTGTATCAGGATCGTCTGACCCCCTGGTTTGACGAAAACATCGGCAAGAAGTTCATGGAATACCGTCAGGAAGCCATGAGCATCCTGCAGCTGGAAAACGAACTGAACGAAATCGTTCGTCTGGTCGGTATCGATTCCCTGTCTCCCAAGGACAGACTGACCATGGAAGTGGCAAGAATGTTGCGTGAAGACTTCCTGCAGCAGAACGCATTCGTGGACACCGACGCTTACTCCTCCCTGGAAAAGCAGATGGGTCTGCTGGATGTGATCCTGCACTATCAGGATGTGACCGGTGCCGCCATCGAACAGGGCGCACCCATGCTGGAACTCTTCGACATTCCCGCAAGAAACCGCGTTGGCCGTGCCAAGGACGTTTCCCAGGAAGAATTTGCTGCCGTATACGAAAGCATCAAGAAGGATATGGATGAGCAGATCGCTGCCATCTGTGAAAGGGAAGGTGACCTGTAATGATTAAAGAATACAGAACGATCAAAGAAGTTGCCGGTCCTCTGATGCTGGTATCCGACGTTTCTGACGTAACCTACAACGAACTGGGCGAAATTCAGCTGCCCAACGGCGAGATCCGCCGCTGCCGTGTTCTGGAACTGAACGGTTCCAACGCTCTGGTACAGCTGTTCGAAAGCTCCGCAGGCATCAACCTGAGAGACTCCAAGGTCCGTTTCCTGGGTCACGGCATCGAACTGGGCGTATCTCCCGATATGCTGGGCCGCGTTTTCGACGGTCTGGGCCGTCCCATCGACGGTGGTCCCGAAATCCTGCCCGAAAAGAGAATGGACATCAACGGTCTGCCCATGAACCCCGCCGCAAGAGACTACCCCTCTGAATTCATTCAGACCGGTGTTTCTGCCATCGACGGTCTGAACACTCTGGTAAGAGGCCAGAAGCTGCCCATCTTCTCCGGTTCCGGTCTGCCCCACGCCAACCTGGCTGCACAGATCGCCCGTCAGGCAAAGGTACTGGGTACCGACTCCAAGTTCGCTGTAGTATTCGGCGCTGTGGGTATCACCTTCGAAGAAGCAGACTTCTTCATCTCCGACTTCAAGCGCACCGGCGCAATCGACCGTGCGGTCCTGTTCATGAACCTGGCAAACGACCCTGCCGTAGAACGTATCTCCACTCCCCGTATGGCCCTGACCGCTGCAGAATACCTGGCCTTCGACCTGGGTATGCACGTTCTGGTCATCCTGACGGACATCACCAACTACGCAGAAGCTCTTCGTGAAGTATCCGCTGCACGTAAGGAAGTACCCGGTCGTCGTGGTTATCCCGGCTACCTGTACACCGACCTTGCAACCATGTACGAAAGAGCCGGCCGTCGTCTGGATTCCGAGGGCTCCATCACCATGATCCCCATCCTGTCCATGCCCGAAGATGACAAGACCCATCCCATCCCTGACCTGACCGGCTACATCACCGAAGGTCAGATCATCCTGTCCCGTGAACTGTACAGAAAGGGCATCAAGCCCCCCGTCGATGTACTGCCCTCCCTGTCCCGTCTGAAGGACAAGGGTACCGGTGAAGGCAAGACCAGAGAGGACCATGCAGGCACCATGAACCAGCTCTTTGCCGCTTATGCAAGAGGTAAGGACGCCAAGGAACTGATGACCATTCTGGGCGAAGCCGCACTGACCGACACCGACAAGCTGTACGCCAAGTTCGCTGACGAATTCGAAAAGCGCTACGTTTCTCAGGGCTACGAAACCGACCGCACCATCGAGGAAACGCTGAACCTCGGCTGGGAACTGCTGTCCATCCTGCCCAAGACCGAACTGAAGCGTATCAAGCCGGAACTGATCGAAAAGTATTACCCCGGCGAATAAGGAGGGGAGTCACAAGTGGCAAGATTAGCAGTGAACCCCACCCGTATGGAGCTGACCCGCCTGAAGGCCCGTCTGAAGACGGCCTCCAGAGGTCACAAGCTCCTGAAGGATAAGCGGGACGAACTGATGAAGCAGTTCCTGGACATTGTCCGGGAAAACAGGGCTCTTCGCCGCAAGGTGGAAGAGGCACTGCAGCGCTCCGGAAAGAGCTTTGCCGTAGCTTCCGCCATGATGAGCCCCGAATTTCTGGAGGAAGCCCTGCTGTATCCAAAGCAGAGCGTTTCTCTGGATCTGAAGCTGAAGAACATCATGTCCGTCAACGTGCCCAAGTACGAGTTCCACACCAAGAGCGACAATCCCGCAGAGATCTTCTCTTACGGTTTTGCCACCACCTCCGGTGAACTGGACGATGCCGTTCTGGCACTGTCCCAGATCCTGCCGGATCTTTTGGAACTGGCACAGATCGAAAAGTCTGTGCAGCTGCTCTCCCGCGAGATCGAAAAGACCCGCAGAAGAGTAAACGCTCTGGAATACGTCATGATCCCCCAGCTGGAAGAAACCATCAGCTACATCACCATGAAGCTGGAAGAAAACGAACGAGGCAATACTTCCAGACTGATGAAGGTGAAGGATATGATGCTCCAGGAGGCACACGGATACAAATAGGAGTGGTTGAGTTATGGTTCAGAATCTGGTTATTTCGTTTAACGCCATCTTCCCCATGTTTTTGATCATCGGGGCAGGGTACGTCATTCGGAAAATCGGGCTTCTGGACGATGTCACCACCAAGAAGGTCAATAACCTGACCTTCCGGTTCTTCCTTCCCGTATTAACGTTTTACAACATTTACACCACGGATTCGGGCGAAGTATTTCGCCCGAATCTTGTGGTGTTTTCCGTTCTGGCCATCTTCATCGTGTTCGGGCTTCTGTGGGTGATCGTACCCCGGTTCGAGAAAGAGGATGCCAAACGGGGCGTTATCATTCAGGCCATCTACCGCAGCAATTTCATCATTCTCGGGTCGCCCATCGCCATGGCGCTGGCCGGAGAAGGAGAGGGCGGTGTCGTGGCACTGATGATCGCATTCGTCATTCCGGTATACAATTCTCTGGCGGTGGTCTGCCTGGAATACTGGAAAGACCGTAAGGTGAGCCTGGGGAAGACCCTGAAGGGCATCGCCACCAATCCGCTGATCCTGTCGTCTCTGGCAGGGATTCTGTTCCTGCTGCTGAAGATCCAGCTGCCGGAAGTGCTGATGAGCCCCGTGCTGCAGCTGAAGAGTGTGGCCACGCCTCTGGCTCTGGTGGTCCTGGGCGCATCCCTCCATCTGGAGCAGGTAAAGGGCAACAAGCGGAATCTGATCATCGTCGTGCTGGGACGTCTGCTTCTGGTGCCGGCCGCCGTACTGCTGCCCGCAGCGGCGCTGGGCTTCCGGGGCATTGAACTCATCACGCTTCTGGGGATTTTCGCATCACCCACCGGCGTATCCAGCTTCACCATGGCCCAGCAGATGGGCGGAGATGGAGAACTGGCCGGGGAGGCTGTTGTGTTCACCTCGTTGTTTTCACTCTTTTCCATGTTTTTCTGGACGTTCCTGCTGAAACAGCTGGGAATGTTCTGATCGTCATTACAGAAAGAAATCGGTTCCCAAATGGATACGCAGTCTGCATCTTTGAAAAAACTGGCCGGCCGCTTCAATCTGCACTACGGTATTGTGCAGAGCGCTTACTGGATGGCCTACGGCTGTCTGGTGAGTTTTGCTGCGGTATTGCTGCAGGCCAAAGGCTTCGCCATCGGCTCTGTGGGCATCATCCTGGCCCTTTCCCATGTCATTTCCATCGTTCTGCAGCCCCGGGTGGCGGCGTGGATCGATCGCAATCATACAATCCGACTGAATCACGTGATCGCAGCCATTTCCGGTGCTGCGGTTTTGTGCTGTCTGCTGCTGTTTTTCTGTGAAGGCCGCGTCTGGGCCGCCGGGATCTGCTTTGTGGGGGCAGCTATGCTGCACATTACCAACCAGGCCCTGGTGAACGCTCTGGGCATGGAGACCGTGGAGAAGGGGGTTCCCATCAACTACGGTCTCTCCCGCAGCACCGGCTCCATCACCTTTGCCATTATGTTTTTCTTCATGGGAAGCCTGGTGGAGACTCTGGGGGAAGATGTGCTGATCTTCAGTTTTTCTGCCCTGGGGATCCTTCTGGTATTGTCCGTTCTTCTGTATCGTCCGCCGGTACAAAAAGACTACCGGGCCAAGGCACTGAGCAAAAACAGCGGTAACCCCGTAGAATTCTTCCGGAAATACCCGGCTTTCGGGCTGGCTCTGGTGGGTGTGGTGTGCATGCACGCCTCCCACGCATACATCAATAATTACATGATCGCCATCGCAGAGAAATGCGGCGGCAGCAGCAGTGTCACCGGCATTTCCATCGCCATTGCGGCGCTGACGGAGCTGCCGGTACTGATCATCTTCGATCGGCTGCTGAAGAAGTGGCGGGTGGATCGCCTTCTGGCAGCCTCCGCTGTGGGCTACGGTGTCCGGGCCGCTCTGGTGCTTCTGGCAAGCACCGTTCCTATGCTGTACTTCGCCCAGTGCTTCCACATCGTAGGCTATGCGCTGTTCCTGCCGTCCATCGTGCATTTCAGCCGGGTCTCCGTGAAGAGCGAGGATCTGGTGCAGGGCCAGGCCTACGGCGGGATGGCCATCAGCATGGCCGGCATTCTGGGCAGCCTGACGGGCGGTTTCCTCATCGACGGCATCGGTGTCAACGGGATGCTGGCGGTGGCGGTGGTACTGCCGGTCATCGGTCTTTTGATCCTGCTGTACAGCCGCAAAAAGGCACAGAGGGAAGCATAGAACGCATGCGCGGAAAGCGCGGAAAAGAAAGGGTAACGAGAGAAGAGAACTGTCATGCAGACCCGAACCATCGTAATCAAAAAACTGGTTTCCCGGTTCAATTTCCATTACAGTCTGGTGCAGGGCACGTACTGGATGTCCTATGCCTGCCTGGTGAGCTTTGCTGCGGTACTGCTGCAGGCCAAAGGCTTTGCCATGGGCACGGTGGGGATCATTCTGGCGGTGTCCAACATCATTTCCGTGGTGCTGCAGCCGGAAGTGGCTGCGGCGGTGGACCGGAACCATAAGATCCATCTGAAAAACGTGATCGCCGGCTTTTCGGCCGCTGCGGTCTTTTTCTGCCTGCTGCTGAAGTTCTGCGGCAGCAGCGCGGCCCTGGTGGCCCTGTTCTTCGTGGGAGCCTCCATGCTGCACATCACTCTGCAGTCTCTGGTGAACGCTCTGGGCATGGAAACCATCGAAAAGGGCGTTCCCATCAATTACGGGCTGGCGAGGGGAATGGGCTCCATCACCTTTGCGGGGCTGACCTTCTTCCTGGGGGACCTGGTGGAACAGAAGGGCGTGGATGTGCTGATCTACGGCTATGCGCTCCTGGCCGTTGTCATGGCCTTGCTGTGCCTGCTGTATCTGGTGCCCGTGCAGCCCGGTTACTGGAAAGCCCGGGACGAGCGCGGCCGACGCAGCGTGGCCCGTGCCCTGCGGGAAAGCCGTCTCTCCCTGGACGAAGAAAAGAACAAGAATGCCCAGCGCCGCAAGAGCACGGGAAATCCGGTAGAATTCTTCCGGAAGTATCCGGCCTTCGGCATGGCGCTGGTGGGCATGGTGTGCATGCATACCTCCCATGCCTTTTTCAACAACTACATGATCGCCATCGCGGAAAAGTGCGGCGGCGGCAGCGGTGTCACCGGCATCTGCATGGGCATCGCCGCATTTACGGAGCTTCCCATGCTGGTGCTGTTCAACCGGATCCTGCAAAAGTGGAAGGTGGAGCAGGTAATCCCCGCTGCGGGCATCGGCTTCAGCATCAAGGCGGCCCTGGCCCTTGCGGCCACATCGGTCCCCATGCTGTACGCGGCGCAGTTCTGTCAGCTTTTCGCCTATGCTCTCTATCTGCCGTCTCTGGTGCATTTCGCCCGGTATTCCGTGGATGTGGAAGACATGGTGCAGGGGCAGGCCTATGGCGGCATTGCCATGAGCATTGCCGGCGTTCTGGGCAGTCTGGGCGGTGGTTTCCTCATTGATGGCATCGGTGTCAACGGGATGCTGGCGGTGGCGGTGGTGCTGCCGCTGATCGGCGTGGCCATCTTTACGGTGAGCCGCAGAAAGAAGGCCTGAGAAGCAGGTGCAGAAAGAGGGATTCCTATGGATCAGACTGCGGAAAAAGTGCAGAAACCCTATTATGTATACATGATGCGCTGTGAGGACGGCAGTCTTTATACGGGCATGACCACGGATCCGGAACGGCGGCTCGCGGAGCATATGGCCCGGGGCGAAGAAGGAGCAAAGTACACCAGAGCCCGCCGGGTGATCCGCATGGATGCCCTTTGGCAGACGGAGACCCGCAGCCAGGCGCTGAAGCTGGAATACGCCCTGAAACAGCTGAAAAAAGCACAAAAGGAACAGGTGGTCCAAAACGTCGGGAAAGCGGCTGAAATCGCCGAAAAACTGCCTTTGGACGGGTGCCGCAGAGTACCTGTATTGAAAGAATAAAAGAATGATCGCTCCGAAGATCCCAAAGTGGGGTCTCCGGAGTTTTTTTATTTGCGGGAATGGAAGGGACAAGGTTCGCATAGAGTGAGGTAGGACAAGGAAAAGGTGCCGATGGGCACCTCTGTGGAACGAAGGAATCCGCAAGAAAGGAGCAGTTGTGGATGAGATTTTGAGAAAGCTGCCGGAGGATCTGGCAGAGGAAATACGGAAGGCGGCGGAGGGGGTGACCGCCTGCAGCGGAACGGCAGGGCCGGAAGAGATCCACCTGACCGCCGGCCGGCCCGTCCGGCTGAAGCAGGCCGGCCGCTCCCTGGAACTTCCTTATACCATGACCCAAAGCCGGCTGGAGCGGATCTTTGCAGGTCTTCTGGACCATTCCGTCTACGCCCGGCAGGAAGAACTGCAAAAAGGGTTTCTGACCGTAAAAGGGGGAAGCCGGGTAGGGGTCTGCGGCCGTACTGTGGTGGAAAATGGGAAGGTGGTGACCATACGGGAAATCTCCTCGCTGAACATCAGAAGAGCACGGGAATTTCCGGGAATGGGGAAGGAGGCGGCGGCCGCCATATCCGAACCCGGCGGCCGCCCGTACAACACGCTGATCCTTTCTCCGCCGGGCTGCGGTAAAACTTCATTGCTGCGGGATCTGATACGGATCTTCAGCTGCCAGGGGTTCCGCGTGGGCCTCTGTGACGAACGCTCGGAAGTGGCCGGCACCTGGCGGGGCATCCCCTCCTTCGATCTGGGACCCTGCACCGACGTGCTGGACGGCTGTCCCAAAGCGGTGGGGATGGTCATGCTGCTGCGCTCCATGGCACCGGATGTGATCGCCGCCGATGAGATCGGCCGGGAGGAGGACCGGGAGGCAGCGGAAACCATTCTCTGCGCCGGGAGCCGGCTTCTTGTGACCCTCCATGGCCGCACGTACGAAGACGCCCTGCGGTCCCGCATCGGACCGCTGGTGAAGAACGGGGCTTTCCATCGCCTTGTATTTCTCTCCGCAGAACCGAAGATCGGCACGGTGGCCGCGGTGACGGACGGAGAAGGAAGGTCCTGCGTCACAGCCCGGGAGCAGGAGGGAGAACGATGCTGAAGCTGCTGTTTTCCTTTTTGCTTCTGCTGGGCGGTACGGGGGCAGGCTGGGCGATGGCCCAGCCCCTGCAGGACCGGAAAAAGCAGCTGGAGCAGCTCGCGGCTCTCCTGGAAACGCTGCGGGAAGAACTGCGCTACACCAGAAAGCCGCTGGGAGAGCTGGCAGAAGCCATCGGTGCCCGCAGCGATTCTGCCGCAGGCCGCCTTTTGAACCGGTTTGGGGTCTGCCTTCTGACGGATCCCCTGCAGGGGCCGGCACGGGCAATGGACGAGAGCCTGAACAACACGGCGGGCCTCGCCCTTTTGGAAGAGGATCTGCACATCCTTCGGGAGCTGGGGGCAGAGATCGGGAAAACCGACGTGGAAGGGCAGGAAAGCCTTTTGCTCCGCACCCGGTCCGCCCTGCAAAAACAGCTGCGGGAGGCGGAGGAACTCTGCAGCGGCAAAGGCCGCATGTATCGCGGCATGGGAACTGCCGCCGCGGTCCTTCTGGTGGTACTGTTTCTGTAACAAAGGAGGAAACCATGGATTTCAGTGTGGATATTATTTTCAAAATCGCTGCGGTGGGCATCATTGTAGCTGTCCTGAATCAGGTGCTGATCCGGGCCGGGCGGGAAGACCAGGCCATGATGACCACACTGGCCGGCATTCTGGTGGTCCTGGTGATCATCATCCAGATGGTCAATGAATTTTTCACCACGGTCAAAACCATGTTTCAGCTGTAAAAGGGGTTTCCCATGGATCTTTTTCGCATCGGTGCCATCGCCCTTTGCGGCGTGTTTTTGGCGGCACTCTCCAGGGAGAATAAATCGGGGATGCGGCTGTACATCGTTACGGCGGTCTCGCTGATCCTTCTGACACAGATCCTCAGCGGCATCGGGCAGGTGAAAACCTTTCTGGAAACCATTTACCGGGCCCTCCCCGACGGGAAAGAACACTTTTCCATCCTGCTGAAAGCGGTGGCCATGGCATATGTGACGGAGTTCACCGGTGCCCTTTGCAGGGACGCGGGGGAAAGCTCCATTGCGGAAAAAGCGGAGCTTGCGGGAAAGGTGGCCATTTTCATCACGGCCATGCCCATTCTCGGCAATGTGCTGGAAACCATCACCGAACTGCTGGGGGGATGACGAAATGACAGAAAAAGAATTTCTGGAACGAATGGAGGAAGGGGCACAGCTATCGGAATCGCAGCTGCAGGAGCAGCTGGAACAGCTGGAT
Organism: Clostridiales bacterium; assembly: GCA_015058215.1. GTDB lineage: Bacteria > Bacillota > Clostridia > Peptostreptococcales > Anaerovoracaceae > SIG262. The sequence goes on from SVCU01000004.1 coordinate 13,433, forward strand.
CTTTCACCCCTGGACGATCTGATCGAAGGGGCGGTGCTTCCGGGCCTGGAGGATCTCAGCGCGGCGGAGATCCTGGCTAAAATCCTGGAAGGGGAGCTTTTATTTGACTGGACGACTCTGGCGGAACTGGGCAAAAACCTGTTGGTGGGTGAACTGCGGAGTTCCCTGTATCTCTGTGCGGAGATTCTGGCCATCTGCATTCTGACCGGACTGCTGCGGAACCTGTCCGGTACCTTTGGGGAAGGGACTGCATCCCGCATGGCGGCTCTGGTCTGCAGCTGTACGGTGATCGCTTTGTGCCTGTCCGGTTTTCAGCAGGCCTACGGTCTTGCTTCGGAAACCATCGAAACCCTCTGCAGCCTGATGGGGGCGCTTCTTCCGGTAATGGCACCTCTCCTGATCTCCATGGGGAATGTGACGTCCGGCAGTCTTCTGGATCCGCTGGTTTCCGGCGCCATCGCCCTTTTTGCCTCCTGGGCCGGCAGGATCATCCTGCCGCTGTTCTTTCTGTCTTCGGTGTTTTTCCTGGGAAATAGTCTCATGAGCCGCAGCTACGTGAAACGCCTGGCAGGGCTTCTGCGCAGCGCCGGTCTGTTTCTGACCGGCCTTTCCGTAACGGTGTTCACCGGATTTTCCGCCCTGCAGAATCTGGCGGCGCAGAATGCGGACAGCTTGCTGCTCCGGACAGCCAAATACGTCACCTCCGGTTCCATTCCCATCGTGGGAGGCTTCGCGGCGGATTCTCTGGATCTGGTGATGCAGTGCGCCCGGGTGATCAAAAATGGGCTGGGGATCTTCGGGATGGCTGCGGCTGCGGGGCTTCTTGTGATGCCGCTTTTGAAGATCCTGGTGCTGAGCCTGCTCTACAAAGGCACGGCGGCTCTGGCGGAACCGCTGGGAGATCCGGTGGTCACCGAATGTCTGGGGGAAATGGGAACCTCCATCATGCTTCTCGGGGTGGTACTGCTGCTCTGTGCCTTGATGTTTTTCCTGTTTCTGGCCATCCTGGTCTCTGCGGGAAGCGCGATGTAGAAGCATGATCGTTGCAAGTAACTGTGCTTCGCGATGGGAAACTGCAGGAAAAGGAGGGTCTCATGACAGACTGGGTACGCAGCATTTTTCTCATGGTGACGGTGATCTCCTTTCTGGAAGGGATCCTGCCGGGCGGCCGCATGAAAAAATATCTGGAATTCATTTTTGCCCTGACGGTGCTGGGGGTGATTCTATCCCCGCTGCAGCCATCATAAAGTGAAAGACAGGAGGAACTATGTGGATCAAAAAGTGGAAAGAGGAGGGGGCCGCCAACGGGCTTTTGAACAAATTTCTGGCCCTGGTGGTGCTTTCTGCCGCAGCACTTTTGCTTCTGAACGTGCTGCAGGATGATCGGGACGGCAGACAGCAGATCGTGGACGAGGACGGCGGAGAAGAGGTTCTGGAGACCGGTCTCAGCCGCGAAGAACTGCGGCTTCAGGGGCTCCTGGAAACCATGAAGGACGTGGGGCGGGTCTCCGTACGGATCACCCTTTCGGAGGAAAAGGGGACGGTACAGGGGGTGGCGGTGTCTGCGGAAGGCGCAGGAAGTCCGGTGGTGAAAAGCCGCATTCTGGATACGGTGTCCGCCCTGTATTCCATCGGCGTAGAACAGATATCGGTGTTTGAACGGCAGGCTGGTCTTTGACGGCAGGCCGCTTTGCAAGGAAAGGGAGGAACGGGTATGAATCGAAAAGAATGGGAAAAGGTGGCGGTCATGGGGGCGATGATCCTTTTGCTTGTGGGGGCCGGTGTACTGGGGCAGGAACTGAAAAAGCGGGAGGAGACGCGGCTGGCAAATTCCGGGTATGTGCGCTACGAGGAGGAGCAGATGGCGGAAGCGGGGCAGGAGGATCCGGAAATCGGTGAGCATGACGGCGAAGTTCTGGTGGACAGTCTGGAGCTTTCCGCACTTCCCGGGAAATCAACGGCTACCGAGGATATTTCCCTGGTCACTTCCGATGAGATCTCCGATGCCTCCGGAGCCACCGGCGACGGCTATTTCGCAGAACAAAGGGCCACTCTGGATATGGACCGGGATAAGATCCTTTCCATGCTGACCTCCGTCATTGAAGGAACGGGGGAAGACGGAGCCAAGGCCAATGCCGCCCAGCAGAAACTGAAGCTGATCGAATACATGGACCAGGAACGGACCATGGAAAGCCTGATCGGGAACAAGGGCTACGCCAATGTGATGGTGGTCATGACGGACAGTTCCGTTACCGTGACCGTCGGAAAACAGACCCTCTCCGACAGCGATGTGGCGAAAATCATGGATATCGTTCTGCGGGAGACCGGAAGAAGTGCATCCCAGGTGGTGATCCAGTGCAAAAACTGAGCGGCTGCCCTTGCGAAAACGGGGAAATACTGCTATACTATTGAAGACTGGGGGCGATAGTATGGCACCGACTGAAGAAAAGGTCGCCGCGCAGAAGATCAGCGACGATAAAATTGCAAATTGTGTCCGGGATGCCGCACTTCGCACGGAAGGGGTCGCATCTCTCAGCAAAGGTGTCCGCGTTTCCCAAAACGAGAAACGGGTCTCGGCCGATGTGTACATCGCCGTGGAATACGGATACCGGATCCCCAGTGTAGCCTGGGATATCCAGGAACATGTAAAAAAAGACCTGGCCGCGCAGTTCGGTCTGGGCGTGAAGGCCGTGAACATCTACATTCAGGGCGTGTACATCCCCAAAGACCACGTGCAGTAACAGGCCGCGAAACTTGAAAAAGACATTCATACGATAGGGAAGGAATTGCAGTATGCGCAGAAAAGACGCAAGAGAAAGTTTTATGCAGATGCTTTTCGAAATGGAAATGCAGAAGGATTACAGCCGCGATAAGATGGACCAGTTCCTGAATGAACACGTGGATGAAGCCAAAACTCCCGACTATTTCGAGATGCTGTTCAAAGCCATCGACGAGCATCTGGCCGAAATCGATGAAAAACTGCAGAAAGCCAGCAGCAACTGGACTCTGGACCGCTTCAACAAGGTGGACCTGGCCATCCTGCGCCTGGCTGCCGCCGAACTGTTTTACTGCGAACAGATCCCCGATGCCGTTTCCATCAACGAGGCCGTAGAACTGGCCAAGAAGTATGGCACCGATGATTCCGCACGGTTCATCAACGGTGTTTTGGGCAAGGTTTACAGAAATGATTCTGGCCTTTGATACAAGCAATTACACAACTTCTCTGGCCTTGGTCTCCAAGGAAGGGAAGATCATAAAAGATGAGCGCATTCCGCTGAAAGTGAAAAAGGGCGAACGGGGGCTCCGGCAATCCGACGCTCTTTTTCAGCATTGGGGAAATCTCCCCGAACTGGCGGAACGGGCGCTGGCTGATGTGCCTGCAGAACAGATCTGTGCGGTAGCGGCCTCCGATCGTCCCCGGGCGGTGGAAGGCTCCTATATGCCGGTGTTTCTTGCAGGCATTCAATTTGGACGGGCTCTTGCAGCGACGCTGCACGTGCCCTTCTTTACGTTCTCTCATCAGGAAGGGCATATGGCCGCCGGTTCCTTCGAAACCGTTCTGGAAGGCGAGGATACCTTCCTGGCCTGGCATCTTTCCGGAGGCACCTGCGAGCTTCTGCGCTGGTCTGCCGGTGAGGAAGAACTGCTGGGAGGCACGTTGGATCTTTCCTTCGGCCAGGTGATCGACCGGGTAGGGGTCGCCATGGGCCTTGGGTTCCCTGCGGGGAAAGCCCTGGACGAAATGGCCCTGCGGGCAGAGAGTCTGCAGCCCGGAAAACAGAATCGATTGAGTCGCTTAACAATAAAAGGGTTACGGTTTAACCTTTCCGGCATCGAAACCCAGCTGCAGCGTGCCCTGGATGCCGGTGAAAACCGCGATTTCCTGGTGCTGGAACTGTTCCGCAAAATGGCGGATTGCCTCTGGAAGGTCAGTCTGGCCGCTGCAGAAGAGACGGGCATCAAGAGTGTACTTTTTGCCGGCGGTGTCAGCAGCAGCACCTTCCTGCGCAGAGAACTTCTGCGGCTTTCGGAAGGCAGCGGTTTGCAGCTGGCCTTCGGCAGACCGGCACTTTCGTCGGATAACGCCGTGGGAACGGCCCTTCTGGGGAGGAAAGCGCTATGGCAATAAAACCCATCACCGTATCCCAGATCAACGGCTATGTGAAACGGGTGCTGCAGACGGATCCTCTTCTGGGAAACGTGTCCGTCATCGGTGAGATTTCCAACCTGAAATACCACAGCACCGGTCATATTTATTTCACGCTGAAGGACGCAACCAGCAAGCTTTCCTGCTTCCTGCCCGCATCCGTGGCGGCTCATCTGCGCTACCGGCTTGCGGAAGGCATGGAGATTACCGCTTTCGGCTACGTGGCGGTCTTCGAACGGGGCGGCAGTTATTCTCTCAACATCCGTGATATTGCGGTAGAGGGCACCGGCAACCTGGCCGCCGCCTTTCAGGCACTGAAAGAAAAACTGGAAGAAGAAGGGCTTTTCGATCCACAGTTCAAGAAGCCTTTGCCGGAATTTCCCAAACAGATCGTGATCGTCACTTCGCCCACCGGTGCCGCCGTGCGGGATATCATCAAGGTGGTGCGTCAGCGGAACGATCTTGTGAACGTCATTGTATATCCCGTTCTGGTGCAGGGCCCCGGTGCCGCAGCCGAGATCGCAGCGGCCATTTCCCACGTAAACGAACGGTTCCCGGAAACGGACGTGATCATCACGGGAAGAGGGGGCGGTTCCGCAGAAGAACTTTGGGCCTTCAACGAAGAAATCGTGGCCCGGGCAGTTTTCCTGTCGGAGATCCCCGTGATCTCTGCGGTGGGCCATGAAACGGACTTTTCCATTTCGGATTTTGCAGCGGACAAGCGTGCCGCCACACCGACGGAAGCTGCAGTGCTTGCCGTCCCCGATGTATTCGAACTGCGCCGCAAAGCCGACCGGCTCCGCAAGGATCTTTTGCAGACCGGGCTTCTGCAGAAACTGGATCTTCTGGGCTGGCAGCTTTCCTCCTGCAAGGAACAGCTGGCCCGCAGTCTGGAACAGGCCCTGACACAAAAAGAACACCGGATCCAGAAGCTGAGAGCAGCTCTGGACGAGCTTTCTCCCTACAGCGTTCTGGGTCGCGGCTATGGCGTGGTGCTGGATGCGGCGGGCAAAACTCTGACCTCCGTAGCGAAGGCCGCCCCCGGCGCCGCATTGACGGTGGTACTGAAAGATGGTAAACTATTATGTACGGCTGATGCCGTCCTGCCGCGGGAGGACGAGGGCCGGAAGGAGACAAAATGACGGAAAAAAAGGCAAAAAAGAAGGAAACACTCACCTTTGAACAGGCCATGGAAGGACTGGAAACTGCCGTTTCCAACCTGCGCCGGGATGATCTGTCTCTGGACGACTCCATGGCGGAATTCCGCAAGGGTATGGAACTTTACGAGCGCTGCAGTGAACTTCTGCAGGATGCCCGTCAGCAGGTGGCCGTATACACCAAAGAAACCGACAGTCTGGAAGACTTTTAAGAAAAGAGAAGGACACAGCAATGAAACATCCCCAGTACAAGATCTGGAAAGATCTGATCGAAGAACATCTTTACGATTTTCTGCCCGCCATCGATTCCAAGAGCAAAACCCTGCAGGAATCCATGGTCTACAGCCTGAAAGCCGGCGGGAAACGCCTCCGGCCCATTCTGCTGCTGGCTGCACTCGATTTCTGCAATTCCGATGTGAAGCAGGGGCTTCCCTATGCCTGTGCCATCGAATACATCCACACCTACTCCCTGATCCACGATGATCTCCCCGCCATGGACGATGACGATCTCCGGAGAGGGATCCCCACAAACCATAAGGTCTTCGGGGAAGGGATGGCCATTCTGGCCGGTGACGGTCTTCTGTCCGCCGCCTTTGAAGCCATGACCAAAGATATGCTGCTCTACATGGACGATGCGGAAGCCCTGAAGCGCCGCGTCCGCGCAAGCCACACCCTCATCAAAGGGGCCGGCGTTCGCGGTATGGTGGCCGGTCAGGTCTGTGACGTGGAGATCGAAGGTAAAACCTGTTCCAAAGAAATGCTGGATTACATCCATCTGAACAAAACAGCAGCTCTCATCATGGCACCCATCAAGGCCGGTGCATTCCTGGCCGGTGCCGACGAAAAGAAGCTGATGGCCCTTACCACTTACGGCGAGTGCATCGGTCTGGCTTTCCAGATCATGGACGATCTTTTGGATGTGGTAGGAAACGAAGAAGACCTGGGAAAGCGGGTGGGCAAGGATGCACAGCTGCAGAAGGCCACCTATCCCGCCATCTACGGCGTGGAAGCTTCCTATCAGCGTCTGGAAGAACTGACCAACAAGGCTCTGGACGTGATGAAGCCTTATTACGACCAGGCGGAATTCTTTAACGAACTGGCCCTGTATCTCATGAAGAGAGTGGGCTGAAACAAAAGGGCGGCCTCCTGACCCTGTGCCGCCCGCCAAGGAGCGACCATGGAACGCACATTGCTTGAACGTCAATTTCCGCAGGAACTGAAAACCATGTCCGAACGGGACCTGGGTCTTTTGTGCTGCGAAATTCGCGAATTTCTGCTGGAAAAAGTGTCCCGGACAGGCGGACACCTCGCTTCCAACCTGGGGGTGGTGGAGCTTTCCGTGGCCCTTCACAAAGTGTTCGACAGCCCCAAAGATAAAATCATCTGGGATGTGGGCCATCAGGCCTATGTACATAAGATCCTGACGGGCAGAGCCGCGGATTTCGACGGTCTGCGCCAGAAGGACGGTCTTTCCGGCTTCCCCAAACGCTGCGAAAGCGAGCACGATTTTTACGATTCCGGCCATGCCAGCACCTCCATTTCCGCGGCAATGGGCTATGCCGTCGCCCGCGACCTGAAAGGAGAAGACCACCAGGTGATCGCTGTCATCGGAGACGGCTCCCTGACGGGCGGTGTGGCCTTCGAAGCGCTCAATAACGCCGGACACCGGGGAACTTCCCTGAAGGTGATCCTCAACGACAACGAAATGTCCATCGAAGGCAGCAGCGGCAGCCTTTCCAAGTATCTCTCCACCCTGCGCACCTCGCAGAAGTACCTGGAGTTCAAAAAGAACCTGAAGCAGACGCTGAAGGGCAAGAAGGTGGGGGACAATATCTACCATGGCCTGGAAAACCTGCGCAACACTTTGCGCTCTGCGGTGCTGCCCGGCGTGGTCTTCGAGGAACTGGGCTTCAAGTATTTCGGCCCTGTGGATGGTCACAATCTGAAGGAGGTCATGGACACTTTGGAAATGACCAAAGGCATTGAAGGCCCTGTGCTGATCCATGTGGTCACCCGTAAGGGAAAGGGCTACCGCAATGCGGAAAACAATCCTGAAAAATATCACGGCATCGGTGCCTTCGACCCCGCCACCGGCGTGGTGAAGGGCGGCAGTGCTTTTACGTATTCCAAGGTCTTTGGCAACAAACTGCTGCAGCTTGCTGCGGAAGATGACCGCGTGGTGGCCATTACCGCCGCCATGATGGAGGCCACCGGTCTTGCCCGGTTCGGCCAGAGATATCCGGATCGGTTCTTCGATGTGGGCATCGCCGAACAGCACGCCGTATCCTTTGCGGCGGGCCTGGCCCTTTCCGGCATGAAACCCATCGTGGCCATTTATTCCACCTTCCTGCAGCGGTCCTACGACGAGATCCTTTCCGAAGTCTGCCTGCAGAACCTGCCGGTGATCTTCGCCATCGACCGGGCCGGCAGCGTGGGGAACGACGGTGAGACCCATCATGGTGTCTTCGATCTGTCGTATCTGTCCCATATGCCCAACATGACCATTTTACTGCCCAAAGACGGCAAAGAACTGGCCGACATGCTGGAATATGCTCTGACCTTGAACAGCCCCTGCGCCATCCGCTATCCCAGAGGAACTGCGGAAGATTTCTCGGAAGCCTGCGGTGTCAAGCCCGTGGACGGTACCTGTGAGGTGCTGAAGCCGGGAACGGGCGGCCCTGTTCTGGTGGCAGGCGGCAAAATGACCGGGATCGCCCTGAAAGCCGCCGCGTATCTGGGAAACATCGGCATCGAAGCCGGTGTGGTGAACCTGCGGTTCCTGAAACCCCTGGATGTAACCGGGCTGAAGCAGGCGCTTTCCGGTGCTTCCGCTCTGATCACCTTAGAAGACAACGTACTGGCCGGTGGCCTGGGTGCCACAGTCTCTGCGGCGCTGAAGCAGGAGGGGGTCTCTCTTCCGGAACTGCAGTTCGGCTGGCCGGATCGGTTCATTCCTCAGGGCAGCCAGGACCAGCTTTTTGAAGACTTCGGCCTGAGCCCCGAAAAGATCGCAGAAAGGATCGGTGAATTCCTTGAAAGAAAGGCTTGATGTACTGCTGGTGCAGAGGGGGTATTTCCCCAGCCGCGAAAAGGCCAAAGGCGCCATCATGGCAGGTCTGGTCTATGTGAACAAAGCCATTTCCGACAAACCCGGCATGCCCATCAAGGACGATGCGGAGATCTGGGTCAAGAACGATCTCTGTCCCTATGTGGGCCGGGGCGGTCTGAAGCTGGAAAAGGCGCTCAAAACCTTTGACATCTCGGTGGACGGTCTCGTCTGTACCGATATCGGTGCCTCCACCGGCGGGTTCACCGACTGTATGCTGCAGAACGGCGCTGTGAAGGTCTACGCCATCGACGTGGGCTACGGCCAGCTGGATTATAAGCTGCGGGTGGACGACCGGGTCATCAACATGGAAAAGACCAATGTCCGCTATCTGGATACGGAAACCTTTGAAAAATGCGGCTTCGTGTCCATCGACGTTTCCTTTATCTCCCTGAATCTGGTGCTGCCCGTGGCCGCAAAGATCCTGACGGAAGGCGGCTCCATCGCCGCGCTGGTAAAGCCTCAGTTCGAAGCGGGCAGAGAGCAGATCGGCAAGCACGGCATCGTGTCCGATCCCAAGGTCCACGAAGAAGTGCTGCAGAAGGTCTGCGGCTATGCTGCGGAAGCGGGTCTGGTGCCCGTGGATGTGTCTTTCAGCCCCATGACCGGTGCCAAGGGCAACATCGAATACCTGCTGCACATGAAACCCGCCGCTTCTATGGCAGCGGAAGCCGGTGCTGCGGACCCCGCAGAAGGCGCAAATTCCCCCGCTGAGGCCGCTTTTGCCGCCATTTCGGCCAAGATCCCCGGCGTGGTGGAAGAAGCCCACAAAACCCTGAAAAAGTAAGAAGAACGATATGGCAAAGAGCGCAAACCAGAAGATCAAAATTTTATATTTGATGCGGATCCTGCTGCAGCAGACCGACGATGAGCACGGTCTGACACTGGCAGAGCTTTCCGAAGCTCTGGCTGCTTATGGCGTGGAGGCGGAGCGCAAGACTCTGTACAGCGACCTGGAGACTCTGGAAGTGTTTGGCCTGGATATCGAAAAGCGCAAGGACAAAACCGTGCGCTACCATGTGGTGAGCCGCGAATTCGAACTGCCCGAACTGAAGCTTCTTGTGGATGCGGTGCAGTCCTCCAAGTTCATCACCCACAGAAAGAGCGGCGAGCTGATCAAAAAGCTGGAAAGCCTCACCAGCCGCTACGAAGCCCAGCAGCTGCAGCGTCAGGTCTTCGTATCCAACCGCATCAAGACCATGAACGAAAGTATCTACTACATGGTGGACGAACTGCACGATGCCATCGGCACCAATTCCAAGATCACCTTCCATTACTTCGAGTGGACGGAGAAGAAGGAGAAGCGGCTGCGTCACGACGGCGCTCTGTACAAGGTAAGCCCCTGGGCTTTGACCTGGGACGATGAAAACTATTACCTGGTGGCCTACGACAGCGAAGCGGGCATCATCAAGCATTTCCGCGTAGACCGCATGACCCGTCTGCGGATCGTGGACGAGCGCCGGGACGGTGCAGAGATCTTCAAAGGGTTCGATCTGGCGCTCTATTCCAAGAAAACCTTTGCCATGTACGGCGGCCGGGAAGAAACGGTGTGCCTGCGCTGCAATAATAATCTGGCCAGCGTCATGATCGACCGCTTCGGCCAGGACACCACCTTCCTGTATCCGGACGAAGAGCATTTCGATGCTTATGTAAAGGTGGCCATCAGCCCCACGTTCCTGACCTGGGTCATGAACTTCGGCGAAAACGTGAAGATCATTTCTCCTGCCAGCGTGCAGCAGGACCTTCTGGACCATATCCGCAAGGTTCTGAGCCAGTATGAAGGGTAGGTATTGCAATGGACGTTGCTGCAATCGGTGAACTCCTGATCGATTTCACCTGTAAATCCATAGACGAAGACGGTTATCCTGCCATGGAAGCCCATCCGGGCGGTGCTCCCGCCAATTTTCTGGCGGCCCTGAGCCGCTATGGCTTCCGGACGGCCCTGCTGGGAAAGGTGGGGAAGGATGCCTTCGGCAAGCTGCTGGTGGGCACCCTGCAAAAGGCAGGCATCGAAACCAGAGGCATGGTGATGGCGGATGACGCATTCACCACGCTGGCCTTCGTCACCTTGGATGAACAGGGCGACCGGGAGTTTTCTTTTGCCCGGAAACCCGGTGCGGACACGCAGCTTTCCTTCGAAGAACTGAATCTTTCCCTGATCGATGAAGCAAAGGTGCTGCATTTTGGGACTCTTTCCCTGACGGATGAACCTTCCCGCACGGCCACGGTCCGCACCGTAGAATACGCCCGCAGCAAAGGAAAGCTGATCACTTTCGACCCCAATCTGCGGAAACCGCTCTGGAGCAGCCTGGAGGAAGCAAAAGAACAGATGCTTTGGGGGCTCGGCCAAGCGGACGTGGTAAAGATCAGTGACGACGAGGTGGACGTTCTGTTTGCCTGCAGCCCGGAAGAAGGGGCAGAAAAGATCCGGAAGGAATTCGGTTGTAAACTGGTTTTTGTGACCTGTGGTGCCGATGGCTGCTATTATCGGAACCGCAACTGCAGCGGCCACGTACCTGCGCTCTCCGGGATCACTGTTCTGGATACCACAGGTGCCGGCGATATTTTCGGCGGCAGTGCTGTCGCCCGGCTCTTGCAGTGCGGAAAAGCTCCGGAAGAGCTGGAACGGGCGGACCTGGAAGAAATCGTCCGTTTCGCCTGCACCGCAGCCGGACTTTCCACTACAAAGCCCGGCGGGATCTCCAGTGTGCCGGATCCGGAAACCGTTCTGGAATACTTAAGCAAATAACAGTTTCCAAAAGGAGAAATAATGGCAAAGTATCAATATCTTACCCTGAGAGAAGTTCCTCAATGGATGCTTCCTGCAGCCGAATGGTTTCACAGCAAATGGGGCGTTCCTACGGAAGCCTATCTGGAATGCATGAAGGCATACCTGCAGAACAAAACGGAATACGGCTGGTATCTGTGCCTGAACGGCGATCGGATCGTTGGCGGCCTTGGCGTCATCGAAAACGATTTTCATGACAGAAAGGACCTGACTCCCAATGTTTGCGCCGTTTATACGGAAGAAGAGTTCCGCCGCCAGGGAATTTCAGGCACTTTGCTGAATATGGCAGTGGAAGATTTGCGCGCAAAAGGCATTTCTCCTGTGTATTTGGTCACCGACCACGTTGGTTTCTATGAACGATACGGATGGGAATTCTTTTGTATGGCGCAGGGGGACGGTGAACCCCACAAGACAAGGCTATACATCCACCGGTAACTTTCACTTTGACGAAAAAAGACCGCCCGATGACAGGGCGGTCTTTTGTTATGTACGAATACGTAAGTCCGTTTTATGGTACACCTCACATGATACCTTATAACCAGAGAAACAAAGAAAACGATCCCCAAGGAGGTAAATCAAATGGCACTTGCGTATATCGATCTCGCGGCAAAGTTCATCACCGATTTCGGCTGGCCGGTTCTCTGCATCATGCTGGTATATTTCCTGTTCCGCTGGGTGGCAGAACTGCGGTAACGGTTAAGGAGGTACTATTATGGGTTTGTTCTTTTTCTTCGTATTTGTTTTGGCTGTGCTGGCAAACTGCTAAGCATCCAGGGCGCTGAACTTTTCTTCGTCCACGGGGCGGCTGAGGGTCTCGGGAATGGAGAGCATCAGGGGCAGGCGGATCAGCAGTTCGCAGAGGATGTAGATCAGGAAGACCCAGTGGGGTCCCATGTTTTCGTAAATGAGTCCGCTGACGGCTGCCATACCGGCGCTGACCATGGAGGTGGTGAAGCTGTTGACACCGCTCCAGCGGCCGCGGATCCGGTTGGGGACCAGTTCGTGCTGGATGGAGGCGGAGATGGTGCCGCCGATTTCCTGGAAGCCGGTGAGGGCACCGACGATGATCAACGCTGCGGGGCTGCTGCAGGTGATCAAAATGATCAGGCCGATGGCATAGAGAGAAACCACGGTGAACAGCACTTTTTTGCGTCCCAGGCGGTCGCTGAGAACGCCGGCGAAATAGCCGCAGAGAACGGAAGTGAGGGCGGCGGCAGTGGTCATGGCTGCCAGGGTGGCAGTGCTTGCCCCCTTGATTTCAGCGGCGTAAAGCTGCAGATAGGGGATGACCAGAGCGCTGGGCAGGTTGCCCACGGCTTTTGCACCCAGCCACTTGATGCAGTTCTTTTCGGCCTTCAGGATGGCGAGACCGTCTTTAAAGATGTTGTGACGCTTTTTCTGGTGAGTGCCCCAGGTGTGCACATCCAGCTTGAAAACGATGATCAGCAGGGAAATGGCGGTGAAGGCCAGGGTGATGTAGAACAGGGGACGGATCTGCTCCGGGTCGGTGGGGGTACCCACAACTTTTACGAAGTTCAGCAGCACCCAGGCGGAGATCATGGGGCCGATCATGCCCAGAACGCCGGCGGCGAAGGTTTCGCAGACCAGCATGCCCTTGGCTCGGTCGCAGTTGGCCAGGCAGTTGCCGCAGATGTTGGAACAGCTCTGTCCGCTGAGGGTCTGGCCCATTTGGTGCAGGAACATGCCCAGAGCGGCGATCTGCCAGATGGGAGCCTGGGCGAAGGCGATATAACCGGCGATCAGGACGCAGATGCCGAAAATATACATTTTCTTGGGACCGTGGCGGTCGATGTGCTGACCCAGGAAGGGGCCCATGAGGCCGGCGACAACCAGGCCAAGGCTGGTGACAAGGCCCAGCTGGGTCTTGGTGGCACCCATCAGAACCACGTACAGGGAAAGATAGGGCAGGATCATTTTATAACCCAGACGTTCCAGGGAAACACGGGCCACCGTGACTTTCCAGGGAGACTTCTGGGCTTTCCAAAATGCAAAAACGTTCAAGTCGGATTTTTTAGAAGTGTTCATGGTGTTTTTTACTTTACTTTCAAATAGCAAACAGATGCGCCGCTTACGCGGCGCAAATTTGTGTTACAGGTCAACTTTATAAGAAAGAACTTTGCCGAGATACTGGATCTCGTCGATGGAATCGTAAAAGAAGGTTTCGTAATCTTTGTCTTCGGGCACCAGCAGGATCTTGCCGCGGATCTTAAAATAGCGGCGCAGGGTGGGGGTGCGGCGATTGTCGGGATAGAAGGCGATCACGTCCCGGTCCTTCAGAAGCTCTGTCTTGGTGGGCATGATGTAAACGAAGGAATGGATGGGGATCAGCGGATTCATGGAATTGTCGCTGAGGAACAGGGTCATCTGGTCACCGTGCACGTCTGCTTCCACAGGGCCGCCGCAGGCGGTGATGATGTCGCGGACCAGATTGTTCAGGCTGCCGCCGCTTTCCGGATCCAAAAACTTGGAGGAAAGATCCAAAGTGGCCAGAATATCCAGCTGCTTCAGGGATGCTTCCATTTCTTTAAAGGAATCGTTTCCGGACAGGTTGCACAGGGATTCCAACAGAGCTTTGTTCACGGAAGAAGAAGCCAGCATATATTCCTTCACCAGAGAAGGGGCTTTTTCCAGATAGCCCTGGAATACCAGCTGGGCCTGGTTCTTGGAACCGCAGGCTTTTGCCAGGGTCAGGGACACTTCCTCCGACGGGGGAGGGAGCTTGCCGTTCTTCAGCTGCGAAATGTAGGACGGCGTAATGTTCAGATTGAGACCGGCGCAGCGGCCTGCGATCTGGCGCAGGGAGAGCTGGCTTTCGTCGATGATCTGCTGCAGCATTTCTGCATACGTCATAGAGGGATTCTCCTTTTTATGTAGAATGGTGGATCGTACTAAAACTGGTGTTAAATATATTGTTAACTATAACATCTTGCGCATCGGTCTGTCAATGGCGAGGTGAATGAATAAATATACACACCTCTGAATGCGTGGAGGAAAGAGACAAAAAGAGCTTGTGGAAAACCTTGTGGATAACTTTTCTTCTGTGGAAAACCTGTGAAAATCCCGGTGGAAAAAGAAGGACATGAAGCCTCCTGAAACCGCATAGAATGAGAGAAATAAGGGGTTGCCCCCCTGGGGATTGCAAGGGCAAAACCGATAAAGGAGGATGTCATGAACAGAAGGCAGGTGCGGAAACGAACGGGTGCTGGAGGAAGAAAAAAAGTGCGGGGAACGCAGCGGCCGCCGCTGGACCCCAAACAGGTATTCGGGGTCCAGCTTCTGATCTGTGGTCTGCTGCTTCTGGCGGTTCTGACCCTGCAGAGAACACCGGCTGCGGCGACTGCCTACGATGCTGTGGAAACGGCACTGACCCGGAATTACACACTGCAGGATCTCCAAACCGGGGTGAAAACCGCATGGAATCGCGTCCGGACCGGTGGAACGCAGCTTCTGGCCGCCATCGGTGACCTGGGTGAACTGCGGATCCATGCGCCCTCGGATGGCGAACCCGTTTTGGCGGCCTCTGCCAATGCGGATGGCACCCAAAGGGGGAAAATGCTGGTCTATACGGCGGAAGAAGGGGAATTGCAGGTCTATGCGGCGGCGGGCGGAACGGTGACGGAAACGCTGGATCTGGGGGACGGTACCTTTCTGATCCGCATTTCTCACGGAGATGAAGCCTACACCGATTATCAGGGAACGGGGACGGTGTATACAAGGCCTTTGGATAAGGTGAAAAAAGGGCAGCTGATCGCCGCTGTCTCCGGGGATCTGTTTTTTGCCCTGACCATGGACGGAACATCGGTGGATCCGCTGGAGTACATGAAATGAAGGGCTTCCTTCTGCATATTTCTGCGGCTGTGCCGGCGTTGCTTCTGCTGCTGACCGCCTTGGGGTGGGGGCGGGAAGCCCTGCTGGCTGTTCTGTTTTCTGCGATCCATGAAGGCGGACACCTGGCTGCTGCTCTGCTTTTGGGCTATTCGCCGGCCGCCGTTACCTTTGGTTTTTTCGGCGGAGCACTGACCCTGAAGGAAGGCTTTTTGAAGCCATACAAGGAATTGGTGCTGCACCTTGCGGGGCCGTTCTGCAACCTGGCGCTGGCGCTGCTCCTTTGGCTCTGGATCCTGCAGCGGAATGCCGCCGGTCTGGAGCATGGGCTGACCGCCGACTGGCTGTTTCCCGCTTTTTGGATCAATTTATCTCTGGCGCTGTTCAATCTTCTGCCGCTCTGGCCTCTGGACGGCGGAAAGGCACTTTCCGTTTATCTGGTGTTTTTCTTCGGACAGGGGAGGGCGGGCCGCATCTCCTGGTATTTTTCTGTTCTTTTTGCGTTTTTCCTCTTTCTTTTAGGCATCTTTTTGGTACAATACAATAAGGCTGATCTCTTGATCTCCGCAGCGGGCATCCGCCTGTTTCTGGTGGCAAGAGAAGAGAGACAGCAGGCGTTCCTCCGCACGGCAGAATCCCTCTGGCGATATGCCGCTCTGCAGTGACGCCGGAAAGGTATGATACATATGACGATCAAAGAACAGGTTGCCCGTCTGCTTCCCCTGGTGGAGAAGCCCGGACGCTACATGGGCGGCGAACTGAACATGGCTGTAAAGGATCCCGACAAAGTTTCCACCCGTTTCGGCTTTGCCTTCCCCGATAAATACGAGATCGGCATGTCCTATCTGGGCCTGCAGATCATCTACGATCTTCTGAACGCAGAAAACGATGTGTACTGCGAGCGCATCTTCGCCCCCGACGACGACATGGAAGCCCTCATGCGGGAACGGAGTCTGCCGTTGTTCACCCTGGAAACCTGCACACCCGTCCGGGAAATGGATATCCTGGGCTTTACCCTGCAGTACGAGCTTTCCTACACCAATATCCTGAATATGCTGGATCTTGCCGGCATTCCCTTTCGCAGCAAGGAAAGAGGGGAGGATTATCCCTTCGTGGCTGCCGGTGGTCCCTGTGCCTTCAACCCGGAACCTCTGGCCGATTTCGTAGACTTCTTCATGATCGGTGACGGTGAAGGGACTTTGCAGGAAGTCTGCAGAGTCCATAAGGAATGGAAGGCCTCCGGAGGCGCAAAAGAAGAGTTCCTGAAGGCAGTCTCCAAGGTTTCCGGTGTCTACGTACCCGCTTTCTACGAAGCCCGCTACGATGCGGAAACCGGCGATTTCCTGGGCATGGACAAGCTCTGGGAGGGTGCTCCCGACCGCGTCCGTAAGAACATGGTTCAGGACCTGGAAGAGACCCGCTTCCCCGTGAAGCCTCTGGTACCCCTCATCGAAGTGGTCCACGACCGTTCCGTGGTGGAAATTTTCCGTGGCTGCACCCGCGGCTGCCGGTTCTGCCAGGCGGGCATGATCTACCGTCCCGTCCGCGAACGCTCCAAGGATACCCTGGTCAGCCTGGTGAACCAGCAGCTGGCCAATACCGGTCACGATGAAGTGTCTCTGCTGAGCCTTTCCACCAGCGACCACTCCGAGATCGAGCCTCTGGTCACCGAACTGATGGAAAACTGCCGCAAAAACAATGTGGCTCTGTCTTTGCCGTCCCTGCGTCTGGATTCTTTCTCTTTCAAGGTCATGGAAGAGATCCAGGGATATAAAAAGACCGGTCTGACCTTCGCTCCCGAAGCCGGTACCCAGCGTCTTCGCGACGTGATCAACAAGAACATCACCGAAGAAAATATCTACGGCTCCATGAAACAGGCCATCGAACTGGGCTGGACCGGCGTTAAGCTGTACTTTATGGACGGCCTTCCCACCGAAACCGATGAAGACCTGGCGGGCATCGCCGGCATTGCCCGCAACATCATGGAACTGTATTTCGAGCATACCGGTGTCCGGAAGTGCGGCAAGTTCACCATCACCGCCAGCGTATCCAACTTCGTACCCAAGCCCCATACGCCCTTCCAGTGGTTCCCGCAGGACAGACCCGAGGAATTCACCCGGAAGCATAAAGTTCTGGAAGAAAAGTTCCGCCGCCTGAAGGGCTGCTTCCTGCAGTACCACGGCAGCGAATCCAGCCACATCGAAGCGGTGCTGGCAAGAGGGGACAGAAGAGCCTCTTATATTCTGGAATCCGCTTTCAAGGCAGGCTGCAAATTCGATAGCTGGAGAGAACATTTCAGTTACCGGCGCTGGCTGGATGCCATTGCGGAAAGCGGCATCGATGCGGATCGCTACGCCTATTACTCCGACCCCACCGCCGAAAAGCCCCTTCCCTGGGATATCATCGACAGCGGCCTTTCCAAAGAGTTCCTGAAGAAGGAATGGGAACGGTCTCAGCAGGCCGCCACCATTCCCGACTGCCGTCATAACTGCCAGAACTGCGGCATCAACCGCTACACCGTCTGCAAGCAGGCCGGCGTTCTGGGCAAAAAGAAGGAGGTGGAAGCATGAGCCGTTACTGTCTGATCTTCTCCAAGGAAGGCAATCTGCGCTTCATCTCTCACCTGGACCTGATGCGCCTGTTCCAGCGGGCATTTAAGCGCGCCCGTTACAATATCAAATATTCTTCCGGCTTCAATCCGCATCCCAAGATGTGCTTTGCGCAGCCCCTGTCCCTGGGGTATGCAGGCCTGCGGGAATACCTGGATTTTGAAGTGGATCCGGCCCATCCTCTGGACCCTGCCGCTGTGCCTGCGGAGCTGAATGCGCTGCTGCCTCCCGGTGTGGCGGTTTCCGAATGCCGTCCGCTTCCGATGCGGGAGGATGGGATCAACTACCGTACCCTGGCCGCACTGGCCGAACGGGGTGCCTACGATCTTTACCTGGAAAAGCCGGAAGGCTGGACCGGCGATGTCAAGGCTCTTGCAGAAGCCTTCCTGGCCCAGGAGTCCATTCTGGCTGTAAAGCGCATCAAAAAGACCAAGAAACCCGGCGAGGTGGAGATCCGAAACATGATCCACAGTCTGGAATATGTGGGCGAAGTGGCCGAAGACTGTGAAATCAGCGGGATTTCCGTAAAAGCGGGAGAACTGCAGTTCAAGGCTGTGGTGGCTTCCGGCAGCGGTGCCAACCTGAATCCGGAGCATCTGCTGCAGGCGTTCTGCAGTTTTGCGGGGCTGCCCTTCGATAAAACCATGTTTACCGCAGTTCGTACCGAACTCTATTTCATGGAAGAGGCAGAACTGAATGCCAAGCGGGCAGAGCTTCGGGCCGCGGCAAAGGAAGCTGCAAAGGCAGCAGAGAAAAACGCTGCGGAAGCCTAATTTCGCGGAAGAACGCAGAGCGTAATTGAAACCGCATAAAAATGACCCCCGGGAAAGGGGTTGAAAAAGCATGGAGCGATCCATGCTTTTTCTTTGCAGGAATGTGGAAAATATTTACAACCAATAATTGACAGAAACCAAATAAAAATGGTATAATCTGGATACCGAAAAAGGAGGTGCATCCGGTGCTGCAAAGAATCAAAAGGGAAGTAAAAGGAGTCTGGAAGAAAACAAAAGAGAAGCTGCGAAAGCAGATCCGGCTGCTGCAAACGGATCGAAAGAGGCTGGTGAAGCTGATCTGCGGCATACTGCTCTGTGCGGCGACGGTCACCATCTACTTTGTGCGTTACGAGACCGCCGGCGACGGATACTGGGTGGAGCGCACAGAAGGGACGTTTCTGCTGGCGGATACCGTCCACGGAAGCGATGCCGCCGACGGTTCCGGTGCCGGTGAGGAACCGGAGAACGGTTCGGAAAACGAAAAACGGTGGATCCTGCACATCGACGGTGCGGTGCAATCGCCGGGCATCTATGAATTACCTCCGGAAAGCCGTGTCTATCAGCTGATCGATGCGGCAGGCGGGCTTCTGGAACATGCGGATGCCAGGGATCTGAACCAGGCAGCCTTTCTGGAGGACGGTTTGAAAATCTATATTCCCACCAAACAGGAAACTTCCGCCGGAACAAAGGCCGGTGTGATTTTCAGTGGGGTCACAAAGCCGGGTTCTTCCTCCGTCGTGACAGAACAGGGCACAGAGACCGAAAGCAAAAACCAGCAGGGGGCGGAAGGGACCGGAGAAATCCAAACTGCAAAAGTCAACCTGAATACGGCTACTTCTGCGCAGCTGGAAAGTTTGCCGGGCATCGGTCCCTCCACGGCGGCAAAGATCATCGATTACCGGCGAAAGGCAGGCGGTTTCAAAACCATCGAATCTTTGATGAACGTCAGCGGGATCGGTGAAAAAACCTTTGCTAAACTAAAGGATTCCATCACCGTCGAATGATTTCTGCAGTCTTTGTTCACACTATCATCGAGGTGATAGTATGTTTGAGCGAAGAAAAAAACATAGATGGGTCGGTAAGGCTGCCGGCATTTTTGCTGTGCTCGCAGTCGCTGCAGTTGTATTCGCATTTCAGGGCGAGGAGCCGCAGCAGACGGATCCGCCCATTTACAGCGGAAGTCTTGATGCGGGGTACGGTGAAGGAAGCGACAGGAGGTCCGGTGATACGGGACTGCAAAACGGTCCGGAGGACCGGGAGGATATTCCAACCAGCGGTTTACAGCAAAAGGATCCGGCTGCTTCCGCGGATGAGAGCGGAGCGGATGAAAACGGAGAGGGCCTGCAACTGCCCTATTATCTGGTGCAGGCAGAGGAGGGTGTGGTTAAGCTGTTTTACTGCACTGAAGATCTGCAGCAGATCTTTCAGCGGAACACGGAGATCCCCTTTGATCTTTTGACACCGGAGGACCAGGCGCTTTTGCAGAAGGGGATCCGGAAAAAGACGGAAGAGGAACTGCAGAGCTTCCTGCAGGATTTTGAAAGCTGAGGTGACCGAAGATGGAGCGTAAACGATCTTTCTGGAGGTCCTGCGGCCTTTTCCTGGGCGGGGCGCTGCTTTCGCTGGCAGCGGCGGCAGGTGCCTTGCTTCTTTGGGTGCCGGATCAGATCAACGTTTTTGCGGATGAAACCAAGGTGCTGCATCTGCCGCTGAAGGCGGTGACCATTTCTGTTTTGCCGGAACCGCAGCTGGTGCCCGGCGGATACGCGGTGGGGGTTCGCATGGATGTGAAAGGCGTACTGGTGGTAGGTCTGGAAGAGATCGAAACCGAGAACGGCAGCAAAATCAACCCCGGCCTGAAAGCGGGCCTTGAGATCGGTGATTCCGTTCTGGAGATCAACGGGGAACCGGTGGACAGCGCGGAGGATGTGCGGGAACTTGTGCACAGCAGCGGCGATCCTGTAGACGTAAAGCTGCGGCGAAAAAATGAAGTGATCACCCTGGAGGTGATGCCGGCTCTGGCCGCATCGGACGGGCAGTATAAGCTGGGGATCTGGGTCCGGAACCAGACGGCGGGCCTGGGGACCCTGACATTTTATTCACCTGCTGACGGCGTATTCGGCGCGTTGGGACATGCCATCACCGACCCGGATACGGCGGATATCCTGCCGGTGCGCTCCGGCATCCTGGTCAATGCCCGGGTACAGTCCGTGCGCCAGGGAACAGCAGGGGAGCCCGGAGCCATCCGCGGTGTTTTCTATGAAGAAGATGCGGCTTTGGGAAAACTGACCTCCAATACAGCCTACGGGATTTTCGGCCAGGTGCTGGACGCGGAAAACTGCAGGATCACGGAGAATCCTCTTTATCCGGAGCCCTTGTCTGTGGGGTATCAGCAGGAGATCCACACCGGAAAGGCCACCATTCTGACCACTCTGGAAGGCAATGTGCTGAAGGAGTATGAAGTGCAGATCGAGAAGGTGACCCGTCAGAACCGGGTGGACACCAAAAGCATGGTGATCCGCATCACGGATCCGGAACTTCTGGAAGCGACGGGAGGGATCGTGCAGGGCATGAGCGGAAGCCCCATCTTGCAGGACGGCAAGATCATCGGGGCGGTGACACATGTGTTTGTGAACGACCCCACCCGCGGTTACGGCATCTTCATTGAACACATGCTGGCCGCCGCGGGATAAAATCAAACACATGCTGGCCGCAGCAGCATAAACCGGGTTCCTCGTAAATTGCCCCTGTCATTTTGTGCTTCTCTGTGCTATAAATAGAGGTGAGTGCAAGAGTATCTGCACGGAAAAGATACCTGACAAAACACAAATGAATCCAACAAATGAAGCAACAGGAGGTACCTTATGAAAATATTAGTTCTGAACTGCGGCAGCTCTTCTCTGAAGTATCAGCTGATCGATAGCACCACCGAAAATGTATTGGCCAAGGGTGTCTGTGAACGCATCGGCATGGAAGGAAGCAACATTGCTCATCAGCCTGCCGGCGCAGCAAAGGTAAAAGAAGCGGCCGAATTGCCGGATCATACCGCGGCGGTAAAACTGGTGATCGCCAAACTGACCGATGCAGCTGTCGGCGTGATCAAATCTCTGGATGAAATCGATGCCGTCGGTCACAGGGTGGCTCACGGCGGCGAAACCTTTACCGGTTCTGTGGTGATCACCGAAGAGGTGATCCGTTCCATCGAGGCCGTAAGCGATCTGGCACCTCTCCATAATCCTGCAAACCTGATCGGGGTCCGTTCCTGCCAGGAAATCATGCCCGGCGTGCCTATGGTAGCCGTATTCGATACCGCTTTCCATCAGACCATGCCCAGAAAGGCCTATCTCTACGGCATCCCTTACGAATATTACCGGAAATACAAGATCAGACGCTATGGCTTCCACGGCACCAGCCACGATTTCGTATCCCGGCGTGCCGCTGAGATCCTGGGCAAAGACCGCAAGGACCTGAAGATCATCGTTTGCCATCTGGGCAACGGCGCCTCCATTTCCGCAGTGAAGAACGGGGAATCCGTGGATACCTCCATGGGCATGACTCCTCTGGAAGGTCTGATCATGGGCACCAGAAGCGGTGACCTTGACCCCGCCATCGTTTCCTTCCTGGCTGAAAAAGAGAATCTGACCGCCGCCCAGGTGGTGGATATTCTGAATAAAAAGTCCGGTGTTCTGGGTCTTTCCGACGGTACCTCCAACGACTTCCGCGACCTGGTGGATGCCGGTGCTGCAGGAAATCAGACCGCACAGGATGCACTGGACGCTTATGCTTACCGCGTGGGCAAATACATCGGTGCGTACGCCGCAGCCATGAAGGGGGTCGATGTGATCGTCTTCACAGCCGGTGCCGGTGAAAACAATGCGGAGGTTCGTGCGCTGATCGCGGAATACATCGAATTCCTCGGCACCAATATCGATCCCGAACGGAACAAGATCCGCGGCGAAGAAGTGATCCTTTCCGACGAAGGGGCAAAGGTAGTGACCATGGTGATCCCCACCAACGAAGAACTGACCATTGCCCGGGAAACCGTGCGTCTGGTATAAAACGGCCCGGAACGTCGCGATCGAGGTGGTGCATCCATGAAAAAACTATTTGCGAAAAGCGAAATCTGGTTCGCGGTGCTTTGGATCTGTCTCTACGTTCTCGGCTTTGGCAATGCGGATTCGCTGTCCGAAGAACTTGGAGTCCCGAAGCTTTTGACGGTGATCGTCGGCGCGGTACTGACCGGTGTACTCTGGATTTTTATCCGCAAGGAGAGTCTGGAGGAATACGTCGGTCTCTGCCGGCTGAAAGGAAACGGGAAGGGGCTTTTGTATTTCCTGCCCCTTGTGCTGATTTCCACCGTCAACTTCTGGAACGGTCTTGCCATCAACACCGATCTTACGGAGACGGTGCTGTACATACTCAGCATGTGCTTTGTGGGCTTCCTGGAAGAAGTGATCTTCCGGGGCTTGCTGTTCCAGGCCATGGGCGGGGTCCGCGCGAAATCTGCGGTGATCGTAGCTGCGGTCACCTTCGGCATGGGCCATGCGGTCAATCTGCTCTTGGGGGCTCCCCTTTTTGAGACGCTTCTGCAGCTTGTCTATGCCTCCGCCATCGGCTTCTGCTATATCGCCGTTTTCTGTACTTGCGGGAGCATCTGGCCCTGCATCATTTCCCATGCGTTCATCAACAGTACCAGCATTTTTGCGGTAAGTCCGGATGCGACCGGAAGTCTTGTGATCGCCGTTGTCCAGACCGTTCTCGGCATCGGCTTCGGGTGCTGGCTGTTCCGCAGCCACAAAGGAAGCTGGGCCTGCTGCACGGCGCGGAGCATGGAAGAAAAACTGAATTTCCGGCCGGCGAAGGAAGGGGAAAAACAGCAGATTTTTGCTCTTTACGGCACTGTCAAAGGAACGGCGTTCTGTGTCTGGGAAGAGGATTACCCGGGAAATGCGGAGCTGGAGCATGATTTTGAAACGGGCAATCTCTTCGTTCTGGAAGAAGAAGGACGCATCGCCGGTGCCATTTCCATCCTTCCCGAAAACGAACTGGATGATCTGGAACTATGGTCCGAAACAGAAAATGCCTTTGAATTTGCCCGGGTGGCCGTTGCACCGGAGCTTCAGGGAAAGGGCCTTGCAGCCAAGCTGGTGAACGGTGTGGAAACCATCATCCGGCAGCGGGGCGGCAAATGGATCCACATTCTGGCAGCTCCCGAAAATCTGCCGGCTGTCCGTACTTACGAAAAACTGGGATACACAAAACAGGCGGAGTGCTTCGCCTTCGGTCATAATTATCTCGCTCTGGAAAAAGATTTACGGTAATAACGATCGCGGAAAAATACGCTCCTGACGAATGCCGAACTGCAAAGGAGGAAACGAAAAAATGTACAATGAATGGTCGCTGAACTCGCTTTATCTGGGGATGGACGATCCCAATCTGCAGCGGGATCTTTCCCGTCTGGAAGAAGTGATCGCTGCCTACAAACAGGCGGTAGCCTCACTTTCGAAAGAAAAGGCGGCGGAAGGTCTGCGCTCCGTTATGGAACTTGCGGAAGAAATGCAGGTTCTTTCCAAGCGCATGGGAACCTTCTGCTTCCTGCGGAAATCCACCAACAGCTCCGACAGTGAAGCCTCTGCCATGCTGATGAAGGTGCAGGGGATGACCGCTTCCGCCACCAAGGAAACCGTGGCCTTCCAGAAGTTCGCAGGAACGTTGGAAAATTTGGAGGAAGTGCTGGAAAGCGATGAACTGCTGCGCCAGTACAAGTTCTATTTCTCCGAAGTAAAGAACAGCGTTTCCCACAAGATGGGGGACGAAGCGGAGGCTGTGTTCGCCCGCATGAACCTGTCCGGCGGGAAATCCTGGGAGGATCTGATGACCCATTTGACCTCCACCGTGGAAGTGGAATACAAGGATGGTGTTACCACCCAGGCCGGGATCCGCGGCTTTGCGGACAGCAGTGACGCGGAAGAGCGCAAGAGCGCATTCCTGGCAGAACTGGCAAGCTATAAGAAGATCAAAGACCCTCTGGCCTTTGCCCTGAACAGCATCAAAGCCCAGGTGAACCTGGAAGCCGAACTTCGCGGCTACTCCGATGCGCTGGAACTGACTCTGGTGCAGTCCCGCATGAGCCGTGAAACCCTGGATGCTCTGTGGCAGGCCGTCCGTGAGGCACTGCCTAAATTCAGAGCGTATCTGAAGCACAAAGCTAAGCTTCTGGGCCATGAAAACGGGATGCCCTGGTTCGACGTGCTGGCACCTATGGGTAAGGCGGACGGTATCAGTTATACGCCGGAAGAAGCGCACAAGTATCTGGTGGAGCGGTTCACCGCATTCGCGCCGGACCTGGGTGCCATGATGGACCGTGCCTTCAAGGAAGAATGGATCGATTTCTATTCCCGCCCCGGTAAACGCGGCGGCGCCTTCTGCAACAACCTGCCTTACATCGGGGAAAGCCGTGTCATGACCAATTACTCCGGTTCCTTCGGTTCCGTGGTCACTCTGGCCCACGAACTGGGCCATGCGTATCATGGTCAGCAGATCCAGAACCATCGTCCGCTGAATACTTCCTATACCATGCCCGTAGCAGAGACTGCATCCACCTTCAATGAACTGGTGATCACCAACGACGCCATCCGCAATGCGGAAGGGGAAGCCAAGGTTGCTTTGGTGGAAAGCCAGCTCCACAACTGGACCCAGATCATCGTGGATATTTACAGCCGCTTCCTCTTTGAAGACGAAGTGTTCCGCCGCAGAAAGAACGAATTCCTCTTCTCCGAAGATCTGGAAGACATCATGCTGCGTGCCCAGAAGGAAGCCTATGGCGACGGTCTGGATCCGGAGTGGCTCCACCCGTATATGTGGGCTTGCAAAGGCCATTACTACAGACCGTATCTGAGCTATTACAATTTCCCCTATGCCTTCGGCGGACTCTTTGCCGCAGGGCTCTATGCACAGTATCTGGAAGAAGGGGAGGCCTTCCTGCCCAAGTATCGGGATATCCTGAAGGCGACCACCGTAGATACGGTGGAAAACGTGGCAAAGCTTGCCGGTATCGATCTCACCAAACCGGATTTCTGGCGGACCAGCCTTGCCATGGTGACGGCACAGATCGATCTGTTTATCGAAGAAACCAGCAAATAAACCGGCATAAAATCAACGGGCGGCCCGAATGCAGGGGGCATGGGCCGCCTTTTGTCGAAAAATGTCGAAAGTCGTGGGAAAAAACTGCGCGCAGCCATCTTGTCAAAGGATTCGACAGAATATATGATAAGAGCAGAGTTTGTGCTGCAGAATGACGGCTTTCGCAAGGGATGAGAGAAAAGAGAGACAGATGAACAAAGTTCGGGTCGGAATCGCAGACGACAATAAGGATTTCTGTGATCTTTTGGGGGATTTCTTCGACGAAACACCGGAGATCGATGTGGTATTCAAGGCGGGGGATGGTCTGCAGGCCGTTGCGGCTGTGGAAAAAGAGAAACCGGATGTGCTCGTGCTGGATATGGTAATGCCGTATCTGGACGGGCTGGGCGTTTTGGAACGCCTGCAGCCGTTGGAACAGGATGCGCCGAAGGTGATCATGCTGTCGGCGGTGGGCCAGGAAAGCATCACCAGAAAAGCGGTGGATATGGGGGCGGAGTATTACGTGGTGAAGCCCTTTGACTTCGGTCTTCTGACCAGAAGGATCCGGCAGATCGCCGGAAAGGAATCGGCCGTACAGCCGACGAAAGCACTGGCTTCCCGCAATTTCCTGCGGCGGGAGGATCCGGAACGGGGAAACCTGGAGGCGGAGATCACCAGCATCATCCATGAGGTGGGAGTACCCGCGCATATCAAAGGTTACCAGTATTTGCGCAGCGCCATCGCCCTTGTGGTGGACGATATGGAACTTCTGGGTGCGGTGACCAAAGAACTGTATCCGGCCATCGCCAAGATCAACGGGACCACGCCCAGCCGTGTGGAACGGGCCATCCGTCATGCCATCGAAGTGGCCTGGAACCGGGGAAAGATCGAAACCATCGACCACCTGTTCGGCTACACGGTGCAGAACGATAAGGGGAAACCCACCAATTCGGAATTCATTGCCATCATCGCAGACAAATTAAGACTGGAAAGAAAAATCAGTTAGTGGTATACTAACTAAGCTGCAGGAATCGACTGAACAAATTTGGAAGAAAAAACGGAGGAACCCATGATCACGGAAGAAATGATCAAACGGATCAACGAACTTGCCCATAAGTCCAAGAACGAGGGCTTGACCCCGGAAGAAAAAGAAGAACAGGCTTTCCTGCGTCAGGAGTACATCAAAGGCTTCCGGGCCAATATGCGGGCACAGCTGGATCAGATCCGTTTCGTGGAAAAGGACGGAACTGTTGTGAAGCCCAAGGGCGTTAAAGTCGAAATCAAAGAAAAATTGAATTAAAAAATTGCGAATTGACAGCGGGAATCAACAGGATTCCCGCTGTTTTTCTTTTATAATCGGTTTCACGGAATGACCCTTTGGGTCAACGAATCCATGTGTTTGAGGTGAAACCAATGAAAAACTATCCGAAATTATTTGCCCTGACCGGCTCGCTTTTGATCCTGCAGCTGCTGCTTTCCGGCTTTCTGCTGTCAGGCACAGCCTGGAATACGGTACAGCAGCTTCTTCTGCAGCGCACCGCTTTCATGGAGCAGGCCTGCTATGGGGAACTGACGCTGCAGGAAGCGGAAAATGCCTTGTCTGCCATTGAGGTACAGCCCCTTCTGCGCCAGGATGTGGAGGGGATCCGGCGGCAGGGGAACGCAGGGCTGGAACGGGTGAAGGATCTGCGGATCCTGGTGCTGGAACGGCTCCATTCCTACGCGGGGAAAGAAACCTACCGGATGCAGGTGGAATGGACGCTTTCGACAGGGAACGGGCTGGAACGGGAAACCGTGTTTTACTATCTGGTGCTGGAAGAAGTGGGAGGGGAGATGCGCATGGCGCAGCTGGAACCCGTTCTGTGAGAAAAACTGCATTTTTCGCGAAAAACTCCTCTGTTTCTTTGTACTTTTCTGTTTGATGAGCCGGTTTTATTGGTATAATAATTGCGGTATCCAAAAGAAAAAGGAGTGACACCACTTTGAGAGAAGTATATATGGATTATTCGGCTACCACGCCGGTCAAAGCAGAAGTTATGGCGGAAATGCTGCCTTACTTCACCATGAAATTCGGAAACCCCTCCAGCCTTTACGGCCCCGGTTTTGAAGCCAGAGACGGCGTAGAAGCCGCCCGCCACAATGTCGCCCATCTCATCGGCGCAGCAGACAAGGAAGTCTATTTCACTTCCTGCGGCACCGAAGCAGACGACTGGGCTCTCAAAGGCGTTGCAGAGCTGAAGAAGGCAAAGGGTAAACATATCATCACCACCAAGATCGAACACCACGCCATCCTGCACACCTGCGAATACCTGGAAAAGCAGGGCTACGAGGTTACTTACCTGGGCGTCGATGCGGAAGGTCAGATCAGCCTGGAAGAACTGGAAAATGCCATTCGTCCCGACACCATCCTGGTCTCCATCATGTTTGCCAACAACGAAATGGGTGCCATTCTGCCCATTAAGGAAGCAGCCGCCATCGCTCACAAGCATGACGTTCTGTTCCACACCGACGCGGTACAGGCTCTGTCCAACGTGCCCATCGATGTAAAAGATCTGGATGTGGATCTGATGTCCATCTCCGGTCATAAGATCTACGCTCCCAAGGGCATCGGTGCACTGTATATCCGCAAGGGTCTGGTGCTGCCCAACCTGCTGCACGGCGGTGCACAGGAAAGCAAGAGAAGAGCCGGTACGGAAAATGTGACCGGTATCATCGGCTTCGGTAAGGCTGCCCAGATGGCAGAAGAAAATCTGGACTACCACATCAAGCACATCACCGAACTGCGCGACTACTTCATTGAAAACGTGCAGAAGCGTATTTCCAACGTTCGTGTCAACGGCGGTATGGAACATCGTCTGCCCGGCAACGTAAACATGATCTTCGATTTCATCGAAGGCGAAGCCCTTCTGGGGTATCTGGATATGCAGGGCATTTACATCTCCACCGGTTCCGCCTGCTCCTCCGGCAGCTTTGCACCGTCTCACGTGCTGGCAGCCATGGGCCTGCCCCCGGAAAAGATCTACAGTTCTCTGCGGTTCAGCATCGGCGATTTCACCACCAAGGCCGATCTCGACTATGTGGTGGACTGCCTGGAAAGAACGGTACAGACTCTGCGTTCCTTCTCTCCCTTCAACGAAGAACATCCCATGTTCGGCACCACTCAGGTCCACAAATAGAGTTTTCGGGAGAAAACGCAGCAAAACATTGAAATAAGAACAAAAATCAGTTAAAATAATAGATTGAGAAAGCTCGATTCGAAAGGAGACATTCCCATGGCAATGTACAATGATAAAGTAATGGAACATTTCATGCACCCTCACAATGCAGGTGACATGGAAAACCCCTCTGCAGTCGGTGAATTCGGCAGCCCCGTATGCGGCGACCTGATGCAGATCTATCTGAAGATCGAAGACGGCATCATCGTTGATGCCAAGTTCAGAACCTTCGGCTGCGGCAGCGCCATCGCATCCTCCAGCGTTGCAACCGACATGGTAAAGGGCAAGACTCTGGAAGAAGCACTGGCTCTGACCAACCAGAATTTCGTAGACGAACTGGGCGGTCTGCCCGGTCCCAAACTCCACTGCTCCATGCTTTCCGAGCAGGCCATCAAGAGAGCAATTTACAATTATGCTCAGGAACACGGTCTGGAACTGGAAGGCCTGAAGGGCTATGACCCCACCGTGGAAGATATCGACCATGGTTGTGAAGAGGAATAAACAGAAGGTAGTTCTGGGCTTCAGCGGCGGTGTGGACAGCACGGCCGCTGCTTTGCTGTTAAAAGAAAAGGGGCTTCAGGTAACTGGGCTCTTTTTTGATGTTGTGCCCGGACCCACCGCAGCAGCGGAAGAGGCCAAAAAACGGGCGGAGGAAGTGGGAATCGATTTCCTGTACAAAGATGTATCCGAGGCGTTCAAAGAGGCTGTAATCGGCGATTTCTGCGCTTGCTATGCCTCGGGGAAGACGCCCAACCCCTGCATCCGCTGCAATCCTGCCATCAAGTTCGCTACCCTGATCGACGGGGCGGATGAGATCGGTGCAGAATACATTGCCACCGGTCATTACGCACAGGTGAAATACCTTGCGGAGGAAGACTGCTACGCGGTTTACCGCGCCCGCAATCTGAAAAAAGATCAGTCCTATATGCTGTATCGCTTGGGGCAGGAGGTGCTGTCCCGCCTGATCCTGCCGCTGGGGCAGTTTGAAAGCAAAGAAGAGATCCGGGCCATGCTGCGGGAGGAAGCGATCAGCAACGCCGAGCAGCCGGACAGCCAGGAGATCTGTTTCCTGCCCGATGATACGGAGTATGCGGACTATCTGCAGCGCCAGGGAGTAAAAGCCGTTCCCGGAGAGTTTACAGACCGGGAGGGCAATGTGCTGGGCCGTCATAAAGGCCTTGTCCACTACACCATCGGCCAGAGAAAGGGCCTGGGAGTCGCTCTTGGGAAGCCCATGTTCGTTGTGGAACTGGACAGCGAGAACAACCGGGTCATCCTGGGCGAGAATCAGGACCTGTTCCGCCGGGATGTACTGATCGAAGATATAAAGATTACTGAAAAATGTTATGGTAAAGCATTTGGAGCCCAAGGGAAAGTTCGGTATCTCGCACCGGCTGCCCAGGCCTTCGTAAAACCGGCAGAAACGGCTGAAAATGCAGGGGAGAGCGGCTGCAAAGACCGCCTTCTGGTCACCTTTGAACAGCCGCAGAGAGCCCCTGCGCCGGGTCAGTCCCTGGTCCTCTATGACGGAGACCGGGTGCTGGGAGGCGGCATCATTATCACAAAATAAGGAGAGTTACCCACATGAATGAATTTCTTCTCGTTCTGATCGCAACCATCGTACTGCTTGTCGGGTTCCAGCTGCAGCGGAAGCTGTCCGCAAAAGAGAATGTCTGGCTGGGCCTGATCATTCCTTTTATCATGATGGTCATCACCATCCTGTCCCTCGTTTTCGGCATGGAGGATGGGTATTTCATCATTCTGGGATATCTGGTCTTCATGCTGTCCATGATCTTCAATGCCATTTTCATCATCGTCTATATCTATACCCGTGCAAAACGGAAGCAGAAGAAAAAGATGGAGGAGCGGCTTGCGGAGATCGAAGCGGAAGAAGCCAAAAAGCTGGGGCTGCATCCCAACCAGAAAAAGAAAATGAAAAAGATGAAGAAACTGAATAAAAACAGATAATCAGGAGGGAGAACCATGATCGCAACCAAAGAATTGCTTGAAAAATACGCCCGTCTTGCCGTACGGACCGGCATCAATCTGCAGAAAGGCCAGAAGGTGATCATCAATGCGGAACTCGCCTGTGCGGAATTCGCCCGCATGTGCGCTAAGGCCGCCTATGAAGCCGGAGCTGCCGGTGTGGAAATGGACTGGACCGATGAAGAATCTGCCCGCCTCCGGTACCTGAACAGCACCGAAGAATACCTGACCACCATTCCCCAGTGGTACGTGGACAAGGCAGATTATCAGGACGATCAGGATTTTGCCTATCTGTACATCGACTCCGATGATCCGGATGCCTTTGCCGGCGTTCCCGCAGAACGGATCGCCATGGCACAGACGGCCCGCAGAAAGGCCATTAAGCGCCATGGTGACAATGTGAGCTGCAACCGCGTTTCCTGGAGCATCGTGGCACTGCCTACGGAAAAGTGGGCCAAGAAAGTATTCCCCGGCTGCACCGCAGAGGAAGCCATGGACCGCCTCTACGATGCTATTTTCAAGGCTGTTCGTCTTTACGAAGAAGACCCTGTAAAGGCCTGGGAAGATCATCTGGCCAAGCTGCAGGAACGGGCCAAGTGGCTGACCGAGCAGAAGTTCGATGCACTGCGGGTCACCACCGGTCTCGGTACCGATCTGACCGTAGGTCTTGCCGATGATCACATCTGGGGGCTGGGCGGCGAAGAACGTTCCAACGGTGCCCACCAGCCTTTCGTGGCCAATATGCCCACGGAAGAAGTGTTCACCGCACCGCACAATAAGAAGATCAACGGCGTGGTAAAGAGCTCTATGCCTCTGAATTACAACGGTCAGCTGATCGACGGCATGAGCTTCACCTTCGAAAACGGCAAGGTGGTGGATTTTGATGCCACCCTGGGTAAAGATGTTCTGTCCCATCTGCTGGATACCGATGCAGGGGCCCGCTCTCTGGGCGAAGTGGCTCTGGTCCCCTGCAAATCTCCCATTTACGAAAGCGGCATTTTCTTCTACAATACTCTGTTCGATGAAAACGCTTCCTGCCATCTGGCTCTGGGCAGCTGTTATCCCACCTGCATCAAGAACGGTGCTGCACTGACCAACGAAGATGTGGATGCTCTGGGCGGCAACGATTCCGCCATCCATGTGGACTTCATGTTCGGCACCGATGACCTGACCGTGACCGGCCTCCGCGGCGACGAAGAAATCCCCGTATTCGTGAAGGGCAACTGGGCATAATCATGCTGCACATCGGTTGTCATCTTTCGTCCGTAAACGGCTTTCTGGCCATGGGAAAAGAAGCCCTGGGGATCCAGGCTGATACCTTTCAGTTTTTTACCCGGAACCCCCGGGGCGGCAAAGCAAAGGAACTGGATCCTGCCGATGCGGCGGCCCTTATGGCGCTGATGGAAGAGCATCGTTTCGCCAAAGTGATCGCCCATGCACCGTATACGCTGAATCCCTGTTCCGATAAGCCGCAGACCCGGGAGTTCGCCCTGATGACCATGGCGGACGATCTGCAGCGCATGGAGGCGCTTCCCGGGCAATACTACAATTTTCATCCCGGAAGCCACGTGGGGCAGGGGACGGAAAAGGGAATCGAGCTCATTGCGGAAACGTTGAACAAAACGCTGAAACCGTCGCAGACCACCACGGTTTTGCTGGAAACCATGGCGGGAAAGGGCAGTGAGATCGGCGGCCGCTTCGAAGAACTGCGGGAGATCCTCGACCGGGTGGAGCTTTCCGATCAGATGGGCGTGTGCCTGGATACCTGCCATGTTTACGATGCGGGGTACGATATCGTAAACGATCTGGACGGCGTTCTGGCTGAATTCGACCGCATTGTTGGCCTTTCCCGGCTGAAGGCCATCCATGTGAACGACAGTAAGAATCCCTTCTACAGCCACAAGGACCGCCACGAAAAAATCGGTCTTGGGTCCATCGGAACGGAGGCTTTTGGCCGTCTGGTGCGCCATCCGGCTTTGAAAGGGCTGTCCTTCTGCCTGGAAACCCCCTGCGATCTGGCAGGTTATGCTGAAGAAATACAGCTGCTGCGCCGTTTGGCAGAAGCAGAATAACGATAAAATATTATTGTAAATTAAAAAGACCCCTGCATGGGGTCTTTATTTCTTGGTGAGGAAAATAATGGCGCGGACGGGGCAGACCGGTGTGCAGTACCCGCAGGTCATGCAGAGACTTTCGTCCACCTGGGCCAGGCCCGTTTCCCGGCTGAAGGAGAGTGCACCGTTGGGGCAGCGTTTGATGCAGGAACCGCAGCCCACGCAGTCGCCCTGGTCGATGAACAGTTTCTTTTTGGTGAGATCCGGTACATAATCGGGAGAAAGGGTACCATCCACGGCTTCAAAAATGCGGTCCACTTCTTCGGTGCTGCCGAAACCCACCATGACAGAATCCACGCCGGGCAGGTTCAGCACGTACTGCAGAGCCTCCTGATACCGGCCCAGAAGGGGACCGCCGCCGAAGGCTTTCATGGCCAGGGTACCAATGCCGTTTTTCCTTGCAATTTCAATAGCTGCAGCCATTTCTTCCTTCGTTCCGAAATCGTGGCCGCGGCGGATGCCAAGGCCTGCAACATTGATCAGGGGGAAGAGAACTTCGATTTCTTTCATGGCAGCAGCTGCCTCTGCCACATCCGTGTGATGGGTGGAAAGGCCGCAGTGGTTGATCCAGCCTCTTGTTTTGGCTTCCAGAAGGGCTTCCAGAGCGGGTTTTCGGTCCTCCAGATCGGAGAGCCCCACAACTTCGTGGAGCAGGAAGATATCGATCACATCACGGCCCAGCTGGCAGCGGGCTTCTTCCACAGCCTCCAGCATTTCGCGATAATCGTTTGTGAGGGATTTGGAAACGATCACCGGTTCGTCGCCTTGCCAGCGGCGCAGTGCTTCCCGGATGTATTCGTAAGAGTTGTAATACTGGGCGGTGTCGATCAGGTTGATGCCGCGTTCCAGAGCGTAGCGGATCACTTCCGCACCTTCGGAACAGGGGAGAGCCAGCTGAGAGGGGCTCATGGTCAGGGAACCGAAACCGATTTTGCTGACGGAAAGGCCCGTGCTGCCCAAAAGAACTTTTTTCATTGTTTGCCTCCGTGAAATCGTTGGACGGAAAACCGCAGAATCGCTATGAAAAATCTGCGGAAAACCTGCAAATTTCCCCATAATCATAGCATATTTCAAGAAAAATGACTACCCAATTATCAAAACATATGATATACTTACATGGTTAATAATTATTAGGTAGAAAAGGCTCTGCAGCAAGGCATTGCAAGCCTTCCGCCGCAGAACCATTACTGTATAGAAAACAGGAGGACAACACAAATGGAAAAGATCGGCCTGAACCAGCTTCGGACCATGTTCCGCGAATTCTATGTCAGCAAAGAACACTATGCCAGAAAGAGCTTCTCTCTGATCCCCGAAAAGGACAAGAGCCTTCTGATCATCAACTCCGGCATGGCGCCTCTGAAGCCTTATTTCGCAGGCATCGAAACTCCCCCCAGCAAGAGAATGACTACCTGCCAGAAGTGCATCCGTACCGGCGACATCGATAACGTAGGTTACACCGACCGTCACGGCACCTTCTTCGAAATGCTGGGAAGCTTCTCCTTTGGCGATTATTTCAAAGAAGAATCCATCAAGTGGGGCTGGGAATTCATCACGGAAGTGCTGAAGCTGCCCGTAGACCGCGTATGGCCCAGCGTCTATGAAGAAGACGACGAAGCCTATCACATCTGGAAGGACATCATCGGCGTTCCCGAAGAACACATTGTTCGTCTGGGCAAGGATGACAACTTCTGGGAAATCGGTACCGGCCCCTGCGGTCCCTGCTCCGAAATCTACTTCGACCGTGGTGAAGAATACGGCTGCGGCAGCCCCGACTGCAAGCCCGGCTGCGAATGCGACCGTTTCATGGAATTCTGGAACCACGTATTTACCCAGTTCAACCGTGACGCAGAAGGCAACTACACGCCTCTGGTCCACAAGAACATCGACACCGGTATGGGTCTGGAAAGACTGGCCTGCATCATGCAGGGCACGGACTCCATCTATGCCATCGACACTCTGCGCTACATCCTGGACGAAGTGGTCCGCGTATCCGGTGTAGAATACAAGGAAGGCTCCGTCGATACCGACGTTTCCATCCGCATCATCACCGACCACATCCGTTCCGTATCCTTCATGATCGCTGACGGCATCCTGCCCAGCAACGAAGGCAGAGGCTACGTACTGCGCAGACTGCTGAGAAGAGCAGCTCGTCACGGCAGAGTTCTGGGCATCAAGGGCTCCTTCCTGGCAGACCTGTCCAAGAAGGTTGTGGAAATCTCCGGCGAAGCATATCCCGAACTGGTGGAACGTCAGGATTACATCCACAAGATCCTCACCATCGAAGAAGAAAAGTTCAGCAAGACCATCGACCAGGGTACCGCAATGCTGGAACAGTACATTGCAGACCTGAAGGCAAAGGGCGAAACCAAGCTGTCCGGCGAAATCCTGTTCCGTCTGTACGACACCTTCGGCTTCCCTGTGGAACTGACCGAAGAAATCCTGAAGGAAGCCGGTCTGGAAGCTGACAACGAAGGCTTCACCGCTTATATGGAAAAGCAGAAGGAAGCAGCCCGTGGCGCACGTACCGCTTCCGGCGACGGCGAAGGCTGGGCAGAAGAATCTCTGCTGGCTGATATCGATGGCCAGACCAAGTTCGTCGGTTACGAAACCCTGACCTCCGAAGGCAAGGTACAGGGCATCTTCGCCGGCAAGGCAAAGGCCGAATCCGCAGAAGAAGGGGAAATGGTTACCGTTGTTCTGGATCAGACTCCCTTCTACGGCGAAGGCGGCGGCCAGGCAGGCGACCTGGGTATCCTGGAAGGCGCAGCCTGCAAGGCAAAGGTTCTGAACACCACCAAGTTCCGCGGCATCTTCCTGCATCAGGTTGAGATCCTGTCCGGTTCCCTGAGCGTAGGCGAAACCGTGACCGCCACCGTTACCACCACCAACAGAAACGACACCGCTCGTAACCATACCGCAACCCATCTGCTGCACAAGGCTCTGAAGACCGTTCTGGGCGATCACGTAGACCAGGCCGGTTCCTCCGTCACCGCAGACAGCCTGCGTTTCGACTTCCACCACTTCGAAGCCGTTTCCAAGGAAGACCTGGCTAAGGTAGAAGAAATCGTAAACGAAAAGATCGCTGAATTCATTCCCGTATCCGTACAGGAACTGCCCATCGAAGAAGCCAAGAAGCTGGGCGCAGCTGCTCAGTTCGGTGAAAAGTACGGCGATGTGGTCCGCGTTGTTTCCGTCGGCGATTACAGCATCGAATTCTGCGGTGGTACTCACGTAGCAAACTCCGGCCAGATCGGCGCATTCAAGATCCTGTCCGAAAGCGGCGTAGCTGCCGGCGTTCGCAGAATCGAAGCCATCACCGGCCGCGGTCTCTATAAGAAGATCGTAGCAGCCGATTCCGTGATCAACGGTGCTGCAGAAGTTCTGAAGACCAACAAAGATGGCCTGCTGACCAAGGCCGCTTCCGTCACCGAAGAACTGAAGGCAGTCAAGAAGGAACTGGAAGAAGCCAAGAAGGCAGCACTCTCCGGCAACGTAGAAGCTCTGCTGGCAGAAGCTAAGGAAGTAAACGGCGTACGTCTGCTGACCAAGCAGTACGATAATTTGGGCGCAGCTGACCTGCGCAGCCTGTCCGACGAACTGCGTGCTTCCGCCAAGAACCTGGTTGCTGTTCTGGCAGCAGCAGGGGAAGGCAAGGTAAGTCTGCTGGTCTCCGTTTCCGACGATCTGCTGGAAAAGGGCTACCATGCCGGCAAGCTGATCAAGGAAATCGCTGCAGCTGCAGGCGGCAAGGGCGGCGGCAAGGCCGATATGGCTCAGGCCGGTGCCAAGGATGCAGCTCTGCTGCCCGAAGCCTTCAAGAAGGCAGAAGAACTGCTGTAAGGCAGAAACGGGCGCTCTAACAGGGCTTTCCGGAAGGATTTTCGGGGAAATTCAAAGAAATGCAAAGGACGGATCTTCGGATCCGTCCTTTTATTGTACAACTTATATTACAACAGTATTACATATCGTCTGAAAACTTGTTTTTCTGTCCGGATCTTTGGTATAATAAGGTATCTTAGACGGAGGTATAGACTATGGATAACAGAAATACAATCATGTTCAGCAGCTTGGACAAAGCAGCAGAGCAGACCACAGAGGGCATCCTGAATACCGTTTATGCAGCGCTGGAAGAAAGAGGGTACAACGCCATCGATCAGATGGTGGGTTACATTCTGTCCGGCGATCCGTCTTATATTACCGGTCACAACAATGCAAGAAACATCATTCGCCGCATTGAACGGGACGATCTGGTAGAAGAACTTCTTCGGACATTTTTGAAGAAATAAGAACGTAAGAATGGCGGGTCTGAACCTTCAGACCCGCTTTTTTCAAAGGAGAACGAACAGCTATGAGAATGCTTGGCCTTGATGTGGGCGATAAAACCATCGGTGTTGCCGTCAGCGACCTGACCAACCTGATTGCATCCGGTGTCACCACCATTCAGCGCGTAGGCGCCCGTAAGGATGCCGGAAAGGTGATGGATTACATCCGTGAATACGAAGTGGGTACCGTGGTCATCGGGCTGCCCCTGAAGCTGGACGGCACGGAGAGCCCCCAGACCTTAAAGGTGAGAGCCTTTGCGGAACTTCTGGCCAATAAGCTGCGGAGCTCCGGTGCGGCCATGAGCCAGGTGAAGCTGGTGTTCCAGGATGAAAGCTTATCAACGGTTACTGCGGAGGAAGTTTTGATTATGGCAAACATGCAGCGAAAAAAACGCAGAGAGATCATCGACCGGCAGGCGGCGATCGTGATCCTGCAAAGTTATCTGGACGAACAACCGAGACCTTAATTGAAAACGAGAACCCGGAAACAAAAATGTTTCCGGGTTTTGTTATTGGAAAATCAGAAAAAGATGTACGAAAGCGCCAAATAGGGGGCTCGAAGATTTAAATATATCTATTCCTAAAACATAAATTTTCGGAAATGAGATGGGGCCAAAAGAGTGGCCGCTGCCAATTTGGGCTCTGCAGCGGCCTAATTCATGAAATTCTCATAAGAACATTGGATGATGAAATTCTGTAACCATTGAAATTTCAACGTTTGTAAAACGCGAGGCAAAAATCGCCGATTACAGCGACTTTTTTTGAAAACTGGTAACCCAGTACCTTTTGATTACCTTCTGAAATCGTGGATTTTGTTTTGGCGGTCCGCAGACTTCCAAATTGGCGGACCGCCTGTACTCCATATCACATTTGTACCTGCGGATCCGGATCTTCTTGTACAGCGGTCTTTTAAGGACTTATAAAATC
The DNA here is from genome assembly GCA_015058215.1 of Clostridiales bacterium. Classification (GTDB taxonomy): domain Bacteria; phylum Bacillota; class Clostridia; order Peptostreptococcales; family Anaerovoracaceae; genus SIG262. Next base: position 51,545 of record SVCU01000004.1, read on the forward strand.
GCCTTGTACAAAACCGCCGCTTTCATCGGTGGATACCCAGTACCTTTAAATTCGTCTACGGGGCGATTTTTCCTTACAGCTCTACGGGGATCAACAGCACCTGGCCGGGCTGCAGGGTTTCCGGAGACACATTGTTGATTTTGCAGATGTGCTTGATGACGCGGCGAACATCCTGATCGTCAGGACCGAAATCTCTGGCAAGATCCCATAAGGTATCACCGGATTCAACTTCGATCTGCAGGTATTCGGGTTCGGAGGCTGCATGTGCGTCCAGACCAAATACGGTATTTACAGCGCCGGCCATCATCAGGAAAACCACCAGTACAAATACGGTGAAACGGGCTCTGGATTTGATTCTGTAAGACTTCTTCATGGGGAAACCTCCTTGGGAACATTTGTTCTTGTGAGAATACTATAGCAGAACTTTTGTTCGTTGTAAAGTACTTTTAGAACATTTGTTCGCAAAAAGGAAACAGGACGTTCGCCTCTCTAAAATCGCTCTGCAGAACGGATAAAATCATTGAAATTTCAACACTTTGAGCAAATCCAACGCCTCCCTTTCGAGGCCGTTCGCTGTTGCTGTAACGAAATTGTAAAAAAAGAGAACGGCGTCTTTCGGCGTTTCCGTTCTCTTTCTGTCGTTCTTATATGAAGTTTTTCTGGACTGCGGGTTCTCCCCTTCTGCCGCCCCTTTTTTTCAGGCTGAAGCTCTGGACCGTTTTATTGTCCGTCCCTCTTACCAACACCGGAAAGCTTATCATAAAGTAAGTCGGCTTTATCGGTGAGCTGCTTGCGGTAAATGACACAGAGCAGCAGCAGGATCCCGGTGATCACCAGCAGGACGATCAGGGAAATGTAATTTTCGGAACGCAGCAAATCGCCCATCAGAATACCGGCCAGCATGGCGGGAGTTCTTCCCAGAAGGGAAATCACCATCAGCGGGGCCAGACGGAATTTGGAGAGACCGGCCACATACACGATCATATCCTTGGGGACCATGGGGATCAGGTACAGGATAAAGATGATGGCATAAGCCTTCTTACTGTTGAGTTTTTCCAGAAATTCAGCTGTCTTTTCCTCACTGAAGAACAGCTCCACCGCGTCGCGCCCCAGAAGTTTTGCAAGGTAATAGGCAACGATCGTTCCGATGATGCAGCCGATGATGGTGACCAGATAACCGCCCCAGAGCCCCAGCGCATACCCGCCGGCGAACTGGGCCACCTGGCCGGGAATGACGGAGATCACGATCTGCACCACCTGGATGCCCAGCAGGATCCACCAGCTTTGGGACTGGTGCTCGTCCAGAAAGGCATTGAGAGCCTCCCGGCTTTCAAAGAGTTCCAGCCAGGCGGGCTTTGCTAACGTGATGTACAGCGGAATGGCGGCGATGATCCCGATCAAAAGCAGGAATTTCAGCACCGCAAGGACTTTTTTCAGCCGCAGTTTCGTTGTTTCGTTCATATTTCTATTCCCTTTGTTTCACTTTTACTGTTGCATACCCCAAATGCTTTACGATAAAAATTTATCGTATCACCATGTCCGCGATACGGCAGGGAATCGAAGATCCCGTACCCTGCCGTTCGCATTTACTTTTTACAGCAGATGAGCCTGCTTCATGGCCTGCAGAGCCTTGATGACACCGAACTTGGAGTGTTCGTAGGTCAGGCCGCCCTGGAAATAGATGGTGTAGGGCTCTCTCAGAGGACCGTCGGCGGAAAGTTCGATGGAGGAACCCTGGATGAAAGCACCTGCTGCCATGATGACATCATCATCGTAACCGGGCATTGCCCAGGGCACAGGAGTTACGTGGGAATCCACGGGTGCAGCGGCCTGAACGCCTTCTGCAAAGGCGCACATACCTTCGGGAGAACCCACCTGAACGGCTTCAATGATGTCGCTTCTCTGGTCGAAAGGCAGCGGAGAAACGGCCATACCCTGGTCCTGGAAGACCTGACCGCAGAGGATGGCACCCTTTACGGCGCCGTTTACTACCTTGGGAGCCTGGAAGAAGCCCTGCATCATGGTTCTGGTCTGGCCGAAGGTGAGGCCGCATTCACCGCCGATGCCGGGGGAAGTCAGTCTGCAGGCCACCAGGTCGATCAGATCCTTGCGGCCTGCCACGTAACCGCCGGAGAGAGCCAGGCCGCCGCCGGGGTTCTTGATCAGGGAGCCGGCCATGATGTCTGCACCCACTTCGGTGGGTTCCTTGGTGTCCAGGAATTCGCCGTAACAGTTATCGGTCATGCAGATGATGTCGGGGCGCAGTTCCTTGATGCGCTTGAAGCAGGCTTCGATCTCGGAGATCAGGATGGCCTTTCTCCAGGCGTAACCGGTGGCTCTCTGCACGTAAACCATGCGGGTTTTGGGAGTCAGAGCGGCTTCCAGAGCTTCCTGGTTGATGGTGCCGTCAGGCAGCAGGTCGATCTGCTTGTAGGTGATGCCGAAATCGATGAGGCTGCCCTTTCCCTTGCCGCTTTCGCTGATGCCGATGGCGGACTGGATGGTGTCGTAGGGCTTGCCGGTGGCTGCGATCATTTCGTCGCCGGGGCGCAGAACGCCGGACAGTGCCAGGGACAGAGCATGGGTGCCGTTTACGATCTGGGTGCGGACCAGTGCAGCTTCGGTGCGGAACGTGGTGGCATAGATCTTTTCCAGGGCTTCCCGGCCGGGATCGTCGTAGCCGTAACCGGTGTACCAGTTGAAGTGCATATCGGAAATGCCGCATTTCTGGAATGCGTCCAGAACCTTGTACTGGTTGAAGGCCATGATGTCGTCCAGTTCGGCGAACCGTTCCTGAACCTTGGCTTCAGCGGCGTCTACGGCTTCCAGTACGTCGGGACGGATGCCCATATGTTCCTGCAGGAATGCGTTGGTTTTCTGACTCATAGTATCTTGTTCTCCTGTCATGATTTGTGATTTATTCTTTGAAGTCCCGGTCGAATTCTTCATCCCATTCGAAGTTTCGTACCAGGTCTCGTTTGACGTTGAGTTTGTGGGCGGCGTACAGCTGGGTGGTGGTCACGTTTTCGTGGTCCAGAAGCGCCTGTACGTCGTAGATGGAATTGCCCCGTCCGATCAGGGAGGTGGCAGCGGTGGCCCGCAGTTTATGCGGGCTGTAGCCGGCGGACCGGGCAGTCTCCATGCCGATGGAGGTGTATTTCTTCACCAGTTCGCGGATCTGACGCTCCGTCATCCGTTTTCCCTGCAGGGACAGGAAGGCGGCGTCTTTTTCCTCTTCGGCAAGGGCGTCATCCTTGGCCCGTTCCAGCTCGAAATACTCGGTGAGGGCCTTTTCCACGGATCGGTTGATGGGCATCATGGATTCCTTGCCCCGCTTCCGGTAGATTTTGAACTCGCCGCGGTTGAAGTTGAACGAAGAAACGTTCAGCTCCCGAAGCTCCGAAAGACGGAGACCGTAGGTCAGGAACAGGGTCAGGATGGCCTTATCCCGGTATTTGGTCTTTTCCCAGAAGTCGTGTTCGCGCTTGGTGAGATGGGTGCCTGTGGAGACGGCGTCCAGCATGCGCATTACTTCGTCATCCTGCAGAGCTTTGATCTCTTTTTCGCTGGGCTTGGGCACCTTGATGGGGTCGAAGGTGTCGGTAATGTTATCCGGGATCAGCCCCAGACGGTGAAGGCACTTGAAGAATACGGAAAGCGAGGAACGCTTGCGGTACAGTGCCCGTTTGTCGTTTTTGTAGATGTGGACAGTATTTTCCTTTTCCACCTTGTAGCGGCGGCAGTAGTCCAGAAACAGGTTCACATCCATGCCGTTGACGGCGGCAAGATCTTCCTGACGGATCTGCTTGGGGGTCTCGGCCCGGGTCAGGTCCGTCTCCTGGATCAGATACTGCAGGAAAAAGTACACATCCCGCAGATAGGCCAGGCGTGTCATGGGGAGCACGGCACTTTTCAGATACAGGAAATATCCCCTCAGGAAACCGGGCAACTTGCGCTCGATCTCTTCGCACTGGTCTAAGATCAGATTTTCTTTGCGGACGATGTTGTCCGGCTTGTCGGTTTTGTTATGAAGCAGGATGTTGGGCTCTTTGTTATCCATGGAGAGCCTCCTTTACCTGCCGCAGGAATTCCTCCAGAGCCCGGTCTTCCTCCTCGTAATCGGAGATGTTGAACCAGTGCATTTCCGGGTTCCGGCGGAACCAGATCAGCTGGCGGCGGGCATAGCGGCGGGAATTTCGCTGTACAAGCTCCAGGGCCCGGTCTTCGTCGTATTCCCCCTTCAGGTGGGCGATCACTTCTTTGTAGCCGATGCCCTTCATGGAAATGTCGGAAGCGTCCAGACCTTCCGCCAGGAGGCCTTTCACCTCATCGATGAGGCCGGCTTCAAAGAGCAGCTTGGCCCGCAGGTTGATCCGCTGATGCAGCTCTCCCCTGTCTCTGTCCAGGCAGAACAGCACCGGCTCGAAGTCTTCTGTCTTGACGAAGGACTGTTCGAATTCCGGGATCCCCTCCCCTGTGGTTTCCAGAACCTCCAGAGCGCGGACGATCTTCTGCACGTTGTTGGGATGGATCCGCTCTGCGGCTTCCGGGTCCTTTTCACGGAGACGGGCGTGGAGGGCTTCTGCCCCCTTCTCCGCTGCCTCTTTCTCAAGTGCCCTTCTGAGGCTCTCATCGGCTCCCTGAACGCCGAAATCCATCTGGTAGATCAAGGAGTTGACGTAGAGCCCTGTGCCCCCGGAAACCACGGGAAGCTTGCCGCGGTTCAGAATGTCCGAGATGGCCGCTTTGGCAAGAGGCTGATACTCCGCCACGGAGAACTGCTGCTGGGGCGGCAGGAAGTCCACCAGATGGTGGACGGCCTGGGCCTGCTCTTCCGGAGTGGGCTTGGCGCTGCCGATATCCATGCGCTGGTAGATCTGCATGGAGTCTGCGGAAACGATCTCACCGTCCAGAGCCCGGGCGGCTGCGATGGCATATTTGGTTTTTCCCACCGCCGTAGGGCCGACGATGAACAATACCTTTTGTTTCATGTTATCTCCGTTTGAACAGTTTTTCGATCTCATCCCGGGAAAGCTTCAGGAAAACAGGTCTGCCGTGGGGACAGCTGAAGGGGTTTTCGCATTTGCCCAGATCCTGCAGCAGTTGTTTCATTTCCAGAAGATCCAACTGGTCGTTGGCCTTGATGGCGCTCTTGCAGGAAGCGGTGATGATCCGTTCCAGTTTCTTGGGGTCGGTGATATCCCTCTCTTCTTCCAGCGTTTCCAGGAACATATCGATGAAGTTTCTGGCTTCGGTCATATCCATGAAAGCGGGGATTTCCTTTACCGCGTAGGACTTGGGACCGAATTCCTCCAGGGTGTAGCTGAGAGTGGAAAGATAAGGCACCCAGTCGTCTTCGCGGCTTTTGACCGCAGGGGAAACCTCCACCACGAAAGGTGTCAGCAGCATTTGAGAGGCCTTCTGCTGGTTTTTCTGGCCGGACAGCAGGGTTTCGTAGAAGACCCGCTCATGGGCGGCATGCTGGTCGATCAGATAGAAGAATTCGTCGTCGGAAGCGGTGATGTAGGTGGCAAAAATGGAGCCGGTCACATGGAGGGCTTCCGGAACGAAGGCTCTGGGTTTGGGCGCTTCTGCAGCAGCGGATACGCCGGCGGCGGAAGTCTTGGAATCCGCAGAATTTACAGCACCGGCGGCATTTTTGCTGCCGTAGGAAGGCCGTTCTTCAAAGACCACAGGGATCTCCGGCGCGGGTGCAGAAACCGGCTTTGCTGCAGAGGGTGCAGTGGGTTCCGGCTTGGAAATCGGCGAAGTTGCTGCTTTTTCAGCTTCTGCAGCAGCGGGACGGGCTGCGGGAGGCGGCGTCACCTGTTTCTGTTCAGCTGCTTGTTTGCTTAACAATAATTCTTTAACGTTAAGTGCCCCCTGGGTTCCCTTCTCGATGGAAGAAATGCCGGCGAACTGGTTCTTGCTGTTCTTCTGGTTGATGGCATTCTTCTTCACATCGGCCAGAGTACGGGCAAGGGCATCCCGCTCTGCGGCGGTGGTGTTCTGTACCTTGACTCTGCCCCCTTCTGCGTTCTCCAGATTGCGGATCTCGGGAACGGCATAGCGGGTGTAGAGGGCTTTTCGCACCGCATCGGCCACAAATGCGCGGACGTTTCCTTCCTGATCGAAGCGAACTTCCCGTTTATTGGGGTGGATGTTCACATCCAGACGGGAGGGATCCACGGACAGGAACAGGAATGCGGCGGGGTAACGGCCTTCTGCCAGCTTTTCCCGGTAGCCGTCGGTGAGGGCGTGCTCCAGAAGCTTGCTGTTGATGCTTCTGCCGTTGACGAAGAAAATCTGGCTGCGGCGGGTGGTTTTGCTGAGCTCAGGAGCGGAAATATAGGCTTCCAGAGCCATGCCGTCCCGTTCTTCTTTCACATAAATCAGGTGTTCCGCCAGGTTTCTGCCGTAAACGGTGAGGATATTGGCGTAGAGATCGCCTTTTCCGGGAGTGCTGAACAGCACGGAGCCGTTGCTGATGAGGCGGATTTTCACCTTGGGATAGGCCAGGGCCATGCGGGAAACGAAATCGATGACCAGAGCGCTTTCCGTGCCGTCGGGCTTCAGGAATTTCAGACGGGCGGGGGTGTTGTAGAAGAGATCGGTCACGATGATGGTGGTGCCGTCGGGTGCGCCGGTCTCGGCTTTCTCCAGTAGTTCTCCCCCTTCTGTCACCACCCGGAAACCGGTCTGGGAAGTGCGGGTCTTGGTGATCATTTCCACCCGGGAAACGGCGGCAATGCTGGAAAGGGCTTCGCCGCGGAACCCCAGAGTCCCGATGGAATCCAGGTCTTCGGCGGTGCGGATCTTGCTGGTGGCGTGGCGCTCAAAGGCCAGATCCAGATCCTCTTTCTCGATGCCGCAGCCGTTGTCGGTGATGCGGATATAGGATTTGCCGCCGTTTCGGATCTCGATGATGACGGAATCGGCTCCGGCGTCCAGAGCGTTTTCCAGAAGTTCCTTTACAGCGGAAAGAGGCCGTTCCACCACCTCGCCGGCGGCGATCTTATCGGCTACGTCTTTTGCTAATTTTACGATGGCCATAAGGGGACCTCCTTGTTATTTTTCAGCGGCTTCCTTCAGCTCTTCCAGGATGCGGAAGGCCTGGGAAGGTGTGATTTCCATTAAGTTCAGAGACTTCAGCCGGTCCACCACGGGGTTGGGAGCGAAGCTGAAGAAAGAAAGCTGGGCCGGTTCTTCGGCGGCAGCACGGCTTGCAGTGGATTTTTCGGCTGCAGAGCCATCGGAAGCACCGAAACCGGTCATCAGGGTGGATCTTGCCAGATCCCCTGCCCCGCTTCCTGCGGATTCCAGTTCTTCCAGCTTGAGGCGGGCGGCTTCCAGAACACGTTCGGGGACACCGGCCAGTTTGGCCACATGGATGCCGTAGCTGCGGCTGGCGCTGCCTTCCACGATCTTGTGCAGGAACACGATGTTGCCGTCGATCTCCTTTACATCCACGTTCAGATTGTGGAGACCGGGCAGGCTGTCTTCCAGAACGGTGAGTTCGTGGTAATGGGTGGCGAACAGCGTACGCACCTGGTTTTTCACCTTGCAGAGGTATTCTGCGGCGGCATAGGCGATGGAAAGGCCGTCGTAGGTGCTGGTGCCGCGGCCGATCTCGTCCAGGATCACCAGACTCTTCTCGGTGGCGGTGTTCAGGATGTAGGCCAGCTCGCTCATTTCCACGAAGAAGGTACTCTGGCCCTGAGCCAGGTTATCGGAAGCGCCGATTCTGGTGTAGATCCGGTCTACGATGCCGATCTCCGCCCGTTCTGCGGGGACGAAGCAGCCGGCCTGTGCCATGAGCACGATCAGGGCCGTCTGGCGCATGTAGGTGGATTTACCGGCCATATTGGGACCGGTGATCAGCAGCAGGCTCTGGTCTCTGCGGTCCAGATAGGTATCGTTGGAGACGAAAATGCCGTCCTTGATGGTGGTTTCGATGACGGGATGTCTGCCCTTTTCGATGCGCAGCACGTCGCCGTCGGTGACCTCCGGCTTTACATAACCCAGGCGGCTTCCCACTTCCGCAAAGGACGTAAGAACATCCAGGCTGCTGATGGCGGCGGAGGTTTCCTGGATCACGGGGATGTATTCCTGTACTGTGGCCCGCAGCTCCTGGAACAGATGGTATTCCAGCTGGTTGATCTTGGTTTCTGCGTTCAGCACCACGGATTCCACTTCCTTGAGTTCGGGGGTGATGTAGCGCTCGCAGTTCACCAGAGTCTGCTTGCGGATGTAATCCTGGGGAACGAATTCCTGGTTGGCTTTGGTGACTTCGATGTAATAGCCGAAGACCTTGTTGTAGCCCACCTTCAGGTTCTTGATGCCGGTGCGTTCCCGTTCGGTGCCTTCCAGCCCGGCGATCCACTGCTGGCCGTCCTTGATGGAATCCTTCAGGTTGTCCAGTTCTTCGGAGTAGCCGGGTTTGATGAGGCCGCCTTCGCGGATGGTGAAGGGCGGTTCTTCTACGATGGCCTTCAGGATAATGGCGTGGAGATCCGTGAGATCGGCGATCTTCTGCTCCAGTTCTTCCAGAAGTGCATCGCCGCAGCCTGCCAGTTGGGCTTTGATCTCGGGCAGAGCCACGATGGAGTTTCTGAGAGCGATCATGTCGCGGGCGTTGGCGTTGCCGCAGGCCACGCGGCCGGTGAGTCGTTCCAGGTCGTAAATGCCCTTCAGAGCCTCTTTGATGTCGTTGCGGAGCAAAATACCGTCAGTGAGGGTTTCCACCGCGTCAAGGCGCTTCTGGATGGCTTTGCGGGAGTTCAGAGGCTCCTTCAGCCACTGCTTCATCTTGCGGGAACCCATGGCGGTATGGGTCTTGTCCAGAACCCCCAGCAGAGAGCCCTGCAGCTTTTTATCGAAGAGAGTCTCCGTCAGTTCCAGGTTCTTGATGGTGTATTTGTCCAGTGCCATGTGGTCCTGGGTGGTATACAGATTCAGATTGTTCAGGTGCGTGAGGTCCTGTTTCTGGGTCTCCAGCAGGTAGGCCAGCATGGCGGCCAGGGCTTCCGTCACTTCGGGAAGCTCGTCCAGACCGATGCCCTTCAGGGAGCCGATATGGAAATGGCGCAGGATCCGGTCGATACCGGCCTCGGTGCGGTAATAAGAGGCTTCCAGAGGAGTGATGCAGCCGTCCACATAAGACGGGATCTCTTCGAAGGCGGCGGCTTCCGCATCGGAGGCATTCAGCAGGATTTCACGGGGCTTCAGCTTTACCAGCTCGTTGATCAGCTTTTCGGCGTAACCGCTGCCCGTAAAAGAGGTGGCGGCCATTTCACCGGTGGAGATGTCGCAGTAAGCAAGACCGGCGGCAGTTTCTGCAGCGTAGACGGAGACCAGATAGTTGTTCTCCGTTTCCGTCAGCATGGACTGGGACAGCAGCGTGCCGGGGGTGATGACCCGTACCACTTCGCGCTTTACCAGACCCTTGGCGGTGGCGGGGTCTTCCATCTGTTCGCAGATGGCCACCTTGAAGCCTTTGTTCACCAGTTTTGCAATATAGGTATCAGCGGAATGATACGGAACACCGCACATGGGAGCCCGTTCTTCCAGACCGCAGTTTTTGCCCGTCAGGGTGATCTCCATCGCCTTGGAACCGGCGATGGCGTCCTCGAAAAACATTTCATAGAAGTCGCCCAGGCGGTAAAACAAAATGCAGTCGGGATACTGCTTTTTGGTCTCCATATATTGTTCCATCATCGGGGTCAGTGCCATGATTTTTGCTCCTTGTCTGCTGACTTTGACTCGTTGTCAAGTAACAATCCATTATACAACATTTTGTGCTGTTTTGACAAGGGCTTCGGCCTCTTCCTACAATAAATATGGCGGCATCGTTTCGCCGGCTTGCGGCCCTTTTTTCTTTGTGATAAAATGACGAAGAATGCAAACTGATTCCACTTGAAATCACGTCCTCGCGAAAGGAGTTTTTCCATGACCATTCCCAAGAAAGCGCCGAAAATGATCCTGTTCGACTACGGCCACACCCTGATCCATGAATATAAGTACGACCCCATTGCCGGTTACGGTGCCCTGCTGCAGCACGCTTCTGTCAACCGGAACGGCGTTACCGCCGCGGAGGTGAAAAAACGCGCCTGGGATCTGATGCGCAACGTGGTGGATGTGGTGTACGAAAAATACAATCTGGAGATCCCGGAACAGAGCTTCCTTCGGGTTGTATTTGAGGGCCTTGGTGTGGAGATCACGGATCTCACGCCCGAGGAACAGGAACAGCTTTTCTGGGATGCGGGCTGTCCCGGCCGTCCCATGGCCCATCTGGAAGACTTCCTGGCAGAACTGCGGGTCCGCGGCATCCGCACCGGTGTCATCAGCAACCTCTCCTTCTCCGGCGCCTCTCTGAAGCGCCGTCTGGACGACCTTTTGCCGGATCATTCTTTTGAATTCATTCTGTCTTCCTGTGACTACGTGTTCCGGAAGCCCCATCCCCATATGTTCCAAATCGCCCTGCAGAAGGCGGGTCTGGAGCCGGAAGATGTGTGGTTCTGCGGCGACAATACGGAAGCGGATCTGCTGGGTTCCCACAATGCAGGGATGTTCCCCGTCTGGTACGAATGCGGTCTGGACCGCTTCTATCTCTCCGCAGATGCAGACAAAGAACCGGAGTTCGATCACATCCACATCAAGGACTGGGACGAACTGAAAGACATCCTGAAAGGACTGGAATAAATGACCGTTTTAAGCGCGCCTCTCAACATTCGTCAGGAAAAAGAAAAAGACCATAGAAACGTTGAAATTCTAATCCGTGAAGCCTTTTGGAACCATCACAATCCCGGCTGCGACGAGCATTATTTTGCCCACGTTCTTCGCACCCAGGAGGTCTTTGTAAAGGAACTTTCCCTGGTGGCCGAAACCGAAGAAGGAACCCTTGCAGGCGTTGTAATGGGCACCAAAGCGGAGATCCTCTGTGACGACGATACTGTCCACCCTGTGCTTTGCCTTGGCCCTCTGGCGGTCCATCCTGCCTTCCAGCGATTGGGCGTTGGTGAAGATCTCCTGAATTCCTTTGGTGAAAAGGCTTTGGAATTGGGATATGATACCGTAATACTTTATGGTAACCCACTCTATTATACGAAAAAGGGGTTCCGGGACGGCAAGCGATACGGCATTCGCGAAGCCGGTGGCTATCACGGTGCCCTTTTGGTCCGCGAATTGGTGCCTGGTGCCCTGAAGGGTAAGTGTGGAACCTTCCGGGAACTCTATGAATACACCCCTACCGACGAAGTGGTGGCCGCTTTCGATGCCCTGTTTCCGGCCAAAGAAAAAGAATTCCGGGATTCTCAGGATGCCTTCATGCTTTCCGTGCAAACGCCCGGATATTCTGTCCTCTCTTCTGCCGAAATGAAGGAAATGGAGGCCCTTTCCGATGCCAACGGCGTTTCCTACGAACAGCTGATGGAAAACGCCGGCACCGCTGCGGCGGAAGCCATTTGCCGCATGGTGAAGCAAGATGGCGTCGAGTATAAAGACATTGGGGTCAAATACCTGGCAGAAGGCCGAAAACTTCTGATTTTAGCCGGGAAAGGAAACAATGCAGGCGACGGCTTCGTCATCGCAAGACTGCTGGCAAATCGGGGATTTTCCGTACAGATCGCTCTGCTCTGCGGCACGAAATTCTCCCCTCTTGCCTCCCTGAATCTGCAGAGACTTGGAAAAATTGTGCAGCCGGAAAATCTTCCCGCTGCGATTTTCGAAGCAGATATCATTGTAGACGGCGTTTTCGGCACCGGTTTCCACGGCGCGCTTTCCCCGGATCTGCAGGAAGTCTTTGCTCTTGCCAACAAAGCATCCGCCTTACGTATCGCTTTGGACATTCCCTCCGGTATGAACTGTGACACCGGCGAAGCCAGTGCCAATACCTTCAAAGCGGATCATACCCTCTGCTTCGGTGCCTACAAACACTGTATGCTGATGCTTCCCTGCCAGCCGTATCTCGGCCGCTGGAAATGCCTTGAAATCGGCTTAGTGGAACCGTTCATGACAGAATGATTTTACAAACAGCATGGCAGAATGATTTTGCAAACAGAAAAGAGCGCGACAATGGCTGTCACGCTCTTTTTCTTTTGGCTATATTGTGTTTTTCCGGTTGGAAAGCCTATTCGTCGAAGTATTCGAATTCGTAATCGAATACGCGGACGATGTCTTCCTCTTCCAGGCCAAGTTCCTTCATCTGATCGATGGCACCGCTGGTTTCCAGGTACTTGTACAGGTAACGCAGGGAGCCCATATCGTTGAAGTTGGTGGAGTCGAAGATCTTCTTCAACTGCTTGCCGGTGACCACATAGGCTTCGCCATCGAAGGTGACTTCCACCTTTCTGTAGTCGGGATCGGCATCGTCGAGCTCGAAATCGAAGTATTCGTATGCGGGGCCTTCGTCTTCGGGAGTTTCCTGCAGAAGCTTATAGGCAGCTGCCAGAAGCTCATCCACACCCTGATGGATGGGAGCGGACATGGGGAATACCTGGTAGCCCTTCCCTTCCACGTAGTTCTTGAAGGTTTCATACTGTTCGTCGGTTGCCATATCCATCTTGTTGGCGGCTACGATCTGGGGCTTCTTGGCCAGGAAGGGGCTGTAGGAAGCCAGTTCAGCATTGATCTTTTCGAAATCTTCGATGGGATCTCTGCCTTCGGAACCGGAAACGTCAACGATGTGCAGCAGGATGCGGGTACGTTCCACGTGCTTCAGGAAAGCCAGACCGAGGCCTGCGCCCTGGGATGCACCTTCGATGAGGCCGGGAATATCCGCCATGACGAAACTGCTTTCATAATGCTTCACCACGCCCAGATTGGGAGTCAAAGTGGTGAAATGATAGTTTGCGATCTTGGGATCGGCGCTGGTGGAAACGGACAGCAGAGTGGATTTGCCCACATTGGGAAAACCCAGAAGACCGACATCTGCAATCAGCTTCAGCTCCAGACGGACCACACGTTCTTTGGCAGCACCGCCTGCTTCTGCAAAGTTGGGTGCCTGACGGGTGGAAGATTTGAAATGGACGTTGCCTTTACCGCCCTTGCCGCCCTTGGCTGCCACGAAGGAATCGCCGGGGTTGACCAGGTCCTTCATGATCTTGCCGGTAGCATCGTCGATGACAACGGTGCCTGCAGGGACACGGATGATCAGGTTTTCGCCGTATTTGCCGAACTGCTTTCTGCCGCGGCCGTCTTCGCCGGGTTCGGCTTCGTATTTTCTCTTATAGCGGAAGTCCAGCAGGGTGCGCATGTTGCGGTCTGCCATAAAAATGACATCGCCGCCCTTGCCGCCGTCACCGCCGTCGGGTCCGCCTTCCGGTACAAAGGGTTCACGACGGAAGGAAACGGAACCGTTTCCGCCTTTACCGGACTTAATGGTAATTTTCGCTCTGTCTACAAACATGGAATGCCTCCGTACCTGTGTCTGCGCTGCCGCAGACTTTGGATCTGCTGCTTTGCAAGCAGACCTGTGGGATAAAAAATAGGCTGTCTCGATGTGAAACAGCCCATTCTTCGAATCTTATGCTTCCTGGGAATAGACGCTGACTTTCTTTCTGTCTTTGCCCATTCTTTCGAACTTTACTGCGCCGTCGATCTTTGCGAACAGAGTATCGTCGCCGCCGATGCCAACGTTGTTGCCGGGATGGAACTTGGTGCCTCTCTGTCTTACCAGAATGCTGCCTGCGCTCACAAACTGACCGTCAGCTCTCTTAATTCCAAGGCGTTTCGACTCACTGTCGCGACCGTTTTTGGAACTACCTACACCCTTCTTAGATGCCATGTCGAATACACCTCCTTATTATTCGTTAACTGCTTCGGTAGCAACTTCGGGAGCTGCTTCCTTCTTTGCTCTGGGCTTACGTGCTGCCTTTACGGATTCGATCTTCAGCATGGTGTAAGGCTGTCTGTGACCCTGCTTCTTGCGATAGTCCTTCTTAGCCTTGAACTTGAAGATGATGACCTTGTCAGCTTTGCCATTTTCAACTACGGTAGCCTGTACCTTAGCGCCTTCGATGTAAGGAGCGCCAACGGTGCACTTTTCGCCATCGGACAGAACCAGAACTTTGTCCAGAACTACCTTAGCGCCGGCTTCCACATTGAGCTTTTCTACGGTAATGACGTCGCCCTCCTGGACTCTGTACTGCTTACCGCCAGTTTCTACTACTGCGTACATGATATTTTTTCCTCCTCTAACCAGTCTCGCCATCAAAGGTGGTGCTGTTTGGGCACACTTAAAAAACCTGCTCTGAGCGGCTCAACACATGAAAGATACCATAGTCAAGGGGGAATGTCAAGAAATTTTTAATCCGGAAACGATTTTTTTAAAGACTGTCTTTTATTGCTTTTGTGGCGAAAAATGTGGGTACGCCGTGGTCGTGCAGATTGCCGTCTCCGCTGGTGTCCTGATAGATATCCAAAAGGCGGAACCCGGCTCGCAGCTGCCCTCCCACTTCTTCTTCAATGGTGTGGGAAAACTGGATGCCCCAGTGTTCACGGGTGCAGAGGTCGTATAGTTCCGGATCTTTCAGCGGATTGAAGGGAAGTTTGAAGATCATCTTGTCTTCAGCCTCGTTGAAGGCGTAGGAAACGCCGTTGTCGAAGCCGACCAGCAGGATGCCGCCCTTTTTCAGAACGCGGTAGCATTCCTTCCAGATGGGATCCAGGTTTTCCACGTAGCAATTGGACACGGGATGAAAGATCAGATCGAAGGTTTCGTCGGCAAAAGGCAGCGGTTTTGTCATATCTGCCCGAATGCTTTCAATGGAATACCCTTCCCGTTTGGCCACCATTTTTTCGCTTTCCAGCTGTTTTTTGGAGTAATCCAGTACGGTGCAGTTTGCGCCCAAAGCCGCAAAAATAGGCATTTGCTGGCCGCCGCCGGAAGCGAGGCCCAGAACCTTGGCACCTCTCATATTGGGAAACCAATCCTTGGGAACGGGTTTTGTGGGGGTCAAAAGGACGCTCCACTCCCCTTTCTCTGCCTTTTGATAGGTTTCACGATCGATGGGACGGCTCCAGATCCAGCCTTCTTCCGCCCAGGAATCAAAGGTTTTGGCGTTGATCTCGGTATAGACCTCAGCCGGGTCTTTTTTACGTTTCAAAAAGTCAAACATGATATTCTCTCAGTTTTGCGTTGAGTTTGCTGTAGATCCGCTGGCGGAACCAGGGCTCTGCGGATGCGGTCACGGCTTCATCCAGGGGGTACCAGGCAACGCCGCTGTTTTCATCTGCCTTACAATAAATATTTTCGGTTTCGTCGACTTCCAACAGGTATGTGACATTGAAATGCAGGTGGGAGGGTACGTAATCCCCCTTCTTTTCATGACCTTCAACTGTTAGAATTTCAATGGAAAAGATGTTTTCATCCAGAGGAATTACAGCCTTTACGCCGCTCTCTTCTTTTACCTCCCGGATGGCTACGGAAAGCAGATCCCGTTCCCCGTCGGCATGACCGCCCAGCCAGGACCAGGAATCATAAATGTTATGATAGGCCATCAGGGCCTTGGTCCGGTCTTTGTTTACGGTCCAGGCGGAAGCGGTAAGATGGACTTTCCGGTTCTCACGGCTGAAAATATCCGCATCCCCTGTTCTCGCACTGTTTTCGATCAGGCGGATGAACTCTTCCTGATCCAGCTCCTCCTGACGGTTCCAGGGCTTGTAGGCTTTGATCTGCTGCAAAAGCTTTCGTTCGGCGGTAAGATTCTCCCATAGTTCAGCAGGATTTCCCTTGGCTGCCAATGATGCTTCCCATGCTGCAAAATACTGATCTGCAGTAAGAACGCGTATTGCTGTATCGCAGATCCCCTGATTGTTCGTATCCCCTTCTTTTCGGACCTGCTGCAGCTTCAGACCGCACTTTTCCATCACCTGACCGGAATGAGGGTTATTAACATCGTACCGGGCCTCGATGCGGTTAAAACCGCACTGTTCCAACAGGAAAGCGATCACCGCCTGCAGGGTTTCGGTCATGATGCCCTGGTTCCAGAAGGAACGTCCCAGGCAGTAGCCGATTTCGGCGACGGCAGTGTTTTCTTCAATGCGAACGACGGAAATATTCCCTATGGGTTCATCTCCTGTGGTTTCCGGCAGGATGCCGCTGCTCTTCTGCGGAACGATGGCCCAGCTGTAGTAGTCTTTTTCTGTGTAATGCGGGATCCAGTCCTTCAGGACATAGTCAGAAACCTCGGCGGAAACATGGGCCGGCCAGGTCAGGTATTTGGTAACTTCGGGATCGCTTGCCCAGTTTCGGAACATGGGATCCGCATCTTCTGCCACAAAAGGACGCAGAACAAGGCGTTTGGTCTGCAAAACTTTCGTTCCCAGATGCTGCGGCATAGACTTTGGAAGATCCGTTAAAGTGCGCCAGCCGGTGGTTTCCTGTTCAAAGGAAGGCCAGGCCGGGTTCTGGAAGGGCCATACCTGGGCGACCCAATTCTTCACAACGCGGTAAAGCTTTTGGTCGGTTTCGTCGCAGTCCGTCCACAGGGTAATGGCCGCATCGTAGGCGGTGCAGCAGGAAGCGTCTCTCTTTGCATTTACCTCCGCACATGCGGCTTGTTTGCCCGCCGAAGGATCTGCAGCCACCGGATCGATGTATACGCAGCCAAGACACTTGCTTTTATCCGGAGTGAGGACCGTATAAGCAAAGCCGCGGCGCTGCTCAAACTGTTTTTGGTGCATGAAAAGATCGCTGCGATCTTCTTCGAATGTAAGGTTGCCGTTGGGCCAGGCGTCAGGATCGGTGATCCGGTATCGCTGAGCAATGTGGCTGCGGCAGCGAAGAACGGCTTCAAGATCCAGCCGGGTATGCTGCGGAGTCAGTTTTTCCAGCAGAAAACCCTCTGCTTCGTATTGCAGAGGAACTGTAAATGCAGTTGGAACAAAAGGTTTCTGCGCCATCAGGGACACCTCCTTTTCTAAATTATGTGGATGATCCATTTTACCATGGACAGAAAAAAAAGAAAAGCGGCGCAAGGCCGGAAATTCCAGCCTGTACGCCGCTTACAGTTTCTAATGATTTATTCCAGAATGACACCATCTTCATCGACAGCGACATCCTTCTTGGCAGGGCCAAGGTTCTTTTTCAGTTCGGCTTCCAGTTCTGCGATGATTTCGGGATGGGCTTCCAGGAAGAGTTTTACGTTTTCTCTGCCCTGGCCGATGCGTTCACCCTTGTAGCTGTACCAGGCACCGGCCTTATCCAGAAGACGGGCTTCTACGGCGCAGTCCAGAATATCGCCGGCCTTGGAAATGCCTTTGCCGTACATGATGTCGAATTCGGTCTGCTTGAAAGGAGGTGCAACTTTGTTCTTTACGATCTTGACTCTGGTACGGTTGCCGATGACGGAATCTCCTACCTTGATGCTTTCCACGCGGCGTACGTCGAAACGCATGGTGGAGTAGAACTTCAGAGCGCGGCCGCCGGTGGTGGTTTCGGGGTTGCCGAACATGATACCCACCTTTTCACGGAGCTGGTTGATGAAAATACAGGCGGTATTGGATTTATTGATGACACCGGTGAGCTTTCGCAGGGCCTGGGACATCAGTCTGGCCTGCAGACCCACATGAGAATCGCCCATTTCGCCCTGGATTTCAGCTCTGGGGACCAGTGCGGCAACGGAGTCGATGACTACGATATCGATGGCACCGCTGCGGACCAGCATTTCGCAGATCTCCAGTGCGTCTTCACCGGTATCGGGCTGGGAGACCAGAAGTTCGTCAACGTCTACGCCCAGTTTGCCGGCGTATTCGGGATCCAGTGCGTGTTCTGCGTCGATGAATGCGGCTTTGCCGCCGGTCTTCTGCACTTCTGCTACCATGTGCAGGGCCAGGGTGGTTTTACCGGAGGATTCAGGTCCGTAGATTTCTACGATTCTGCCCTTGGGGATACCGCCGATACCGGTGGCGATATCGAGGCTGACGGAACCGGTGGAAATGGCTTCGATGCTGAGTGCAGCACCTTCGCTGCCCAGTTTCATCACAGCGCCCTTGCCGTATTTCTTTTCGATCTGCAGCATGGCTGCCTGCAATGCTTTTTCTTTTTCAATATTGGTAGTATTCGTAGACACGATGATCCTCCTTATACAAGCGCGAACATTTGTTCTGCACCTATCATACCTTGAAAATCGCCTTTGGTCAAGAGGTTTTTCGGATGAATTTAGAATACCATGAACTGGTAATATTTGTCAAATAGTTTTAGCCTTCCAAAGGATCGTTCAAAACCGGATAATCCCGTTATTCTCGGCCTTCCAGCAGGCGGAGAGCCAGCTCGCACATGTTCAGAACGGCCCATCTGCGGTTGCCGCTGCGGTCCCTTCCGCGGGGGTCCAGTCTGCGGCAGACCAGCTTTCCGTCGAAGGCTGCACCAATGAACATGAGACCTACGGGACGTTCTTCCGTACCGCCGCCGGGGCCGGCGTTTCCGGTGACGGAGAGGCACAGGCGGCAGCCCGTTTTCTTCTGCAGCCCGGCCGCCATTTCCTTTGCAGTCTGCTCGCTGACCGCATCGTAGGTTTCCAGGGTCTCCCCTTTCACGCCCAGTTCTTCCATCTTTGCGCGATTGGTATAGGTGACGATTCCCCGGTCAAATACCTGAGAAATCCCCGGAATATCCGTAAGTCCGCCGGCAAAGAGTCCGCCGGTGCAGGATTCGGCACAAGCGATGGAAATGTTGTTTTCCAGCAGTTTCTTGCCCAGGACGTCGAACAGTTCTTCATCCTCGGTGCTGTAAATGTATTCCCCTACCCGTTCCTGTACCTTTACCAGCATTTCCGCCACGGCGGCTTCCGCCTCTTCCCGGGTCTTCCGTTTGGATGCAATGCGCAGACTGCACTGACCGTTCTTGGCATAGGTGGCCAGAGTGGGGTCCGTCTGGCCGTCCACAAGGTCCAAAATCGCCGTTTCCAGGGCCGATTCGCCGATGCCGAAGGTACGGATCATTTTAGAAAAAATCACGGCATCCGCCTTTTTTTCCAGGAAGGGCTTTGCCTGCTTTTCCCACATATCCTTCATTTCGTGAGGCGGTCCGGGCAGGCAGATGATGCACTTTCCGTCCACTTCCAGAGCGAAGCCGGGAGCGGTGCCGCAGTCGTTGGGGAAGGCTGTGGACTTGCTGGGCAGATAGGCCTGCTTGCGGTTGTTTTCCGTCATGGGGCGGCCAAACTTCTGGAAACGGGCTTCCAGGGCGTCCATGGAAGGCTGATGGAGCACCAGTTCATCCCCGAGAACGCGGCAGGCCGTTTCTTTGGTCAGGTCATCCTGGGTGGGGCCCAGCCCACCGGTGGTGATCACCAGGTCGCAGTCCTCAAAACAGAGTTTGATCAGATCTGCCAAACGGCCGGAGTTATCCCCTACCGTGTGGTGGTACATCACATCGATGCCCAGCTGCTGCAGCTGCTGAGACAGGAACACCGTATTGGTATTGACGATCTCTCCGAAGAGGATCTCCGTTCCTACACTTAAAATAGTAGATCTCATTGTCTGAATACCTGCTTGTTCTTGACGATGTATTCTGCACCGGAGTAAACGGTCATGAAGACGGCTGCCCAGAGGATCCAGTGGCCGATGGGCCAATCCAGGAAAATGGAAATGGGCCAGTTCTGCAGCAGGATGGCGGAAAGTGCCACCATCTGCAGCACGGTCTTCAGCTTGCCGGACTTCCCTGCGGCGATGATGATACCCTCCCCTGCTGCCACGCTGCGGAGGCCGGTGATGATGAATTCGCGGGCCAGGATGACGATGACCATCCAGGCGGGAACTTCTCCCAGTTCACAGAGGCAGACCAGGGCGGAAGTGACCAGCAGTTTATCTGCCAGAGGGTCCATGATCTTGCCGAAGTTGGTGATCAGGTTGTATTTTCTTGCGATCTTGCCATCCAGCATATCGGTGAGGGATGCGATGATGAAGATGACAGCTGCCCAGGGACGGAAGGCACCGCCCAGCAGCACGAAGACGATGAAGACCGGAACGAGACACATTCTCAAAACGGTCAGTTTGTTAGGGAGATTCATAACGGACTCCTTTCTAATCTTTTAATTCCAGTACTGTTCCTTTTGAAACTCCTTTACAGGAGGAAGTTATTCTGCCAGCTTGCCGGAGAGGTCGTAGTCGTAGGCATCGGTGATGACTACCTGTACGAATTCGCCGGGCTGCAGTTCTCTGTCGGCAGTAAAGATGACGCTGTTATCGATTTCGGGAGCATCCCACTGGCTGCGGCCCAGGTATACGCCGGGAGTGTCCTCCTCTTCCACCAGAACTTCGATGGTGCGGCCCACCAGTTCTTCGTTATGTGCCAGAGAAATTTCTCTCTGCAGGGCCATGATCCGGTCTCTTCTGGCTTCTTTCACATCTCTGCGGACCTGATCCTTGCGGCGGCCGGCCACGGTGCCTTCCTCCTTGGAATAGGCGAAAACACCCAGACGGTCGAATTTCATGTCGCGGACAAAGTTGCGCAGAATGAAGTAATCAGCCTTCTTTTCACCGGGGAACCCGGCGATGAGGGTGGTGCGGATGCAGATGCCGGGGACAGCATCGCGCAGCTTCTTCAGGGTGGCTTCGGTGGAAGCCTGGGTGGATCTGCGGTTCATTTCCTTCAGGACCTTATCGCTGGCATGCTGGATGGGAATGTCGATGTACTTGCAGATCTTTTCTTCGGAAGCGATGGTTTCGATCAGTTCGTCGGTGATGCGGTCTTCGTAGCAGTACAGCAGGCGGATCCAGCGGATGCCGTCGATTCTGCACAGCTTCTTCAGCAGGCCGGCCAGGTGGTATTCACCGTCGAAATCCATGCCGTAGGCGGTGACGTCCTGGGCCACCAGGATCAGTTCCTTTACCCCTTCTGCGGCCAGCTGTTTGGCTTCCTTCAGGATCTCTTCTTCGCCGCGGCTGCGGTAATGGCCGCGGATATAGGGAATGATGCAGTAGGTGCATACGTTATCGCAGCCCTCCGCGATTTTCAGATAGGCACTGTAGGAGGTGCCCATACGCTTTCTGGGACCGATCTCCACATAGTCTTCGTCTTCTTTTCTGCCGGTGCAGACCTGGGTATCTTTCTGGTACTGCTCCAGGATCTCGGGAAGACGGTCATAATCGTTGACACCGATGATGATATCGGCTTCGGGCATGGCTTCCGCAAACTGGGTACCGTAGCGCTGGGAGAGGCAGCCGGAGACCATGAGGATGGCCCCGTTTTCTTCCTTGTAGGCGCTGAGATCGAAGATCCGGTTGATGGATTCGGTCTTGGCATCGTTGATGAAACCGCAGGTGTTCACCAGGATGGCTTCCGCATCTTCAGGTGCTGCTACGATTTCATGGCCCTTGCTTTCCAGCAGACCGGCTGCGGTCTCGGAGTCCACGATGTTCTTGGGGCAGCCCATGGTTTCGATGTAAATTCGCATTGTGCTTCCTTTCTTTCAGTGAAAAGGCGGATGTTCCGCTACTCTTCGGAATCGTCTCTGCCGAGACGCAGATATTCTTCTTCGGTGAGCATGACCTTTCTGGGGCGGGTGCCGTCCTGGGGGCCGACGATGCCGCGCATTTCCATCATATCCACAAGACGGGCGGCGCGGTTATAACCGATGCGGAACCGGCGCTGCAGCATGGAAACGGAGGCCTGCTGCGCCTTTACAACGGCTTCTACGGCTTCCTGCAGCAGTTCGTCGCTGTCGTCATCCTCTCCGCCGGCAGCTTCGTAAGGCTTGTCCAGGCTATTCATGATTTCTTCGGCATAAGTACCGGTGCCGTTGGCATTCTTCATGAACTCGATGACCTTATTGACTTCGCTGTCGGAGACGAAGCAGCCCTGTACGCGGATGGGCTTGGACATCCCCTGGGGGCTGAAGAGCATATCGCCCTTCCCTACCAGCTTTTCGGCACCGGGCTCGTCCAGAATGGTCATGGAGTCGTAGCGGGAGGATACGGCGAAAGCGATGCGGGACGGAATGTTGGCTTTGATCAGGCCGGTGATGATATCGACGGAAGGTCTCTGGGTAGCGACCACCAGATGGATGCCGGCAGCTCTTGCCAGCTGTGCCAGACGGCAGATGGCTTCTTCCACCTGTTTTGCGGCCACCATCATCAGGTCAGCAAGCTCGTCGATGATGATGACGATCTGGGGCATCACCTTTTCTTCTTCCTGGTTGGCGCGGGCCATATCATTATAGGAAGAAAGGTCTCTGACCCCTTCTTCTGCGAACTTCTTGTAGCGGTCCATCATTTCGGCCATGGCCCAGCTGAGAGCGCCGGCGGCCTTGTTTGGATCGGTGACCACGGGGATCAGAAGATGAGGCAGACCGTTGTAATTGCCCAGTTCTACCACCTTGGGGTCGATGAGGACCAGCTTCACTTCAGAGGGCTTGGCCTTGTAAAGGATGCTGTTGATCAGAGTGTTGATGCAGACGCTCTTACCGGAACCGGTGGAGCCTGCGATCAGAAGGTGCGGCATATCTTTCAGGTTGCCCACGATGGGAGTCCCTTCGATGGATTTACCCACAGCGAAGGTCAGCTTGGATTTTGCCCCTTTGAATTCGCGGGATTCGATGATCTCGCGCAGGGTGACCAGATTGACGTGATCGTTTTCCACTTCGATGCCCACTGCGGCTTTGCCGGGGATGGGGGCTTCGATACGGATGCTTTTGGCTTCCAGGTTCAGTGCCAGGTCGTCCGCAAGACGAACGATGGTATTGACCTTGACACCCATGGCGGGCTGGATTTCGTAACGGGTGACAGTGGGGCCTTTGGTGACCTGCAGTACGGTGGCGTTGACACCGAAATTGTGCAGGGTCTCTTCCAGTTTTTTGGCCTTGGCCTGCAGGCTGGCACCTTCGGTCCGGTTGGGACCGCTGCCTTTGTTCAGCAGTTCTACGGGCGGGAACCGGTACGGAACCATCTGGGATTCACCGCCTGCGGTGGTGGCGGGCATGATCAGTTCCTGGGTCTTGGAATCGGATTTCTTTTCAAAATTGAGATCGATCTTGGGCTTTTCTGCGGCGGGTTCTTCTGCGGGAAGATCCGCGGTCAGCGGTTCGTGGATAATGGGACCGTCAGCGGAAGCTGCGGCAGAATCGGGGGCGGCAGCGGAAGCCCCTTCCAGACCGAAACCGGTTTCGGGTTCGGGAGAGCTTTCCAGCCCCATGCCTTTGGGAACGAAGGTGGGTTCTTCCAGACCGTACTTGATGACGGGTTCTTCGGGTACGGCGGGGGCTTCTGCGGGTGCGGGTTCGGCAGAGCCGGGAACTTCGGAGACGGCAGCGGCATCGGTGTCTACGATCACGGGGCCGTCGCTTTGCAGTTCCATCTGCTGCTCTTCTTCTTTCTTTTTGTGATCGAAGAGCCCGTTGTCTTTCATCAGGCTCAGGATGTTCTTCTTACCGTGCTCTTCAGAAGGCTTCCCGCCGTATTTTTCCTCGTTTTCGGGAAGATTGAAAGCGACTTTGACCGGGGTTTTGCCGGCTGCTTTTGCAGCTTCCTTCGCCTGACGCTCTTCCTCCAGGATGCGGGCTTCTTCCTCTTCTTCCCTTCTGGCTCTGCGTTCTGCGCGCTTTTCCTGCCAGCTTTCGTACAGGTCGTAAAGAGGAATGTTGATGGCTACCAGAAGGGAAACGATGATGCCGGCGATGCCCAGAATGTAAGCCCCTACGATGCCGATGATGTTTTTCAGAAGCAGACCGATGGACATGCCGAAGGCACCGCCGCTCTGCAGCTGCATACCGCTCTTATAGGTGTCCGCGATGAAGGTCTTGGACCAGGCGACTCCCTCCTCCTGAAGCCAGGGGATGGAATCCAGCATGGTCAGCAGCAGGAACATGATGCCGAACAGCAGCAGAGACCGGGAGCCCAGAGGCTTTACCAGGCGGATCAGCAGGAAAATGCCGTAGCCGATGGTGTAATACGGAAGGACGAAAGCGATGCGGCCGAAAAGGCCCTTCAGGAAACCGGCGATGGCATTGCCGACCATGCCGGCAGCGTTGGTCTGCATGGCCACTACCAGGAACAGACCGGCTGCGATGAGAACGATGGCTGCGATCTCATCGTGAAGACGGTTCGCCTTCTGCTTTTCCGCTTCGATGCGCAGCTGTTCTTCTTTGGTCAGTCTTCTTTTTCGGGTGGTTTTGGCTGCGGGTTTCTTTGCAGCAGTTTTCTTTCCTTTGGTGGTGGAAGTTCTTTTCTTCTGTTCTGCCATAGGGAAATTGCTCCTTTGTGTGGTTTGGTGGTTCGGTTAACGCGGGCTCGTTAAGCCAGCAGGGAATGGAGAATCAGTGCGGTGCCGACGATCCAGGTGTACAGGGAGAACCAGATCAGTTTCTTGCCGGTGACGACGCGGATCATGCCTTTGATGGCGAAGAAACCGGAAACGGCGGCTACGACCATGCCGACAAGGACGGGGCCCATGGGCTGACCGGACAACCCCATTTCCAGGGCATCGGGCAGCTCCAGAAGGAAGGATCCCAGCACGGGAGGTACGGAGATCAGGAACGCGAACTTGACCGCAAGATCGCGCTTCAGGCCGCAGAACAGACCGCCGCTCATGGTGGCACCGGAACGGGAGATGCCGGGGCAGATGGCTACGGACTGGCACAGACCGACGAAAACAGCGTTGCGGAAGTTCATCCGCCGGATCCCCTTCCCGGTGAGGTTCACCCGTTCGGAGAAGAACAGCAGGCAGCCGGTCACGATCAGAGCGCAGCCGATGAACAGATTGCTGCTGTAGAGAGCTTCGAAAAAGTCGTCGAACAGCAGACCGATGATGGCGGTGGGAATGGTGGCGATGACGATCATCACACCCAGACGGCGGGTGTCACTGGAATTCAGACGGAGTCCCCGGCCGGTACACAGGTCTTTGATGGTGGCGAACAGTTCTTTGATCAGTTCCCAGAGGTCTTTCCAGTACACGGCAATCAGGGAAAGCAGCGTGCCGAAATGCAGCAGAACGGCAAACAGGAGGACGCTTTCCCCTTCAATGCCGAAAAAGTTCTGCAGTACGGCCAGATGACCGGAACTGCTGATGGGCAGGAATTCTGCCAGCCCCTGTACAAGCCCCAAAATGATCCCTTCGAAATATGTCAAGTCTGTAATCCTCGCTCTCTCTGCAATGCTGCAGCATAATCTAAACAATTATATCACTTTTCTCAGGAAAAATGAATATATATAGTACGAAAAAAACACTTTACTTTACGATCAAACTGTTGTAAAATTGGCAGATAATTCATGTAAGCAACAGCTTACGATCTAAGGAGGAAAAACGAATGAACAAGAAACCGAATTTGGCAATCGTAGGTGCTACGGGGCTGGTCGGAAGTACGTTCTTAAAGGTTTTGGAAGAGAGAGATTTCCCCTTCGAAAACCTCTATATGATGGCTTCCGCGAAATCCGCCGGCAAGACCGTCACATTCAAGGGTAAGGATTACGTTGTAGAAGAGCTGAACGAACACTCTTTCGATAAGCCCATCGACATCGCCCTCTTCTCCGCAGGCGGCAGCACCAGCGAAAAGTACGCTCCCATTGCCGCTGCCCATGGTGTCACCGTTGTTGACAACAGCAGCGCCTGGAGAATGGATCCCGAAGTTCCCCTGGTCGTGCCCGAAGTCAACCCCGAAGACATCGCCTGGAACAAGGGCATCATCGCCAACCCCAACTGCTCCACCATTCAGGCAATGGTTCCCCTGAAGCCCCTGCACGATGCCTATAAGATCAAGAGAGTCGTCTACTCCACTTACCAGGCTGTTTCCGGTGCCGGTCTCAAGGGCATCAACGACCTGCAGGAAGGCCTGAAGGGCAACGATGTCTGCAAGGCATTCGCTCACCCCATCGCCGGCAACTGCATCCCCCACATCGATGTATTCCTGGAAAACGGCTACACCAAGGAAGAAATGAAGATGGTCAACGAAACCAAGAAGATCCTTCATGACGATTCCATGCGGATCACCGCTACCACCGTTCGTGTACCCGTCATGTCCAGCCACAGCGAATCCATCAACCTGGAATTCGAAAAGCCCTTCGAACTGGAAGATGTAAAGAAGCTGCTGGCAGAATTCCCCGGCATCGTCGTACAGGATGACGTGCAGAACGCAGTTTACCCCCTGGCAAGAGATTGCGCAGGCAAAAATGAAGTTTTCGTCGGCCGCATTCGCAGAGACGAAAGCGTAGAAAACGGACTCAATCTTTGGGTCGTTGCGGATAATATCAGAAAAGGCGCAGCCACCAACGCTGTTCAAATTGCCGAACTGCTGCTGAAGTAAGTCCGCATCTTACAGGTCCCCTCCTGTTTCCGCGGACGGAGCATAGGAGGCACATAATGGTACTGTTCAAAGGAGCCGCCACAGCCCTTGTAACCCCCTTCCGAAATGGTAAGGTGGATTATGAGAGTCTGGGGCGGCTTATTGATTGGCAGATCGAATCGGGCATCGACGGTCTTGTGATCTGCGGCACGACGGGGGAAGCATCCACTTTATCGGATGAAGAGCATCTGGAAGTGGTCCGGTTTGCAGTGAAACGGACAGAGGAAGCCTGCGGCAAAAGCGCCCGCCGAATTCCCGTCCTGGCGGGCGCAGGCAGCAACGACACCGCCCATGCCCTGAAACTGGCAAAAGCACTGGAACAGGAAGGCATCGACGGCCTTCTTGTGGTGACACCCTATTACAATAAATGCACCGATGCCGGGCTGCTTCGTCACTATACCCATCTTGCGGACCGGCTGGAAAAACCGATCATTCTCTATTCCGTTCCGGGCCGCACCGGTGTCAATATCGGCCCGGCGGTGGTAAAGGAACTGTGCGGCCATCCCAATATTGCAGGCATCAAAGAAGCTTCGGGAAACATCGCCCAGGCCGTGGAGATCGCCCGGTACTGCAGCGAGGATTTCGCGCTGTATTCCGGCAACGACGATTCCATCGTTCCCCTTCTTTCCGTGGGCGGAAGCGGCGTGATCTCCGTTCTCTCCAATGTGATGCCGCAGGCTGCAAGCCGTATGGTGCATGCCTATCTTTCCGGCGATACGGAGGCGGCCAAAGGCCTGCAGCTGGAACTGAAACCGCTGATCGATGCGCTGTTCTGCGAAGTGAATCCCATCCCGGTGAAGCAGGCCCTGGCTTTCCTTGGACGCATGGAGGCGGAATACCGTCTGCCCCTCTGCCCCGCTTCCTTTTCTTCCTGCAAAAGGATCCGGGAAGCCCTTATGGGAGCCGGGCTCCTTTGATGCTACAAAAACGAAAAAGAGCTGTCTCTTCTGAGACAGCTCTCTTGTTTTCTTGTGTGTAAAACTTAAGCTTCAGCGGAAACAACTTCCTTACCATCGTAGTAGTTGCAGTTGGGGCAAACTCTATGGGGAAGCTTGGGTTCATGACACTGAGGGCATACGGACAAAGCAGGTGCGTCCATCTTCATGTTAGAAGATCTTCTCATGTCTCTTTTTGCCTTGGATGTTCTTCTCTTGGGAACTGCCATTTTTTACACCTCCTTTACTGTGTCAACGCGAATATTATATCGGGCTATGATACCTTTGTCAATCACTTTTTTTAGATTTCAGAACAAAAGGTTTTTGTCTGTGATCGGACCACTGATAACGATCCTGACCCAGCAGCAAATGATACAGGTCGGAAGCCAGAATGTCAAGGGCCAAAAGCGTATTTGCCCCCTGCAGCTTCTCTTCTTCCTTGTTGATGTTGGTCAGGATGGGGATGGATGCACACTTCTCTTTCCGGATTTCTTTGAGAAGCTTAGCACCTTCTTCCGAAAAGGCCAGAACCCTTGCAAACAAGCGGTTTTCGTAACGGATCTGCGCGGCTTTCCGAAGGTCGATTCCCAGCAAAAGCTGCAGCAAAAGCCGGCGGATCCGGCTGTCCGGATACCGTTTGGAGGCCATTTCGGCCATCAGTTCATCAAGAGAATGGCTGCGCTGTACCGCTTTCTTCAGTTTATTGCCAAGCCCCTCACCGGCAGAGAGGATCTGCTCCAGTTCCTCTTCGGTTGACGATAATATTTTATAGACAACAAGGCCGAATTGTCTTTTTTTCGCTTCCTTTCCGAAGAAGGGAGCATCTTTATAGACAGAAGCCGTTCCCAGAGGAAGCTTGTCCCCCAGCAATGCGGCGGCATCCAAGGCCTTGAACGCCGTTTCCGTCTCCGAACGGCCCTGCTCTTCACTTTGCAGCAGGCTGCGCAGTGCCGACGCGCTGGCATATTCCGCTGCGGCATCGGTATCGTGGTAGCCGGCCCCTTTCCTCTGCAGGGTAAGAAACTCCGGAGCAAACCCCTGACGGCGGGCCGCTTTCAGGTATTCGATGCCTAGGATGTTGTTGGGAGAGCCGAGAAGCGCTGCCGCCTCTTCTCCCAGGAGGTGTTCCACGGCCTTCTGCCGGGCTCTGGGGAAGGATTCGCCCCCTTCCAGACCCTCTTTCAGAACCGCTTTGAATTCCGGCGTTTCTTCCGCCAGAAGAGCTGCGACCCTTTGCAGGCTGTCAAGATCCCCCTTCTCGCTTCCGAAGGATACGTGGCTGATGCAGCCCAGACCCTTCAGGATCCCCATGGCGCCTTCCGCAAAGGCTTCCGCACTGCCGCAGGCATAGAATGCAGGAAGTTCCAGCACCAGGTCTGCGCCGCAGCGTACTGCGGCTTCCGCACGAAGCCATTTATCCGCAAAAGCAGGCTCACCCCGCTGGGTGAAATCACCGCTCATGACGACTGCGACCCGTTCTGCGCCGCAGCGCCGCTTGGATTCTTCCAGATGGTACAGATGTCCGTTGTGGAAGGGATTGTATTCCGCTGTGATGCCCAGGACCGGTCTCATGGATGCCTGCTTCTCCTTTCGTTCGTTGTTTCCCTATTATAGCCCAAGGAACCTTTCCCGTCAATTTTCTTGCGAAAACATCCCAAAGTGCCACAAGAGCGTACAGCAGCAACAGCAGGAGCAGCAGTTTTCCGGAAAAGATCCAGCGGGACAGCACCGGGGCCGTCCACTCCCCTGCTCCGGGAACCAATCCTTGGGTCACACCCGGCAGAAAGGTTTCTGCGGCATCCAGGCTGCCGGGCAGTGCATTGCCGCGAGAAAAGGCTTTTAAAAATGCCGATGGACCGAACCGCAGCCATAGCACCGCAAGACCGGCAGACAGGATCCCCTGGGTCAGCTTCTGCAGAAAAAATTTACCCTTGGAGAGGTCCGTTCCGCCGAGAAAACTGCAGGACTGCAGGAAAACAGAAAGTCCGCCGAAGGAAACGAAGAAGCAGCAAAGAACGGCAGCGGTCAGCGGATCTTCCCCGTTTGCGGCGGCGGCACAGCCCACCGTCATTTCCAGAAGACCTTTGCACCACAGAGAAAATCCTCCGTTTCCGGGGATACAGCGTACTGCCATGGAAAACAGCATCACATAACACCCGATCAGGATGACGGACTGCACCGAAGACAGGATAACCTCTGTAAGAACCGGAAGAAGACCCGGAAAATTGGCCGTTTGCGCCCGGTCTTCTCTCCGTTTGGGGTAACGGGTCAGCTTCCCCTTTTCCCTCCAGAGAAGGCCGTTCAGAAGCGCTCCGGTGTAATGGCACAGGGCGATGGTCATCCCGAGATAAGGGTTTCCCAGCAGCCCGCTCCCCACCGTTCCCAGCAGAAAAAGCGGCCCGGAGGTACTGCTGAAGGCCAGTATGGTCTCCCCTTCGTTCTTTGTCACCGTTCCCTGTTTTCTGGCATCTGCAGCCAGCTTGGTTCCCAGCGGATATCCGGAAAGAACGGAGCTGACAAAACAGAACGCTCCTTCTCCGGGGACGCGGAAGATCCGGCGGAAAGCGGGTTCGAAGAACCGCCCGAACAGCGCCGGGATGCCCAGCCGGGAGAGGAAGTTCACCGCAATGAAAAACGGCAGCTGTGCCGGTAAAACAGAGTCTGCCCACAGCCGCAGCCCTTCCCGGGCACCGGACAAAGCCTCCCCGGGGAAAGCTGTCATCAGAAAGCAGCCCAGAAGGCCCAAAATCGCCGCCGAAACGGTAAAAGAAAAGCCGAAAGTCAATCTCTTCATCATGGTAAAGAGTATTTGCTTTCGGCTTTTTTATGCGTGTTTTATGGGAGAAGCGAATGGAAAAACCGCAGGCCTACAGTTCTTCCTCCTGGGTCTTGTAGATCAGTTCTTTGATTTCTTCACGGTTTTCGGCCAGCGTACCGTTAACCTGCTCGAAGGTCTTCTGCAGGTTGTTGAACATATCGTTGAAATAAGTAGCATTGAGCTGATCCATTTTATCCTGGAAATTGTAAAGCAGGCTGTCGATATAATCGAACGTGTTCATTTTCAGATTCCGTGCGTTGGCAGCGGCCATCTGCATGATCTCTTCCGCTCTCTTCTTGGCTTTTACGGTGATGTCGTCGCTTTCGATCAGGCTTTCCGCCTGCTTCTTGGCATCCCGCAGGATCTCTTCGTATTCCTGCTTGGCTTTGTCCATGATGCGCTGACGTTCGTTGGTGATCCACTGTGCCTGCTGCATTTCATCGGGCAGCTCGCGGCGGATGTCACGAACCACTTCCAGAATGTCTTCTGCATCTACCAGGATCTTTCCGGTAAGAGGAAAAGAGGAACTGGTATCAACGATTTCTTCGAGTTCATCCAAAAGTTCCAAAACCTTCATTTGCGTTCTCCTTAACTTTATTTTTTATCGGTTATATTTTCTTTTCAGTTCTTCCAGTACCAGATCGGGCACCAGACCTTCGATGTCGCCGTTGAGGGAAAAAACTTCTTTGATGATGCTGGAACTGACGAAGGAATAGGTGGGTGTGGTCATCAGGAAGATGGTTTCCGCCCCTTTATCGTAGAGACGAGCGTTCATCTGAGCCATCTGGATCTCGTATTCGAAATCTGTGGTGGCCCGCAGTCCTCTGACCACGGCATCGATCTGATGCATGTTGACGTAATCGGCCAGCAGCCCTTCGAAGAAATCCACTTCGACGTTGGGAAGATGGCTTGTACACTTTTTAATCATATCACTTCTTTCCTCAAAGGTAAAGAAGTGGTTTTTGGAACGGTTGCCCATGACGCAGACGATCAGCTGATCGCCCAGCTTGGATGCCCGTTCGATGATGTCCATGTGCCCTTTGGTGATGGGGTCGAAGGCCCCTGCATACAACACTTTTTTCATTTTATGCTTCCTCTTCAGTGTCTTCGTTGATCGTGCTGTAATATTTCACGTGAATGTGGCCGTAGCGGCGTTCGCGGATCACTTCCAGATCGGCAATGGTTTCGGGGAGTTCCACGTGTTTATCGTGCTCCGCCATGATGATGCCGTCTTCTGCAAGCAGTTTGAGCCGGGAGATCTCTTCCAGACAGTCTTCGTAAAAATCGCCCATGTAGGGAGGATCCAGAAAGATCAGATCCACCTTTCCTGCGGCTTCGTCTGCCACGCGGTTCAGTACACGCTTCCAGTCACCCTGGAAACAAACGCTCTGTTCCTGTGCGCCGCAGAGCTTGATGTTCTTGCGGGTCAGAGCCATGCTCTCTGCGGAGACATCGCCGAAATAGACCCGCTGCGCCCCTCTGCTGAGGGCTTCCAGACCCAGATTGCCGGTCCCTGCGAACAGGTCCACGACCACTGCATCCGGAACGATCGGTGCCAGAGAACTGAACACCCCTTCTTTTACTTTATCTGAAGTGGGACGGATGAATTTGTCTTCGGGAGAGAGCAGCTTTCGTCCTTTCCACTGTCCTGCAATGATGCGCAAATCGTCACCCCTTTTCTATCTGTTAATTGTACCAAGAAACGGTAGAAATGGCAACCAAAAAACGAGTCTCTGTCTTATTTTCTCAGAGACTCGCTTTTCGGTGCGGAAGTGACTTCCGTATTTTTACTTTTTAGCCGTTGATGTTGTTGGAAGAGCTGCCTGCCAGCTGCTGTTCGGCCATGTCGATCAGCTTCTTGGTCATATAACCGCCCACGTAACCGTTCTGTCTTGCGGTCAGGTTGCCCTTATCCATGCTCTGATAATTGGAAAGACCCAGTTCGTTTGCCACTTCGGTCTTCATGTTTTTCAGAGCGTTCTTTGCATTGGGAATGCTCTTGGAATTGTTGTTCATTTGTTTTTCACCTCCTATTACACCGTTAATGTAACCGAAATGGTGAAAAACTATCGGATGAAAAATTTACCTAAATGCCGGGGTCCCACCGCTCTTCAAAATTCTTCTGCAGTTTCAGTTTCAAAAGCAGATTTTCGGCAGAGGACAGGGTCGGATCCTGTTCCAGAACAGCCGATGCCGCTTCGCGGACGCTGAGCAGCACTTTGCGGTGACGGGAGAGATCGGCCACCTTCAGTTCGGGAAGACCGTGCTGG
Source organism: Clostridiales bacterium (assembly GCA_015058215.1). GTDB lineage: Bacteria > Bacillota > Clostridia > Peptostreptococcales > Anaerovoracaceae > SIG262. The sequence goes on from SVCU01000004.1 coordinate 83,844, forward strand.
CGCAGGCCGAAGAATTCACCGGGGCCGCGCAGCTCCAGGTCTTTTTCGGCAATGAGGAACCCGTCGGAGGTTTCCGTCAGGATGCGGACCCGTTCTTTGGAAACCTCGGAAGGATGTTCGGATACCAGAATACAGTAGGACTGCTCCGCTCCTCTTCCCACCCGGCCCCGCAGCTGGTGAAGCTGCGCCAGACCGAAACGCTCCGTGTTTTCAATGAGCACGACGGTGGAATTGGGCACGTTGATACCGACTTCGATGACCACGGTGGAAACCAGCACCTGGATCTCTCCACGCTGGAACCGTTCCATGATCTCGTCTTTTTCCTTTTGCTTCATGGCACCGTGGAGCAATGCCGCAGAAACGCCGGGCAGCAGATCTTCGATTTCTTTGAAAATACCGGTGGCGGAACGGCTATCCACCAGTTCCGAATCTTCGATGAGCGGAGCGACGATGTAAGCCTGACGCCCTTTCAGCACCTGCTGGTGCAGAAAGTGATAGGCTTTTTTACGGCCCCGGGCGGTGACGGCGGTGGTCTCGATGGGCTTTCTTCCGGGCGGAAGTTCATCGATGACGGAGATATCCAGATCCCCGTACAGGATCACGGCCAGGGTTCTGGGGATGGGCGTTGCGGTCATGACCAGAACGTCGGGGTTCTGCCCTTTTTCCACAAGGCGGGCGCGCTGCGCCACGCCGAAGCGATGCTGTTCATCGGTGATCACAAGACCCAGTCTGGCGAATTCCACGGTGTCCTGAATGACGGCGTGGGTACCGATGAGCAGGTCGATCTTCCCTTCTTTCAGAGCTTCTAAGATCTGACGGCGCTCCTTGGCACCGGAGCTTCCCGACAGGAAAGCCACAGCGATGCGGAAGGCCTCAAATTGGCTTTTTAAGCTTTCGTAATGCTGGCGGGCCAGCAGTTCGGTGGGGGCCATAAAAGCGGCCTGATAGCCCGATTTTACGGCTTTATAGATGGCGGCAGCGGCCACCGCAGTCTTACCGGAACCAACATCCCCCTGCACCAGACGGTTCATGGCTTTCGGGGCCTCCATGTCGGTCTCGATCTCCTTCAGCACCCGGGTCTGCGCCTTGGTCAGCGGGAACGGGAAAGATTGCAGGAAGGGTTTCAGAGAAACGTTTTTCGAAAAGGCAATGCTTCCCTCTGTGGTGCGGGTGCGGCTCCGCAGCAGGAAAAGACCGGCCTGCAGCATGAAGAGTTCATCGAATACCAGACGGTAACGGGCCTCCCGGAGGCGCTGTCCGTCCGTGGGGAAATGAATGTTTTCCACCGCATAGGAAAGACCGCAGAGGTTTTCTTTTTTGCGAAGTTCTGCGGGGAGATAGTCCACAAGAAGAGGTGCGTAGGGCAGCATCTGGGTCATCCATTTGCGGAGATCCTTCTGTGTCAGCCCTTCCGTCAGCGGATAAATGGGCAGGATGCCCTGAGGCGGTGCGTTTTCATCTTCCACTTCGTTCCACTGGGGATGGACCATTTCCAGCCGGTCCCCCCGACGGGTCACCTTTCCGTAGAATTCATACAGTTTATCCTTGGAAAGGGTCTTGTGCAGGTATGGCATATGGAAAAAGAGCACCGGAAGCCCGCCGGTGTCGTCTCCCACCAGCAGCTGCAGGCTGCTCCTTCTGCGATAGCCGTTATTGACCATCATAAGGATCCGGCCTCGGATCAGGGCGGTTTCCCCTTCTGCAAGGTCGGCAACTTTCTTGATGGTTCTGCGGTCTTCGTAATCCCGCGGGTAATAGCAGAGCAGATCCTCGATGGTGTGGATCCCCACTCTGCGCAGGAGTTCCGCCTTCTTGGGCCCGATGCCCTTCAGGGTCTCCATGGAATCGGTCAGTGCAATGGACATGGCAGTTACCCTTTGAATTCCAGATCGCAGCGGGAAAGGGTCAGCTTCTGGGAGATCATCCCCGTCACATGGATGGTGACCTCTGCCACCTTAATGCCCGCCACTTCTTCCAGCCCCTTGCGAATGGAAGCGATCAGAGTATCGGCAGTTTCCTGCAGGCTGAGACCGGTCTGGATCACCACGCGCAGGGTGACGCGGAACCCCTGATCCGTTACTTCCAGGTCCATGGAGTCCCCTTTTTCCGTACCGGTGGTTTTGGCCAGCCAGTCCACGAAATAGCCGCGATGATGGCCCAGCAGTACATTTCCGCGAAAAACCGCCACCGCTTCTTCGATGATGCGGATCAAAACGGGAGGATGCAGGGTCACGACCCCTTCTTCGGTCTGGATTCTGTACTGTGTATTCACTGCCATCGGAAATTGCCTCTTTTCAAATTATCCATTCGGTGATAGTATATTCCCATTGTAGCACAGCCCGCGCAGAACCGAAATCCTTTCTTTTACAAAAAGGTATAAAAAAAACTTGGTTTTTTTGAAAAAAACATTTTACAGGTGAAAATCCTTGTGCTATAATACCATTTGTTTGACAGTACACAGTCAAGGGAGGTGTAGAAAATGTCCAGAAAATGCGAAATTTGCGGTAAGGGTCAGGTTTCCGGCAACACCGTAAGCCATTCCAACAGACACAGCAGAAGAAAGTGGAACGCAAACATCCAGACTGTAAAGGTCGAAGAAAACGGCACAGTCACCAGAAAGAATGTATGCACCCGCTGCATCCGTTCCGGCAAAGTTGCCAGAGCATAAACGAATCATCGTGACACTTTAAACCCGCAATCAGCGGGTTTTTTCCTTTTTTGAAACAGATCCCCTGCCCTACGAGGTGAAGATCCGGTAGCCGAAAAAGATCATGGCACCTGCCAGCAGCACCAGCCAGAGTTTGATGGGCAGTACAAATGCACAGAGGGTGGTCACTCCCAGAACCAAAAGCAGTAGCCCCAGGAACTCACTGCTGGTTCTGCCGCAGCCCCCTTTTCGCTTTCCCGATCCCATGCCCATGGTGTCACCTCTTACCGCAAGAATACTAAAAAACGCCTTTGGTCCACTGTATGCACCAAAGGCGTTTTTGTTTCTGTGAAATTGTTCTCTGTTTAGAATTCCATGGCTTCCAGCAGTGCGGGAAGATCTTCGAATCTCTTCAGAATGGCTTCCGGAGCTTCCGAGGTACCGAAACCGTAGGATGCATGGATAAACGGCACACCGGCGAAGTTGGCAGCGTTCTGGTCTCCCTGGGTATCACCTACGTAAACGCTTTTTTCTGCCCCGTTGCGCTGCAGCACGGACAGAATGTTTTCGCCCTTGGGCCGTCTGGTGTTGCCCCATTCTTCGTAATCCACGAACATGAGCTCCAGACCGGAAGACCGCAGGAATGCAGGGATATAGCCGCTCTGGCAGTTGCTGACGATGGCCAGACCGTAGCCTTTATCCTTCAGGATCTGCAGGGTTTCGATCAGCTTGGGATACAGGATGCCGCCATGCTTGGAAACATAGGCGTTCTCCCACTTGCAGCAGGCTTCCAGCACCTCGGCTCTGCGCTCCGGTGTCATCATATGGAACAGGATCTCGGCGATCTCGTCCATGCTCTTGCCCATGACGGAATGGATGGTGTCGGCGGTCATTTCGGGCACGTCTTCCGGTGCGTGAGAAAGCACCTGGTTCCAGGATTCCGCAACGCTCTGGGCAGAATCCCACAGAGTGCCGTCCAGATCGAACAGCACCATTTTCGGATAGTCTTTTTTCACCAGTTTTGCCACACATTCGGTGTGCTTGGTAAAGGGGAAGTTGTCATAAAGTTTCAAAGTTTCCACGTGGTACCCCATATCTTCAATGTGCTCCAGGTTCACGGCGAGAGAACCCGGACTGCAGGAGATGTATAAAATTTCTTTGACCCCGTAATTGAGGATCTTTTTCCAGGCCTTGGGATGGATGCCGCTTCTGGGCGGGTCCACCACGATCACGTCGGGCGGCGCTGCCAGTGCTTCGTCGTCCAGCACTTTCAGCACGTCACCGGCGATGAAGGTGCAGTTTTCCAGACCGTTCCGCTCCGCACTGCGCTTCGCGGCTTCCACAGCTTCGGGGATCAGCTCCACCCCGACCACTTCTTTGGCCTGCAGGGCAAGAGCCTGACTGATGGTACCGGTTCCGCAGTACAGGTCGAAGATCCGCTTTCCTTCCGGATGATCCAACAGGGACAGAGCTTCGGTGTACAGGGTTTCTACAGCGGGTACGTTGGTCTGGAAGAAAGAAAATGCGCTGACCTTGAATTTCAGGCCCATGATCTCTTCTTCGTAATAGTCTCTTCCGTAGAGCACCTCCAGCTTTTCGCAGAGGATGGCATCGGAAATGGAATCGTTATAGGTGCGCAGGACGCCCACCACATGATCGTCCAGAGGCAGGCTGCAGAGCAGGGAAACGAAGGCTTCTTCGTCGAAGCCGGGATCACTGCTGGTGACCAGATTGATCAGAAGCTCTCCGGTGCGGACACCGCGGCGCAGAATCAGATTGCGTAAAAGGCCGTTCTTGCGCTTTTTATGGTAGAAGGTATAACCGCGTTCGGTGCAGAAATCCAATACGGCCCGCAGGATGCGGTTGAAATCGTCGGGAACGATCTGGCAGCAGTCGGTGGTGACGATGGACATATAGCTTCCGGCTTTGTGCATGCCCAGGGTCATTTCCCCGCCGATCACTTCGTCGCCGAAACTGTATTCCATTTTATTGCGGTAGCGGTACTGCTCCGGGCTTCCCTGGATGCCGCGGAATTCCCCTACGGGGATCCCCTTTCGTTCGAAAAGCTTCCGCACTTCCAGAGCTTTCTCTTCGATCTGTTCCTGATAGGGAACGCCCTGGTACAGGCAGCCGCCGCAGATACCGGTTTTGGGACAGGTCATAGATGCCTCCTTATTTAACGGGTTCCAGCATATTCAGATCGTAAGGAGTCTGCTGGTAAACGAAGTTGAGCCAGTTGTAGAAGAACAGATTGCTGCAGCTGCGCCACTTCATCATGACTTCACCCTGGGGATCGTCGTTTTCGAAGTAATTGACGGGCACATGGATATCCAGCCCCTTGGCGATATCCCGTTCGTATTCGGAACGGAGCGTGTAGCGATCGTACTCCCAGTGGCCCTGGATGAAGATCTGACGGTTCCCTTCCCTTGCGGCCACATGGACACCGGCTTCGGGGCCTTTGGCCAGGACGCGGAGTTCGGGGATCTTCAGGATGTCTTCTTCATACACGGTGGTATTTCTGGAGTGCGGCGACCAGAATTCGTCGTCGAACCCGCGGATCAGTTCATTGCCTTTTGCCTGGATCCGGTGTTTGTACACGCCGGAAAGCTTTTCGGGCAGTACGTGCTTCTGGATACCGTAATGGTAGTAAAGACCGGCCTGAGCCCCCCAGCAAACGTGCATGGTGCTGAATACGTTGCTCTTGGAGTATTCCATGATCTCGGTCAGTTCTTTCCAGTAGTCCACCTCTTCGTAATCGTAGAATTCCACAGGCGCACCGGTGATGATGAGACCGTCGAACCGCTTGGTGCGGATCTCATCGTAGGTGGTGTAGAACATATCCAGATGGCTTTTGTCCACGTTCTTGGACTCGTGGCTGCCCATGGTCAGAAGATGGAGGTTCACCTGCAGAGGCGTGTTGGCCAGAAGGCGCAGAAGCTGCGTTTCCGTCACTTCTTTGGTGGGCATCAGATTGACGATCGCCACTTCCAGCGGACGGATATCCTGAGTTTTGGCCCGTTCTTTGGTCATAACAAAGATCCGTTCCTGTTTCAGTGTATGGTACGCAGGCAGAGCTTCGGGAACAATAATAGGCATTATGTTAACCTCCTATTTGATACCGTATTTGCTGAAGAATTCCTTCTTCAGTTCGGAGAAACGGTCTTCTTCAATGGATTTGCGGATCTGTTCCATGGTGTGCACCAGGAAATGCAGGTTGTGTTCCGTCAGCAGCATGGAGCAGAGGATCTCGTTGGATTTGAACAGATGGCGCAGATACGCTTTGGAATAATTTCGGCAGACGTAGCAGTCGCATTCGGGGTCCAGCGGGCTGAAATCCCTTGCATAGGCCGCATTTTTTATGGAAACGGGGCCCTGCGATGTGAGCGCGGAGCCGTTTCTTGCGTTTCTGGTGGGAAGCACGCAGTCGAACATATCGATGCCGCGCTCCACCCCTTCGAAGAGGCAGTCGGGACTGCCCACGCCCATCAGGTAACGAGGCTTGTTTTCGGGCAGATAATCCACGCAGTCGTCCAGAACTTCGTACATCAGTTCCTTGGGTTCACCCACGGAAAGACCGCCGATGGCATAGCCGGGCAGATCCAGTGCCACGATCTCTTCGGCACTCTGTTTGCGAAGATCCTTATACATACCGCCCTGCATGATGCCGAACAAAGACTGGTTTTCCGTGTTTTTATGGGCTTCCTTACAGCGAACCAGCCAGCGGGTGGTTCGTTCCAAGGACTTCTTGACGTAATCTCGGGTGGCAGGATACGGTGCACATTCATCGAACGCCATGATGATATCTGCGCCCAGAGCATTCTGTACTTCGATGGAGCGTTCCGGCGTGAACATATGACGGGAACCGTCGATGTAGGACTGGAAGGCAACGCCCTCTTCCGTGATCTTTCGCAGTGCGCCCAGGCTGAATACCTGGAAGCCGCCGCTGTCGGTCAGCATGGCTCCGTTCCAGTTCATGAATTTATGAAGCCCACCGGCCTCCTTTACCAGTTCATGACCGGGTCTCAGATAGAGGTGATAGGTATTGGACAGAATGATGCCGGCACCTTCGTGACCCAGGTTTGCCACATCTTCGGGTTTCATGGCCTTAACGGTGGCCTGGGTGCCCACAGGCATGAAGACAGGGGTCTGGATGGTGCCGTGAGGGGTATGGAGCTGCCCCCTTCTGGCCTTGGTCTTTTCGTCTTTTTTGATCAGTTCATATCTTACTGCATCCATGGATGTGAAATTCCTTTCCGTGGGTTTCGGGTCTGCCGTCCGCAGCCCCTGTTCTCCCCTTCTTTATACGAAGATGGAGGCATCGCCGTAGGAGAAAAAGCGATATTTGCGCGCTACGGCATCGTTATAGATCTTCAGCACTTCTTCGCGGTCGTAGAACGCGGAGATCAGCATCATCAGCGTGGATTTTGGCAAATGGAAGTTGGTGATGAGGCTGTCCACCACTTTGAACTTATAGCCGGGATAGATGAAAATATCGGTGCCGGAGGTCTCTGCCCGCAGCGTGCCGTCGGGGTCGGAGGCGCTTTCCAGGGTTCTTGTGGAGGTGGTGCCCACGGCGATGATGCGGCCGCCCGCTTTCTTCGTGGCGTTCACGAGATCTGCGGTTTCCTGGGAGACCGTATATTCCTCGAAGTGCATATGGTGATCTTCGATGTTTTCACACTTGACGGGCCGGAACGTGCCGATCCCCACATGGAGAGTCACTTCCGCGATGTTCACGCCCTTTGCCTTTGCGGCTTCCAGAAGTTCTTTGGTGAAGTGAAGACCGGCGGTGGGAGCTGCTACAGAACCTTCTTCTTTGCAGTAGACGGTCTGGTAGCGATCTTTATCCGCCTCTTCGCTCTCCCGTTCGATATAGGGAGGCAGAGGCATACGGCCGATCTGGTCCAGCACTTCCAGGAAAATACCGTCGTATTCAAACCGAACGGTGCGGGTACCGCCTTCGCTGAAATCCAGGATCTCCGCTTCTAAGCGGGGGCTTTCGCAGAGGGTGACCCGGTCGCCGGGCTTCAGACGCTTCCCGGGACGGACCATGGATTCCCAGACATCCCCTTCGATGCGCTTGGTCAGCAGGAATTCCACTTTGGCACCGGTCCCCTGCTTCACGCCGTACAGGCGGGCAGGCAGCACCTTGGAATTGTTCATGACCAGGCAGTCGCCGGGGTTCAGATAGTCTAGAATATCGTAAAAATGCCGGTGTTCCACTTCTCCGGTGTCTCGGTGAACCACCAGAAGCCGGGAATGGTCCCGCTGTTCCGCCGGATACTGGGCGATCAGTTCGGGAGGCAGATTGTAATCAAAATCATCAATACGCATAGGGTTCTTCTTTCAAATATAGTTTAAATCAGCGAACTTCGATGTTCGTGTAATAGAAGGTCAGGATCTGTTCGCAGGTATAGCCCATGTTCGCCATGGCTTTGGCACCGTCCTGGGAAAGACCGATGCCGTGACCGTTGCCCGTTCCCACAAAGGTGACGGACTTGATACCGGTGGTATCGGCCAGGGTGGGCATTTTCGTCACGGTGGCGGAGCTTGCGACAAACAGATTTGCCGCAGACAGGGAGGTCAGATTGCCGTTTCCGTCCAGAACGTAGACGGTCTGCTCCGTCTGCTGCGCCCCGGATGTGCCTGTGAGCCAGCCGCTTGCGGTGGCCGTGGTGTCATCGATCGTAAAACGCTGCGACAGGATTTTGGACGATCCCAGGGCGCTGCGGATGTTCTGCTTGGAGAAGACGGCGGTCCCTCCGGTACCGGTAACGGTCAGCTCCGTAGGCGTTCCATAGCTGGTGATCTTCGTGATGGCAACGTTGGTCACCTGCCCCAGCTGGGGATTCCCGGGGGCCAGGATCTGGGAGAGTTCGTCATAGGTATAGGTGGCGGACCACTTGTATTCCGGAGAATAGGGGTCTTCCTTGGCCCGCAGATACCCGATGACGGAGTACCAGGTATCTTCGGAATTCTGGGTGTAACCGCCGCTGTTCTTGGAATAATACCCTTTTACGGGCACGCCCTGGTAACGGATCACCATGCCGAAGGTTTCATCCACCGCCTGGGTGGTTTTGGGATATTCCGCGCTGCAGCCGCCATAGACCTGGCAGTGCGTGGTGGCACAGATATCGAAACCGGAAGATGCGTGGCTTGCCACAGCCACTGCGGCAAAGCTTCTGGCCACGATGGCCTGGGCCTTCAGGGCTTCGATGTGGTTGCTCTGGCTCATTTCCAGATGGACAACACCGTAGAGGTAATGTTCCAGATAGAGCAGATTGATGACGGTCAGAGTAGCGCCGTCTGTTGTGGTCAGCATGCAGCCGCCGTGGTATTCCTTTCCGTCAATGAAAATATGCCCGTCTTGATACCAATCGGCAGCCATGATGCAGCCGCCGGGACCGATGTCCGTGGAGATCAGGACGCCGTTTGCATCCCGCAGCACTACTCTGCCCCCTTCCACGGTGGCTTTCAAAGTGGTATAAGCCGCCAGAGGAAGTGTGGTGGTATAGCCGTCCGCAGTGCCGACACCAAGATCTAAACCGGAATTGGACGAAATGGTGACGGAAGTTTTGGCCGTGCTTCCGTGGAACAGGCCCACTTTCACATAGGTTGGAAGATCTTCCGGTTCTGCCGGCCAGCTGGGCTCGGGGATCGGTTCTGGTTCTGGTTCGGGTTCCGGTTCAGGATCGGGAGTGGGAGTTTCACCGCCTTCGGTACCGTCCTCTCCTTCTGTTCCGCTTTCTCCGGAGCCTTCTCCTTCGGTTCCGGAATTTCCTTCACCGCTTCCGGAGTCACCGGAGGCATCTTCGGAACCGGTTCCGGAGTCGCCGTTTTCGCCGGCTTCATTGTCGGAGCCAGGGGGTACGTTCTCGTTGGTCCCTGCCTCTGTACCGGTGCTTTCCTCGCCCTCAGCGTAGACATAAGATGCATCCGGGCTCAGAGCGGAGCCGAACAGCAGAAGCAGGGTCAGCAGGACAGCTGTTCCTTTCATTCCCAGTTGTTTCAGATTTCCCTTTTGGAAGTTCAAAGCGGTTCTCCTTTCCCCGGCGGACCGGGTACGTCAGAATTAACAGGTTTACAGTTCTTCGGGAACGGGGAGCCCCAGATGGAGATACGCCTCACGGGTTACCACACGTCCCTTGGGAGTGCGCAGCAGGAACCCCTGCTGGATCAGATACGGTTCATAGGCATCTTCGATGGTGATCCGTTCCTCCCCTACGGCTGCAGCAATGGCATCGATACCCACAGGGCCGCCGCCAAAATAGCGGATGATGGTGGTCAGGATCTCCCGGTCCAGGTTTTCCAGACCTTTCCGGTCTACCCCCAGGGCTTTCAGGGTTTTAACGGTAATCTTTTCGTCAATGATACCGTTCCCTACCACCTGACTGAAATCGCGGACGCGCTTCAGAAGGCGGTTTGCCACACGGGGAGTCCCTCTGGAGCAGCGGGCAAGCTCGTCCAGAGAAGCATCGTCGATGGGGATGCCCAGAATATCGGCGGAGCGGCTCAGGATCTGCCCCAACTCCTCCTTGTTGTAGAGTTCAAATTTGTTGATGACACCGAAGCGGTCGCGAAGCGGAGCGGACAGACTGCCGGCTCTGGTGGTGGCACCGATCAGAGTAAATCGGGCCAGATCCAGGCGCAGAGATCGTGCGGAGGGGCCTTTGCCGATCATAATGTCCAGTGCATAGTCTTCCATGGCGGAATAAAGCACTTCTTCCACACTGCGGTTCAGTCGGTGGATCTCGTCGATGAACAAGACATCGCCGGTGTTCAGGTTGGTCAGGATGGCAGCCAGGTCTGCGGCTCTGTCGATGGCAGGGCCGGAAGTGACCCGGATGTTTACGTCAAGCTCGTTGGCGATGATGCCGGCCAGCGTGGTTTTGCCCAGCCCGGGAGGGCCGTAGAACAAAACATGATCCAAGGGCTCCCCTCTCATTTTTGCGGCTTCGATGAAGACCTTCAGATTGTCCGTTACGGTCTTCTGGCCAATGTAATCGGAGAACCGTCTGGGACGGAGAGAAACTTCCAGTTCCTCTTCGCCGCCCTGCATCTCCGCTGCTGTGATTCTTTCGTCCAGTTCCATGTGTTCCCCCTGTTATCTGGCCTTTCCTGCACCGCGCAGGGCTGCCATGATCAGTTCTTCCAACGTCAAACCTTCCGCATCCACTTCGGAAACGGCATCGGCCGCTTCGCTCTTGGCGTACCCCAGTGCCATAAGGGCTTTGACCGCTTCTGCGGCATTGGCGCTTTCTCTGGGTTCTTCCGCAGGCTGCGGTGCTGCACCGGAGGCCCGCACCAGGCTGCCCATCTCTTCCAGAGATGCCACTTTGTCTTTCAGTTCCATGACCACGCGCTGGGCGATTTTTTTGCCCACACCGCTGGCTCGGGTCAGAACGCTGACATCTTCCAGCAGGATGGCCTTTACGATCTCCGCTGCGGAAGCCGCGGAAAGAATGGCAAGGGCTGCTTTGGCACCGATGCCGTTGACCGTTCGCAGCAGCTGGAACAGCCGCAGTTCCTCTTTGGAAACGAATCCGTAGAGGCTCATATCGTCTTCTCTGACAACGAAGGCAGTGTAGACCAGGGCTTCCTGTCCGACCATGCCGAACAAAGGCGAGGCCCCGGCCAGATTGATTTCAAAGCCCACACCGCTGGTCTCAAGGACCACGCCGTCGTCAAAGCTCATAGTAATGGTTCCTTTCAGGTAATGGAACATAGGTTACTCCTTTTTTGTTTGTATGTTCATGCAGAATGGATCAGATTCCTTTGCGGACCCGCAGCGGTTTCGGTTCACCGGCGGAATTGCCGTGGCAAATGGCAGCCGCCAGCGCGTCTGCGGTATCGTCGGGTTTCGGTACTTCTTTCAGCCCCAGAAGCAGCTTCGTCATCTGCTGCATCTGCTTTTTTTCGGCCTTACCGTACCCCACAAGAGCCTGTTTGATCTGCATGGGAGTGTATTCGTAAACGGGAATGCCCGCGTTGGCGCAGGCCAGAATGGCCACACCGCGAGCCTGGGCCACAAAGATGGCCGTGGTGATGTTTTGATTGAAAAACAGTTCTTCGATGGAGGCGGCCTGGGGTTTGAACTCCGCGATTTTGGCCGTCAGATCGTCATAGAGCATCTTGAGCCGCGAAGGCATGTCCATCCCGGCCGGCGTGGCGAGCGAGCCATAATCCACAGCCTGAAATTTATTTCCCTGCATATCCACGATGCCGTACCCCATCAGCGCAAAGCCGGGGTCAATGCCGATGATCCTCATGATTTCGTCCTGCTGTTTCCTTTCTCGGCCGGTCAGCAGACATACTGCTTCCCATTCTAAACAATCCGTTACATTATAACATAAAAACTTTCCTGTGTCTAATGTTCTTGCTTTCTTTTCCGCCGCATGGTACAATGAATAAACTTACAGTACAGGAGGTTTTTTATGCGTTACTCCAGACAGGCAAAGATTTTGGAACTCATCGGTGCTTACGAGGTGGAGACCCAGGAAAAGCTGGTGGATCTTCTGAAAAAAGAAGGCTATAACGTCACACAGGCCACCATTTCCCGGGATATCAAAGAACTTCACCTGGTGAAGACTCTGGCTTCCAACGGCCGCTATAAATATACCGCAGACACCAGTGCGGATCAGCCCCTTTCCGACCGCCTTTCCAAGGTGTTCCGCGAAACCATCAAATCCGTGGTGGCCTCCGGCAACCTGATCGTCATCAAGACTCTGCCCGGCTGCGGCGCTGCTGCCGGCGAAGCCATCGATTCCATGAATTTCACCCATATCATCGGCTCCATCGCCGGCGACAACAACCTTCTGCTGATCGCAGACGATCCGGCCAATGTTCCCGCTATGGTCAATCAGTTTTCTCAGATGATCAAATAAGGTGATACTCCATGCTGACTCATCTTTCTATCCGCGATTTTGCCATCATTGAAGCCCTGGACCTGGATCTCCACCAGGGCTTTCATGTGATTACCGGCGAAACCGGTGCCGGTAAATCCATCATTATTGAAGCCATCAGCCTGGCCCTTGGGAGCCGGGCCGATACTTCTTTTGTCCGGACAGGCAAAGAGAAGGCGTTTATTGAACTGACGGTGACAGCGGAAGATCCTGCGGTACAGGCTCTTCTTGCAGAAAACGCACTGGATCCTTCCCCCGAACTTCTCATTACCCGTGAAATTTCCGCTGCCGGGAAAAATGTCTGCCGCATCAACGGCAGCCCTGTCTCCGTCGGGTTTTTGAACAGCCTTTGCCGCAAACTGGCAGACATCCACGGCCAGTACGAGCACCAGTCCCTTTTGAATCCGGAAAACCATTTGACCCTGCTGGATGCCTTCGGCGGTGATTCCTTCGGGCCGGTCAAAGAAACGGTAAAGGACCTTTACGGCCGTTACGCATCCCTCTCCGCCAAACTGGCTGCCTGGGAGAAAAACCGGGCCGATTCCCTGCGCCGTCAGGATTTCATGCGCTACGAACTGGACGAGATCCGAAAAGCCGCTCCTCTCTCCGGAGAAGACACCACACTGGAGGAAGAACTGGTTTTCCTCCAGAACAGCGAACGCATTTATGGAAACCTTTCCCGCGCTTACGAAACTCTGAACGAACAGGATGCTTCCGCCCTTTCTCAGCTGCAGCAGGTTTCCTCTTATCTTGCCGAGCTCGAGCCTTTCTCTTCTTCCCTTTCTGCCCTTTCCGATGAAATTGCAAACTGCTGCTACAGGCTGGAAGATCTGGCACGGGAGATCCGTTATGAAAAAGACACCGTCACCTTCTCCGAAGAACGGCTCAACGAGATCCAGGAGCGTCTGGAAGTTCTGAGCCTGCTCAAGAGAAAATACGGCGGTTCCATCGATAAAACTTTGGAGTATGCAGCTTCTCTTGAGGAACAGCTTTCCGTCATCGAAGGCGGTGACGAAGCCGCAGACCACTGGAAAGCGGAGCTTGCCGTTTGCAAAGACCAGCTGGTACTGGCCTGCGGCCGCCTTTCGGAACTTCGGAAACGGTCTGCAAAGGATCTGGAAGCCAAAATCAATCTGGAGCTGCAGGAACTGAATTTCAAAGATGCGGATTTCCGCGTTTCTTTCAATGACACCCCTTCTGCATTCACGGAAAACGGTACGGACACCGCGGAATTCCTGCTGTCTGCCAATAAGGGCGAAGCCCTGAAGCCTCTCACCAAAGTGGCTTCCGGCGGTGAACTTTCCCGGATCATGCTGGCATTCAAGCAGATCGTCGGCGATTACGACCGCATCCCTACTATGATTTTCGATGAAATCGATACCGGTATCAGCGGCATCACCGCCAGCATCGTGGGCCGGAAGCTGCACGATCTTTCCACCCGTCACCAGATCCTCTGCATCACGCACCTTCCCCAGATCGCGGCCTTCGGCGACCATCATTACCGGATCCAGAAAAACGATTCCGGTGAACGCACCATCACCACCGTTGTGCCTCTGGACCGGGAAGGACGCATCGACGAGATCGCCCGCCTTACCGGCGGTCTCTCCATTACGGAAACCACCCGCAAGAGCGCAGAAGAACTGCTGAACACCTGTCTGCAAGAAAGGCATCCTTCATGAAACTGGACAACCTGACCCAATTCTTCCGTCCTTTGGAAACCCCGATCGAAAACGTCACCAGCCATTACCTGTATCTCTGGAAAAACAAAAAGCCCTGGTTTCTGGTGATCAAAACGATCCTGCTTCTCATGGCCATCACCGGTTTTATCGGCGATGTGACCGATTTTATCTCCGGCACTGTCACCAACCGGCTTCTGATCGCAGCCGGCTTCCTGCTGCCCGGCATCCTGACCCTTGTAGAATATACGGAAAACTACAATAACCGGTTTACTTCTGTGGAAAGCGAGCCCGGTGTGTACGATGCCGTGGAGCCCCCTTCCCGGGACTGGGTCCGTATGGATCTGAGCACCATGAACGGCAAAGAACCCGTTTTCCGCAGCGATAAAATGGATGCCCTGCTGCGCAGCGGAAAAGCCATTCCCCTGACCCGAGATAAGATCTACGAAAAAAATCTGCGCCGGCGCATCGGTGAAAAAGAGACCTGGACCAAGATCTATCTCCCCTTCCTGCAGCAGAATTACCGCCAGGCCATGTATGCCGGCAAACAGTTCTACAACGAAAAGAAATACGGTCTCTCCCAGCCCATCGATTTTGCGGTGCCCAAAGCAAAAGTCCATAAGACCTGTTATTTCGACACGTATCTGACCAACATCATCCCCGGGAAGATCCTCACCTACAATCAGATGCAGACCGTTGCCGCCAACGCAGCGGATCCCGATTTTCTGCCCTATTACACCGATACCGAAGGGAAACGTCATCTCTATACCCTGGGGGAAACGTTCACCAGCAACGAATGCGGTGTCACCACCCTTCTGATCAAACCCAACGACCGCATTTGCCTGTGGTCCCAGAACCGCATGGCCCAGTGCAGCACCGGACTTCTGGTGGCCAGCGGCAGCGGCTCCGCCGATTGGAACGACTGCAAGAAATTCATCGGCGATCCTGACGGGCTCCGCAAAGCGGTGGTCACCGGTATGGAGCGAGAGCTCTGGGAAGAATCCAACGGCACCCGTGCCAACCAGAAAAAAGCCTTCCTTGCCTGTGTGGAAACCCGTATCACCGGTTACTTCCGCTGGCTGAAGAAAGGCGGAAAATCCGAATTTGTCGGTCTTTCCCGTCTGACGGACCGCAGCTTCCTGGGCAGCCTTTCTCCGGAAGTTTCCGAAGTAACGGCCGGTCTTGACCTGCAGGCCGAATCCATCGCCGTTCTGCAGAAAGCCATCGGAGAACATCTTCGGAAAGAAGAAGACGGTACTTACACGGTCCCCCGCTGCAACGTTTCCTGCACCATGGCACTGAATGCCCTGCAGGATCTCTGCGGACAGTACTGTGCTTCCTGTTCCAAGGCAGGAACCTGTGACCACAGCGCGGAATCCTGTGACATGCGTCCCTTCGAAGTTCTGTTTGAAGGCATCCATCCGCTTGAAGGCATCCATCCGCTTCTGTAATCTGCACCAAACCAATAAAAAACCCCGGCTCTTTCGAGTCGGGGTTTTCGTTTGCTTGTCTTTCAGGCTGCGCTTGAATTATTCTTCAACAGCTTCTGCAACTTCTTCAGCTGCTTCTGCGGGCAGAGCCTTCTTGATGGACAGGCTGATTCTCTTTCTTTCCTTGTCGATTTCCAGGATTTCAGCCTGAACGTTCTGACCGATGGTCAGTTCGTCGTTGATGTTGGTCACTCTCTTGAAAGCGATTTCAGAGATATGTACCAGACCATCGAGACCGGGTTCCAGTTCTACGAATGCGCCGTATTCCTTGATCTGGACTACTTTGCCTTCGATGACCTGACCAGCCTGGTACTTTTCGTCGATGACGGACCAGGGTTCGGGACGGTTCTGCTTCAGACCCAGGGAGATCTTGCCTTTTTCGCTGTTCATGGACAGGATCTTTACAGGGATCTGCTGACCGATGGTCAGAGCTTCCTGGGGGTGCTTCAGCTTGCCCCAAGAGATTTCGGAAATGTGCAGCAGACCATCGATACCGCCGATGTCTACGAATGCGCCGTAGTCGGTGAACCGCATTACGGTACCTTCAACTACATCGCCAACCTGCAGGCTTTCCCAGATTTCCTGGAGTCTCTTCTTCTTTTCTTCTTCCAGATATGCCTTGTGGGAGAAGACAGCCTTGTTGCGCTTCTGATCAACGCGGGTTACCTTTACAGGCAGAACCTTGCCGATGAATTCGTCAGCCTTTTCAACGTAACGGTCGGACAGCTGGGACATGGGGATGAAGCCGGAGACTTCCTTATAAACAGCGATAACGCCGCCCTTAACTTCCTTAACGACCTTTGCGTTTACAACTTCCTTATTATCAAGAGCAACGGTGATTTCATCCCAGTGCTCGTTGACTTCCAGCTTCTTCTTGGAAAGCAGGATATTGCCGTCACCATCGTCGGTCTTCAGAACCTTTGCCTGGATGGTGTCGCCTTCCTTGAAGGCTTCGGTCAGTTCCTGACCATCTTCCAGAGTCAGTTCATCCTTGGGAATAACGCCGTCTTTCTTGCAGCCCAGGTTTACAACTACGTAACGCTGAGTTACCTGTACGATCTCGCCTTCTACGATCTCGCCTCTGCCGGGCAGACGCAGGGACTTTTCGATCTGATCCATCAGATTCTGCATGTCATTGATTTCTTCTTCAACGGCATCCGTTACGACTTCGGGTTCCTTCACAGGTTCCTCAGCAGCAAAATCTTCAACTACAACAGTTTCGACTTCGACCTGTTCCAGTTCCTTCTTTTCAGTGATAGCTTCACTCATAGCAGAAATAACCTCCTTAATGATGCGTTCAGGAGTAGATGCTCCTGCCGCGACCCCTATTTTACTATATTTTTTTATATCTTTCAATGGTAAATCTGTTTTTCTTTCTGTAAAAATTACATTTTTGCAGTTTTTTTTCGCAATTTCGTACAGCTTTTTTGTGTTGGAACTCTCCCGGTCACCGATCACCACCATGAGCTCCGCCCATTCGGACAGTTTTCTGCAGCCTTCCTGGCGCTGCTCTGTGGCGCTGCAGATGGTATTGTGCACCGTGAGACGGCCGCCGCAGTATCGCTTCAGTACATCCAGAATGCTGTCCCAAAGCTCCTGGTTCAAAGTGGTCTGGGCAACCGCGGTCCATTCGCCTTCCGCAAAAGCACCCTTCTGCCCCAGTTCTTCCGCTTCTTCCGGACTGCCGGCCACAAGGCCTTCGCCCAGCACCCAGCCCCGGATACCGATGACTTCGGGGTGTTTGCAGTCTCCCGCGATAATGACACGGTCGCCCGCTTCCGATGCGTTGCGTACCAGGGTATGGATGCGCGCCACAAAGGGACAGGTAAGATCGTGAAGTTCCAGATCCCGAGCGGCAGCTCTGTCATAAAAATCCGCAGCTTCTCCGTGGGCACGGATCAAAAGGACGGATCCCCGCTCCGCTTCTTCCGGTGCTTTTACCACCTGAAGACCTCTCGTTTTCAGATCCTCGATGACGAAACGGTTGTGGATCAGGGAGCCGCAGGAATAAATACTGCGTTCCTTCCGGCTTTCGGATGCACCGGCCGGGGTCTTGGCTCTGGCATCCAGAAGTTTTTCTGTTTTTTCAAGGGCATTTCGCACACCGAAGCAAAAGCCGGCGTGGTCTGCCAATCTGATTTCTGCCATGGATATTGCTCCTCAAAGGATGAGTTGAGCTTCTAAGACGAAAATCGCCTGTTTCAGCCGTTTTTTACTGCTTGTCCAGCATTTCCCGGAGACTCTCCAAAAAGCGCTTGAAAGCGGCTTCTTTTCCGTTCTCCGTGGGCTTGTAATAGCGGACACCTTCCCGGTACAGATTGTCGGGAAGATACTGCTGCTTCACATATCCGCCATATGCATGGGGGTATTTGTAATCCAAACCGATGCCTCGCTTTGCGGCACCGGAATAGTGACTGTCTTTCAGGTGGAGCGGTACATCGTCGATCTGCCGTTTCCGCAGGTCGGAAATGGCTCCGTCGATGGCGTTGATCACCGCATTGCTCTTGGGAGCGGATGCCAGGGTGATGACTGCCTGCGCCAGGTTGATCCTGGCTTCGGGGAGGCCCACCATCATGGAAGCCTGAACGCAAGAGGTCACGATGGAAATGGCCTGCGGATACGCCATGCCGATGTCTTCACTGGCCATCACAAGCAGGCGTCTGCCGATCATCTGCACGTCGGCACCGCCTTCGATGAGACGTGCCAGATAATGAATGGCCGCATCGGGGTCACTGCCCCGAACGGATTTCTGCAGCGCGGAAAGCAGATTGAATTTATCCTCACGCTTATCGTAAAAGGAAGTCTGCCGCTGCATGGCTTCCCCCACGCGATCCAGGGTGATCTTTTCCCCTGCCTTTAAATTATCTGCAATAAAGCCCAAAGTATCCAGAGCGATGCGTGCATCGCCGGAAGAAAGCTCCGCGAGGGCACGGATGGCCTCTTCCTCCCATTCCAGCTGCCACTTTGCAAGCCCTTTTTCCGGATCGGTCAGGGCCCGGTTCAGGATACTCATCAATGAATCCGTGGTATGGGGTTTGAATTCGTAAATGGAACGAACGCGGGAGAGGATGGCGTTATTGATGGAGAAATACGGATTTTCCGTGGTGCTGCCGATGAACCGCACGGTCCCTTCTTCCAGGGCTTTCAGGAGAGAGTCCTGCTGCAGTTTGTTCCAGCGATGGAATTCGTCCACGTACAGGAACGTGCTTTCCTTCTGCAGGCCGAAAAACTTCAGCTTAGCCTGGTCCAGCACTTCCTTCAGTTCCTTGGTGCCGCAGGTGGATGCGTTGATTTCCTGGAAATTCGCGTCCATTTCTTTGGCGATGATCCGGGCCAAGGTGGTTTTCCCTGTACCGGAAGGACCGAAGAAAATAGCGGAATCAAAGGTCTTTTTCTGAATGGCGGAATACAGCAGAGAACCCGGCTTCAGGAAATGCTCCTGGCCGTAAAAGTTCTCCAGAGAATCCGGTCTCATGCGGGTTGACAAAGGAATCATAATCGATCAGCCTCCACTACAGTGATGAAGATATCTGCACCGGCAGCGGCTTTGCGCTGCTCCAGGAAAACGCGGATCGCGCTTTCCGAATGGCAGGGGTCTCCGTAAAGTTTGAAGGCTCCGTCCACTTCCGAAGAAACCGTTTCGATCCCCAGTGCCGCAAGTTCCCGCTTCCGTTCTTCTGCCCCTTCTTTCGTGGAGAAGCAGCCGTACTGGATCACATAACGGGTACCTGTTTTTTCAGCGGGCCCGGTGGTTTCGTTTTTCCCCGGTTCGTCCTGTTTTTCCGGTTCTTTCGGTTCGTCCGTATGTTTCGGGTCCTCCGGCTCTTCCGGAGTTTCCGGAATTTCTGTCTGCTCCGGATCCTCCCGGTTTTCCCGATTTTCCGATCCCACGGGAACCGGAGGCACATCCGTTTCCGTACCGCTCGTCAGAAGCGGTACCAGGAAAAAACGTGAACACAGATAGCCGCAGGTCACAGCCAGCAGAACGACAGCACAAACTGCCGCCAGTCGGGAAACTCCGCGCGAAGTTCTTCGGTTGCTTTTTTTCATTTTTCTTCCCCGCCTTTCCACTTCAGGCTATGCAGCGCGGGGAAAAAACATGACAAGCCTTCCAGCTTATTATGAATGAAACGACGGCAAAAAGCAAATTCTATCCCTATGGAACAGAAAATTTTTCATACCGCCTCATTGGAGGCCAATGTCCGGCAGATCACCGATCTTTTTCGGAACGACTTTACCGTAAAACAGCGCAGAATCCGCAACGACAGCTGCGGCCGGGAATTCGCCGTTTTCTTCGTGGATGCCATGGTGAACAGCATCCTGATCAACGATCATATTCTGGAACCTTTGATGACATCACGGGAGCTGGACCGTCCGGGAGATCCTCTGCAGATCGCCCGCGATTTTGTCATTCCTGTAAACGAACAAAAGGATCTTCCCGACCTGTCCGAACTGTACAGCGAACTGCTTTCCGGCAGTGCCATTCTCCTGGCGGACGGCAGCAGCAGTGCTCTGGCCTTCGGCGTAAAGAACCTTCCCGCCCGTTCCATTCAGGAACCGGAATCGGAAAAGGTTCTGAAAGGTCCCCGCGAAGGCTTTACCGAAAATATTATGGTTAACCTTGCTTTGATCCGCAAGAAGGTTCGGACCGCCGAGCTTCGCTACCGTTTTGCCCAGCTCGGAACGCGCACCGGGACCCGCTATGCCCTGTGTTATCTGGATGGCATTGCGGATCCTTCTCTGGTATCCAAACTGGAAAACAAGCTGAAAACCATTGAAATTGACGGGATCCTGGATGCCAATTACATTCAGGAACTGATCCGCGATACGAAGTTTTCCCCGTTTCGTACAAGCGGTTCCACGGAGCGGCCCGATGTGGCCGCCGCCAAACTTCTGGAAGGCCGGATCCTTCTGGTCATTGACGGAACACCCGCAGTGATCACGCTGCCCTTTTTCTTTCTGGAATATTTTCAGGTGAACGACGATTATTATTCCCATTATCTGTTCGGCTCTTTCGGCCGCATTCTGCGCATCCTGGGCTTCCTGTTTACCATCTCATTTCCCGCTTTTTATCTGGCCATGGTCACCTATCACCAGAATCTCCTGCCGACCCGTCTGGTACTGAATCTGGCTGCTGCGCGGCAGGACCTGCCGTTCTCTACCTTCTGGGAGATGCTGGGGCTGATCCTGGCTTTCGAACTGATCCGTGAAGGTGGAGCTCACATTCCTTCCGGTTTCGGGCAGACGCTTTCCATCGTGGGCGGTCTGGTACTTGGACAGGCCTCCGTGGACGCCAAACTGGTCAGCATTCCGGTGGTGATCATCGTGGCGTTTTCCGGTATTTCCGGTCTCATTACACCGCAGCTGAAGCCGGCCGTAGTGTTCTTCCGTTTCGCCTTTCTGTTTGCTGCCGCCGCCTTTGGTCTTCCGGGCCTGTTCCTGGTATACTGCCTTATGGTCTGGCATCTTTCCACCCTGCGGACCTTTGATTTTCCTTATCTTTCCTCTCTTTCCCGCCACAGAAGCCAGTTCCTGCAGGATACGTTCCTCCGCTCTCCCTGGGATCGCATGCGCTTTCGTCCGAACGGGATCGCCCCGAATAACGGCGTTCGTCAAACGCAGTCGGTCTTGCGGAAAAGTTCCTTTTTTCTTCTTTGTCTCTTCCTTCTCCCCGTCCTTTGCGGCTGCGGCTCTCTGGAAGAGATCAACGATCGTTCCATTTTATCCGCGGCAGCCTTCGATCTAAGCGAAACAGAGAATCCGCAGGAACGCTTTCGCATTTCTGCAGAAGTGATCAAAGATCATACCGGTGCCGACTCCGGTTCTCCCAAAACATCCGTGACGGAAGGAACCGGTGCGTCTCCTTTTCTTGCAGCGGAAGACCTGAATTTCGCTGTACAGAAACCCATTTCCTGGGCGCATTGCCGCCTGATCGCACTGGGTGAACCCCTTCTCCGCGAAGAAGGTCTGGACGGGATCCTTTCCCTGTTTCTGGAGCAGGAGGAGTTCTTCCTCTCTGCGGATCTCGTTGTTCTGCAGCCTTCGGAAAACCAAGTTTTCTGGCAGCCGGACCGAAAGGTCAACGGTACGACATTAGCGGAGATCCTGACTGTTTCGGCCAAAACGACCGGTACGCCGATCTGCTCTGCGGCACAGGCCTGTCATTTGCTGCGCTCCGGTGACAGCGATCTGCTTCTTCCCGCCGCAGTTCTGGAAAATGACGAATACCGCATAACCGGCTCCGCTCTCCTTGCGGAAGGAAGGCTGCGCGGATTTCTGAATCTGCAGGAAACCTTCTTTCTGCAGCTGCTTCGAAGCGAAGCCACGGAAGGGACGGTCATTCTGCCCGACGGCCGCAGCTTCCGCATCTTCAATGCCTCCGTGCAAACGAAGCAGGTATACCCGGAACTGCCGCAGCATAGGCAGTATCATTTGCAGATCGAAGGTGCTTTCACAAATGCGGAAAGACTTACGGTTCTCCTGGGTCCTTCTTCCGGAGACACCGATCCGGATGCACTTGTCGTTTCCGCATTCCTTCGCCGGCAGTGTCTTTCGGTTTTCGATCGCTGCCGGGACGAATTCGGTACCTTTCCGCTGGCTTCCGGAACCGGCGGATTCCCGGTCAAAACGATGGATCTGACCTGTGATGTCGTTATCGTTGATCCGCCGTCAAAAGGAGGGCTTCTCTGATGTTTCTTCTGGCCTTCCTCTGTCAAATCTCATTTTTTCTGCTGTTAGGGAACTTTCTGCCCCTCACTGTTCCGGAGCTCATTTTCTGCCTACCGGCTTCCCTGCTCGTTTTGATGCTTACAGGTGTCCTTTTCCGAAAGCGAGATCGATCTTCTCCCTTTTCCACGCTCTTTGCCGTTCTCTTGATCCTCCCCGGTCTTCTCGCTATGCATTTCCGTTTTTTGTATTCTCTGGCTCTCCCGGAGGACCGGAAAACGGTGATCCTATTTTTCCTGCTTTTAACGCTGCTCCCCTTTTTCTGTAAAAGCGATTTCCCAGCCGTCCACGAAGCGCCTCTGCTCGGCGTTCCTGCTGTGGCTTCCGTAATCTGGACCCTTTTGATCCTCTTGTTTTCGGAAAAGACCTCCTCGCCCTGGCAGCTCACCCTGGATCTTACTGCATTTTTGAACGGTTCTATGCAAAAACACCTTACCGCGCTTTGGATCCTGCTGGTCCCCTCTCTACAGCTTTTGCTTCTGCAGAACGGACTTTCTCCCCAACGCGCTTCCGGCAGCGGGCGTAGAAAACTGTTCACCGGCAGCCTTGTCGCCCTGCTTTCCGCCTTTCTGCTGCATCTTCTGTCCGTTTCCGTCCTCGGGTTCGGACTCGCACCGGATCTCACGTATCTTTCTTACAGCGCATTGGGCCTGAACGGAGAAGGAAATAACACCGGCATACGGATCGTTTTGCTGTTCCTGGCGCAGTCTCTTTCCACTTTCACCGCCTACGGCGTACTGATCCGTTCGCTTCGGAAATCTGTGGTGCAAGTATTCCATTTTCCTGTGAATGAAGCAAAATCAGCAAAAAATAATGCTGATTTTGCACAAGAGGTTCGTGGACAATTCCCTGACAAAGGTATATAATAATTGCCAGATATTGAAAATGCTTGTGGGCCCGATCCTTTCTTTGTATCGCTCCTTCCGGTTGTTTCAAATATCGGTATTAAACAAATGGAGGAAATACAAAATGGAAGACAAGACTCTCGTATGCCAGGATTGCGGTCAGGAATTCGTATTCACCGCCGGTGAACAGGCATTCTACAAGGAAAAAGGCTTTGACAATGAACCCAAGAGATGCAAAGCCTGCAGAGAAAAGAGAAAGAACGAAAGACGCCAGCCCCGTCAGGAATAAGGTTCGCTGGTTCTGAAAATCGAAAATCTGGATTCAGACAAGCCGGGTGTTTTCCCCGGCTTGTTTCTTTTTTGTTCTTCTGTGTCTTCTTCCGGCTCCCGGTGCAGATACAGTTCACGTTTCGCCTGTTCAATTTGTCTCAGAATGGACAGAAGCCCACCGTTTCCCTCCCGAATATCCCAGAAAAAGCGGTCCGCATACCGTTCCCACAGCAGATCTCCTGTTCGTTTCCCCAGGGTTTCCGCAAGGGCCGCAAACCGGTTTCGCAAAGACGCTTCCGAAACTGCGTCGGGTTCCGCAGGCGGTCCCTCTTCGGAAAAGGGCAATACCCGCACTTTTCGGGCCTTTGGATCCCAGTACACTGTTTCTGCGGTCAGCGTAAACCGGTGCGGACCCAGAAGATGGTTTTCCGCATCCAGCAGGTGCCGTATCACCTGCTGCAAAAGAAGCAGGATCTCTTCTCCTCCGTGGTTCCAGTTTCTTTTTTGAGATTCCACGTATTGTTTCAGCGGCAGAAGCCCTTCTGTCGTAAACTGACAGTATTCTCTTCCGTCGATCCGGAAGAAGGACACCGCGATCACCCCTCTGCACAGTCCTCGCTGCAATACGGTTTTTTCAAAGGAATGCAGCCAGCCTGCTTCCGCCGGAAACAGTTGTACAGTTCGCCCTTCGATCTGTTTTTCGATCACGTTACATGCCTCATTTCTTTTACCGGCTGCAGTAACTGCAGGCCGTGTATCCCTTTTCCTCCGCTTGCTGCAGGTTCATTGGGATCACATACCGTTCCACTGCGGTACAGCTTTCTTTGTGGTACACGGAACCGGAAGGAAAACAGTATACAGGCGATCCCGGTTCCAATGCGGCAGGATCGCAGTTTTCGCATGGCCGGAAAGTTCGCTTCAGTTTTTCGGAAAGAAGACGTTCTTCCGGATAGACGGTAACGATGCGGCATTCCCGTTTGTGATACCGCTCTCCTCTTCTGGGAAAGACCCAGACGATACCGTCCGTTCCCTCCTCTTCCATTTCCGGAAATGTCATAGGGGTCCCTTCTGTTTTCAGTCCCGTAAACCCACGGTATCGCAGCACTTCCTGAAATTCGATGCGCCTGCCGGCGAGCAGCGGCAAAGGGATCTTTACGGTAAACCTTTTTTTGCTGTACAGTTCCTGTAAACTACCATCCCCTTCCTCCTGCTTCAGAAAGTGGGCGGCAAACGCTTTTTCTTTCGCCTCCTCGGCGAACTCGTACATGACCTGTTCCTGCATCAGATCCAGCCGCATCAGAAAGATAACAGCCCCCATCGCCAGAAACAGAAGCGGTGCGACCAATGCCGCTTCTACGGTAAAAGCGCCTTTCTTTTTCCGTTTAAGGAAAATATGTAACCGTGTTCTCATATCTTCGTACCTGATTGTTCAAAGGCAGAAATGCCCGTTCCCTTTGCCGCCAGATGCAGCTGATCCGGAACCCGCTGTAACAGCGGGAAAGATCGAAACTCCCGTCGGAACTTCCGCACAGGTTGATCTGGATCAGATCCATGACACGGGTCAGTTTCAGATTGCTTCCTGTCAGAAACAAAAGAATGGCAAGATATTCCGCATAGGAAAGGCCTTTCCCTGTATCCTCCGTTCCATTGTCACCGGTTTCCGGTTCGATGCCGTCCACCAGCCATTTCCGGAGCCCTTCAATGGATAGACTCCAGTCTGCCTCTGTTTTCCAGATCGGTACCTTCTTTCCCTGCATCAGCCGGGAAACATCACAGAGCGCTTCTGCGGCGGCCCAGCCGGCCACGATCGCTGCCTGCGTCCAGATGGCCCCGGGCCCGGAAATCGCAGCCGCCAAAACCATGGTGGCTTCCAGTTTCGCAGGATCTTCTGCGATCTGCAGCGCATTGAGACCGGTTCGCAGCAGGGTCAGATACCCCTGTACTTCACGCAAATTCGCCTCGTCGCTGTATTCGCCTGCGATCACGTATTCCGCCTCATTCCGAAAAAAGGTGGTCCGTTCCTGAAGTTCTGTGGTGTAATTGCTAAAATAAGATAGCACATACAGGTTAGCGAGAACTTCGGTGATGCTGTTCGATACCAGGTCGTCCAGATTCTGCGGCAGCTTTATCTCGGTGGAAAGTGCACCTTCCGCCGGTTTCCGGACAGACGGCAGAAGCTCGATCACACTGCTGTTCCGGAGGGTGCGAAATCCGTACGGATCTTCTTCGGTTCCATCTCCGCCGCTCGCCTGATTTCCCTCGCTGCCTTCTCCTTTGCTCGCAGTTCCTTCTGTTTTCCCGGCGAAAACACCGGCCAATGCGTCCTGAAACCCGAGCCAGTCCAGTACCTCCAGGGGAATCTGCCGTTTCATGCATTCCGCCATATTCTTCTTCAGGGTATCTCCTTTACAGAGGGAAAACTCTTCCGGATAAAGGGTTACCGAATCCAGCGAAATTACCATCCGGTCTGCCGATCGATCCTCCCTGAACGATGCAGAGGCATAGTTTTTCACCATAGTTTCCAGAGTTTCCTTATCGCTGTGGAATCCGAAGATCCCGTACCGTTCGTACAGTTCCTTCTGATAACAGGACAGCACTGAAACCTCCCCAAGACTGAATACCGATGCCGCATAAGAACCGGCTGCCCAGTAGGAAGACGCTTCTGTTACTGCTGTCAGCGCCAGGATCAGTGACAGGAAAACGGAAACCAGGATCACTGCGGCAGAACCTCTTTTCCTTCTTCGATGAGGATGTCGGCGGTGAGTGCCTTTCCTGCGCCTTTCCAGGGGCTTTCGATCCGCATCTGCAGATGTTCCGCTGAATTTTCTTTTACGCAGAGATACTGTTCCAGACCGAAGGACAGGAAAGCGCCTGCCCCCAGAAAGATGCAGGGCAAAACCAGGGCCGCTTCCACAAGAGATGCCCCCTTTTTTCGACGGTTCTTCTTTTTTGCATCGACCATCCACCGCCGCCTCCTACAGTCCGCTGCTGTTGAGATCATTGAATACACCGTTGATGAAAGCCACGATCTGGCTTCGGAACAGAAGTCCGATCACCACTGCCAGTGCAATGAGGATCGCCACCTGTACCATTTCCATTCCGCTTTTCTTTCGAATTTTTCTTTTCATACCTTCCTCCTAAATTAAAAATTCATAAACATAGGTGCCATAGTGATCAGGAGAAGTGCGCCCAAAAGAAGCATCATGGGAAACGCCAGCTTGGTCTCAACAAGCTTTCCCTGTTCTTCCATCCTGCGCTTTTCCCCCGCACGCAGAAGAGCTTCTTCCGTTTCCAGTTTTTCCGCGATATCCGTTCCTTTTTTCAAGTGATCTTCCAGGATCGCAGAAAAGCGCAGCAGTTCCGGAAGACCGCTCCGCACAGCCCATTCCTGCACTTCCGAAGACAGTACCGCATTGCTGCTGCGGGAACGCTGCACAATGATCCGCAATTTCCGGCGAAAGATCCGTTCCCCGGAACCATCGTCTGTTTCTGCTTCCGCCATTTTTTCAAAGGCACTGCGTACCACAAGGCCCGCATTGAGAAGCAGAAGCAATTCGTCGAGAAAAGCCGGGAATTCCCGGTGCAATGCGGCAAGCTCCCGTTTTACCGTTTGATCCGCCCGGCGGTATCGGGAACGAAAAAGCAGCGCACAGCAGATACAAAACAGCAGAAAAACCAATGCAAAGGGAGCCTCTCTCCGCCTCGACCAGGCAAGATGGATCCCGGTATCGCTTTCTGTCTGCAACTTCAAATGTTCCGAATCCGGACTTCCCACAGCCCAGTTTCTCCAGTTTTCCGAGAGTTCTGCCCCTAAAGCTTCTTCCTGCTCGTCAGCGGTTTCCGCTTTTTTCAATGTGATCTGAAAGGTTTCCTCCCTTTCCAGGCTGCCGAGCCGGAGTTCCGCTGTCACCGTAATGGTTTCCCCGCCTTCTGCCCGAAACCGATACAGCGTTCCTTCTTCCGAAAGAAGATCGGGGCGATCGGTAAACCAGCGCACTATGATCTCACCGGTTTCATCCGTTTCCGGGAAAATCAGATCCCGGTCCACTTCCGTCAGAGATCGATTCTCCCCCAGCATGCGTTGGGGCAAAGATTCGGCGTACTCTCCTAATTTATCCCGCAGTTCTTTTTCTGTCAGCTGCCGTGGTTCCACGGTCACAAACAGCTCTTTCGTCACCGAAAGACCATCGAAGCTTCCGGTCAAGTACAGAGTTTCACTGCTGCTTTCTTCTCCCGGTTTTGGACGAACCAGTTCATCCACGGGGATCCGCTCCGAAGAAATGCAGACACAGATCAGGAAGGCTGCAAAAAATCCGATCAGGAGGATCCGAAACCGGTGCTTCAGTTCCATTTGATCCTGCAAACTGCAGGCTTCCCAGTCTTCCTTCCCGTATAGTTTCCGGTAACGCTGTTCCCTCTCTTTGGGGTCTCCCAGAATGCCGTTTATGCCGTTTGGCATTCGAAAGGGTAATTTCCATTTTTCTGAATGCCGGTTCATGCCTTCACCTTCTTTCCGAACGGAATCCGAATGTGAAACAAAGGTTTTTCCGTGAAAAAGATCTTGCGGATCATGGATTCGCTCCAGATATAAGCCCCGATCAAAGCAGCCAGAGCTGCGGTCATCAGGATACGTCCGTTCCCGGTCTCGTAAAGATCTTCCATGTATTCCGGCGATGCGGTTTGCAGCAGAAACAGAAGACACAGAGGCACCGCAAGTAAAATACAGACCTCCAGCCGTTTTTGCTTTAAGAGACTCTGGACGCCGTTTTCCGCTTCAATGCGGCTGGTCAGGATCCGGTTTGCTTTTGCCAGGGCTTGTTCCAGATTCCCGCCGGTCCGTCTGCAAATGCTGCAGGTTTGCGAGAAGAGTCGGATTTCATCCAGGCCGCTTCGGGTGGCCCATTCCTCCAGCACTTCTTCTTCCGACTGCATGGTTTCCTGAAGGGCCCTGGTCAGCCGTCTGCTTTCCCTGCAAATCGGGGCTTCCGCAGGATGGATCATCGCCATTGCCTCCGCAGCAGAGCAAAGCGCACTGCGCAGGGATTTCCCCGCTGCTGCGGAAGAAGATACGGAGTATAGAAAATCCCGGAACTGGCTCCGCAAAACCTGCCGGTTTCGCTCTCCTTTTTTCCGGCGAAGTTCCCGTAAAAATAACGGTATCAGGAAAAGGCCTGCAGCCCCGGGCCAAACTCTGTTATAAAACAGCAGCGCCGCCAGACACCAGATCAGCATCCAGAGAATGCAGCCCCGGATGCATTCTTTGCGGCTCAAAGTCGGCAGATCATACACCTC
Organism: Clostridiales bacterium; assembly: GCA_015058215.1. GTDB lineage: Bacteria > Bacillota > Clostridia > Peptostreptococcales > Anaerovoracaceae > SIG262. The sequence goes on from SVCU01000004.1 coordinate 112,692, forward strand.
CATCCAGGGTCACTCCTCTCAGCTCCGCTTTTTCCCGGCGAAGCAATCGATTCCCGGTAGGGATCAGTCCTTCGTTAAATTTAAACTTAAAAAGACGGTTCATTCTTAAATTATCGCCGTCATAACCCACAAGTTCTGCGATTTCCAGCACTTTTCGACTTCGGTCAGGCATCCGTCCCAAATGAACGATCAGATCCAGAGCCTGTCCGATCTGCTGCCGCACCGCGGTAAGCGGATAATCGGCAGCGGTCAGATACATGGCTTCCAGACGGGATACCATGGCTTCCGGAGAATTGCCATGCCCGGTGGAAAGTGACCCGTCGTGCCCCGTATTCATCGCCTGGATCATATCCAGAACTTCGCCGCCGCGCACCTCGCCCACGATGATCCGATCGGGCCGCATCCGCAGGCTGGCAGCGATCAGCTGTCCCATGGTCACCTGCCCTTTTTCCCGGCTGTTGGCGGTACGGGTCTCCATCCGCACCACGTTTTCCAGTTCACCGAGCTGCAGCTCCGCGGAGTCCTCGATAACGATCACCCGCTCTTCTTTTGGAATACAGGAAGCCAGTACATTAAGAAATGTGGTCTTTCCGGAACTGGTTCCGCCCGAAATGAAGATGTTCAGCCCGGCACGCACCGCAGAAGCCAGAAAATCGGCCGCCTGACGGGAGATCGTTTCTTTTTGGATGAGATCCTCCATGGTGATCTGCACCTTGGGAAATCGCCGGATATTCAGTGCCGGACCATTCAGGGCCACACTGCGCGAAACCGCATGAAACCGGGATCCATCGCTCATACGGGCATCCACGATGGGTGAAAGGTCATTGATTTCCCGATGGACCTTTCCCGCTAGACGACGGGCCATTTCCTCCAGATCCTCTGTTGTATCGAAAGCAAGGTCCAGCTTTGTGACCTTCCCCTGTTTTTCTATGTAAATGGAATCTTTACCGTTGACCATGATCTCACTGATCTGATCGTCTTCCGCATAAGGCTGCAGAATATCCAGTTCCCGTCGTGTCGCGTAAAAGATCCCTTCGATGATCCTTCCTTTCGTTTTATAGTCGCTGCTGACGATCCGGCTGTCTTTCAGCACCCGGTCCTCGATCAGATCCAGTACCTGCCGGTCGGAGAGGTCCTCTCCCCGGGAATGGATCGCTTCCCGTACATCCGCTGTCAGTTCCTTGATGATCCGTACTGTATCTTTGCTGCTGGATCCATTCTGCAATGTCTTTCACCCCTGTTCCGAATTCTTTTGTCAGATCGATGAAAAGGTCTTCTCCTTCTGTGCGAAAACTCTCTTCATCCCCTTCGATCACGATATGCTGTAAGGCTTCCGGCTGATTTTCTGCTTTGACTCCGTTGGATACGAGCAGTACGGACGGCAGTGCGTTTCCTTTTTCCTGCTGCAGCTGCAGCCACCGCCGGTTTTTACGGCTGCCGTGCCTTCCGTCATCCACCAGAACCAAACTGCTGCAGATCTGCAGAAAGCGGTCCTGCAGCGGCGTTCCGTCCAGTGGAAAATCCAAAATAAGAACTCTGCATTGTTCCTCATTGCTTCGCTCCGCCCCTGCGGTTCCGAACCGGAGCAATTCCGCGAGAACCATTTCCCAGTCCCGTTCCTCCAATTCGCGCAGCTGATTCTGCGGGGCGGCATGGCAAAAATACCATACGCCGTGAGGATCCTTTCTGTAATAGGTTTCACCAATGGTCGGGTCCGTTTCCCGTGAATGCAGCAGACGATATAGAAACTCTTCTGCCGACCGGCCGTTTTCCGGCCCGCGGAAAGATGCACTTCCCGTGGGCCAGATCTGGAGATCCAGGTAAAATACTGGCTCCGCATTCTGTACAGCAAGGGCTTGTGCCGCCGCAGCAGCCAAAACAGAAGTACCGCATCCTCCTGCGGCAGAAACAAATCCAACGATCTGCACAGAGGTTCTGTCCTCCCGCTCCTTCCCGTTCCCCTGTTTTCCGCAAAGCTGAAAAACAGCTCCTCCCAGCTCCCGTATACCGCAAAAGGGGTCCCAGGTCTCAAACGGAAGGTTACCGGCCTCTGCCGGGCGATTTTCGCCCAAAAACACACACGGCAACTCTTTGCAGCACTCCACCAGCAGAGAAAAACAAGTATCGTCTGCAATAAGTACGTCAAAATTCCTTTTGAGCCCTTTGCGGAAATCGGATCTTTCCACAGAATCCTGCGGCAGACCTTCCGTTTGTACCGTGACCTGAAGCCCCTTCCAATGGGCCAGAAGCCCCTGTGCCAAGGTCTGTCCGTAAACCCTATCTTCCATCGCGATCAAAAGCCGAAGTTCTGCCGTTTGCATAATTTGCCCCTTTTCCAAATGGATATTTTTTACATTTTAAGAATAACATGGTTTCTTCCATCGCTGCAAGATTTTTCCTTCGACATTTTTCGACATAATTCGACAAAGCATGCAATCGAAGCAGCCCCTCTTTTACCTTTCGATTCCATCCCTCTGTTCCCCGATCAATTCCTTCAGTTTCCGCAGGGCTTGCTGTAAGCCACCGACTTCACGGATCAATCCGGCTTCCACCGCTTCTTTGCCAAACAGGATCGTCCCCACATCGCTGGCCATATTATCGGTGGCATTCATAAGCTTTTCCACAACAGATCTTTTGGCCCCGGAGGTCCGGACGATAAACCGCACCACCCGTTCCTGCATCTTCTTGAAATAATCATAAGTGGGTTCCGCACCGATCACCATTCCTGTCATCCGGATGGGATGCATGGTCATGGCCGCGCTCTCCGCGATAAACGAATAACTGGCAGCCGTTGCCAGCGGGATCCCGATGCTGTGCCCGCCGCCCAGCACCAAAGATACTGTGGGTTTGGACAGAGTGGCCAGAAGCTCCGCGATCGCAAGACCGGCTTCCACATCGCCTCCCATGGTGTTCAGCACCACAAGAAGCCCTTTCACCTTCGGGTTTTCTTCGATGGCGATCAGCTGCGGAATGATGTTTTCGTACTTCGTGGTTTTGTTTTCCGGCGTCATGACCGTATGGCCCTCCACGCTGCCGATGATGGTCAGATATTGAATGCTGCTGGCAAAATCAAATGCATTATGCATGGTTCCGAAATCATCGATATTCCCCTTGACCACCTGTTCTTCCTTCTGCTGCATACCCGTTCTCCTTTCTCTTTCTGTCATTCTTTTAGTCTGTACGAAATACACTTCTTTATCCGAAAAGGTTTCTTCGCTGGAAAGGAGGTCTGCAGATGCGTTTATCTGAACTGGGAAACCGCGAAATCATCGATTTGACCGGTGGAAACCGCTACGGTGATCTGGATCTCGCGGAGCTGATTTTCGAAGAAGAAGGCGGTGCCGTCAAAGTACTCATGGTACCGGAATTGCGTAAAAAATTCGCCTTGTTCTCCGGCACGAATTTTGTTCAGATCCCTTTTTCTGCCGTAAAAAAAATCGGAGCCGATATCATTCTCGTAGAGACGTGATCGGTCCGATTCGAATCAGAAAAACCAAACAGGACCGCGCACCGCGCGGTCCTGTTTGGTTCTGCAAGCATGTTCCCAAGAATCATCAAACATGCTTTTGTATTTTGTTTTTATTCTGCAATGGTCAGAGTGCGGAAATTCCACCAGGGAACTGCATAGGCGGAGAAACCTTCGATTCTCTTATCAACTGCTGCGCCCAGAACACCGTCTGCTGCGCCTTCCGGTGCGGCGTATACATTGCAGGTATCGGGAGCCGTATCATCCGCGGAAACAGCGGCGATGTGTGCTTCACCATTGCCCAGTGCTGCGAGAGCAGCTGCGGAGTCGGCGTAGAATTTTACATTGATCTTTTCGATCTTGGCAGGCTTCTGATAGTATCTGTCGTTTCTTTCCAGGGTGCAGCCAACGCCCTTTTCGTATGCGGTCAGCTTATATGCGCCGGTGCCGTTTGCGTTTGCTACATCAGCCAGATTTGAATTTGCACGAACGATGGGGAAAGTCAGATACTGCGGCAGATTTTCCATGGGTTCTGTCAGAACGATGTTGACACCGAAGGAACCCTTCGAATAAACATCAGCGACCTTTCCTGCCAGTTCGGGAATCATTTCTGCTCCCTTCTTGACACTGTAGATAACGTCATCGATTGTGATCTGAACGCCATCGTGGAATTTAATGGCCATTTTGACCTGAACCAACCATTCTTTGCCGTCCGGGGTTGCTTTCATCCAGCTCTGAGCCAGACCTTCGGTAACGGTACCGTCTTCTTTGTAGGTTGCCAGACCTTCGTATACGTTACGCAGAATCAGGTTTGCTCCATCAGAAGTATAAACAAAGGGGTCGATGGATTCGAAATCAGAAGTTGCAGCAACAGTGATTTCAGAAAGTGCAGTGCCACCGCCTTCTCCACCGCCGCCCTCTTCGCTGGGGCCACAGCCGGCAAAGATAAGTGTAAATACGAGCAGTACACTTAAAATAATATAATATCTTTGTCTCTTCATGGTTTCCCTCCTATAAATCAGAAAGATTTTTATTTGTCTGATTTCTTTTTACACCATCTGTGCTCATTTGTCAATAAAAATTATTCAAATTGCGAAATTTGTTAGATAAGTTCGTCATTTTGGTTGCGTGCAGTTTAATTAAATCATTCACGGTAAAACAAAACAGAGGCTCGAGATCACTCTCGAGCCTCTGCTCACTGCGATTATTGTTTTGGAAACGAAAGCTTACAGCTTCTGGGATTCCTTGTAGTCGCGAATAGCCTTTGCGAGCTTGGGTACGATCACCTTCAGGTCACCAACGATACCCAGGTCTGCCAGCTGCATCATGGGGCACTTTTCGTCCTTGTTGATGGCGATGATGAATTCGGAACCTTCCATACCTGCCTGATGCTGGATAGCACCGGAGATACCGCAAGCGATGTACAGGTTGGGACGAACGGTCTTACCGGTCTGACCTACCTGACGGCTCTTTTCGATCCAGCCGTTGTCAACGCCGATACGGGAAGAAGCAACTTCGCCGCCCAGTTCTTCTGCCAGTTCTCTCAGCAGATCGAAACCTTCGGGACCGCCAACACCACGACCGCCGGATACCAGGATCTTAGCTTCGGTGATGTCTACAGCCTTCTTTTCGGGATGAACAACTTCCAGAATTTCAACGTTCATGTCGTCCATGGACAGGCCGGCATCAACGGTGATGACTTCGGGAACTGCATCTACGTTTCTTTCGGGCATTGCCATTACGCCAGGGCGTACGGTAGCCATCTGGGGTTCGTAGTTGCGGCATACGATGGTAGCCATGATGTTACCACCGAATGCGGGACGGGTCATCTTCAGATAACGGTCGGAAGTATCCAGAGCTGCGATCTTTTCTTCGGGCAGAGAGGTTGCCTTTCTCAGGTAATCCTGATACTTGGTTACGTCTACGTCCAGTCTGGTGCAGTCTGCGGTCAGACCGGTGTGAACACGACCAGCTACACGAGGAGCTACGTCACGGCCGATGCTGCTTGCACCGAACAGAACGATATTGGGTTCGTAGTTCTTGATTACATATTCAACAGCCTTGACATAGGGTTCGGTGGTGTAGTGTTCCAGAACGGGATGGTCGATGACCAGAACCTTGGAAGCACCGTATTCGCCCAGCATCTTAGCCTGGTCTGCGATGTTGTGACCGATCAGAACAGCGGCAACATCCTGGCCCAGTTCTGCAGCCAGCTTCTTGGCTTCGCCGATCAGCTCAATGCTGACCTTCTGTACTACGCCGTCACGCTGCTCAACAATTACATAAATATCTTTGCTCATTGTTTCGCACCTCCGTTAGATAATGTGACGTTCGATCAGCTTCTGCATGATCGCTTCAACTGCCTGGTCAGCGGTCAGGTTGTTCAGGACGGTACCTGCAGCCTTAGCCTGCTTACCGAAGGACTGGAATACGTTGGTGGGAGAACCCTTCAGACCGATGAAAGCGGGATTCAGGTGATCCTTCAGGTCGTCAAAGCCGATGACCTTGATTTCCTTGTTATAAGCATCAACGATGCCGGCAACGCTCATGTAACGAGCTTCTGCCAGTTCTGCCAGAGCGGTTACCAGGCAGGGCATCTGAACCTTCAGCATGTGAGCCTGATCTTCGAACTGACGTCTTACTACAACAGCGCCGTCTTCGATCTTCAGATCTTCAGCATAGCTGACCTGGGGTACGCCCAGCTGTTCAGCGATCTGGGGACCAACCTGTGCGGTGTCACCGTCGATAGCCTGACGGCCGGTGATGACCAGGTCGTAACCGATCTGCTTCAGAGCGGTAGCGATGATGGTAGCGGTAGCATAGGTGTCGGAACCGCCGAATTCACGAGCGGACAGCAGATATGCTTCGTCTGCGCCCATAGCCAGAGCTTCGCGCAGAGCAACGTCAGCCTGGGGGGGGCCCATGCAGACGACGGAGACGGTGCCGCCAACGGCTTCACGCAGTCTCAGAGCGGCTTCCAGACCAGCCTTATCATCGTGGTTGATGATGCTGGGGACGCCTTCACGGATCAGAGTGTTAGTCTTGGGGTCCAGACGAACTTCAGCGGTATCGGGGACCTGCTTAATGCAAACTACAATTTTCATTCTTTAGGCACTCCCTTCTTATTTCAACTTCATGCCACCGGAGATAACCATCTTCATAACTTCAGAGGTACCTTCGTAGATTTCGGTGATCTTAGCGTCACGATACATACGTTCTACGGGGTATTCACGGCAGTAACCGTAACCACCCATGATCTGAACAGCAGCGCGGGTTACTTCTACAGCGGTGCTGGAAGCAAACAGCTTAGCCATTGCAGCGTAGGATGCGTAATCTTCGTGGTTGTCCTTTGCCTTTGCAGCTCTCCAGGTCATCAGACGAGCGGCATCGATCTTGGTCTGCAGTTCTGCTACCAGGAACTGAGTGTTCTGGAATGCAGTGATGGGCTTACCGAACTGCTTTCTTTCCTTAGCGTACTTGATAGCTTCGTCCAGAGCACCCTGTGCGATACCAACGCTCTGTGCAGCGATACCGATACGGCCGCCGTTCAGTGCGGTCATAGCGATCTTGAAACCGCCGCCTACCTTGCCCAGTACTCTATCGGGAGTAACGCGGACGTTGTCGTAGGAAACGATGCAGTTGCTTGCAGCGCGGATACCCATACGTTCGATGTTTTCGCTGACGGTGATGCCTTCGGGACGGTTGCCGTTTTCATCCTTCAGATCAACGATGAATGCGGTCAGGCCCTTTGCAGCGGGAACGGAACGGTCGGTGATTGCGAATACAACATTGGTATCAGCAAAACCGGAGTTGGTGGTGAAAATCTTGGAACCGGTGATGAGCCAGTCATCGCCGTCCTTAACAGCAACAGTCTGAGCACCCTGTACGTCAGAACCTGCGCCGGGTTCGGTCAGACCGTAGCAGCCGATCTTGGAACCGTCAACCAGGGGACGCAGGAATCTCTGCTTCTGATCTTCAGTACCGAACTCATTAATGCAGGCACAGCACAGAGAAGTATGTACAGAAATAGTAATACCGGTGCTGCCGTCTACCTTGGAAACTTCTTCCATGCACAGCGTATATGCCAGCACGTCAGATCCTGCGCCGCCGTATTCCTTTGCATAAGGGATGCCGAAGAAACCGTACTTCTGCATCTTCTGCAGCAGTTCCATATTGTATTCTTCGCTTTCATCCATGTCTTTTGCCAGCGGCTTGATCTCTTTTTCCGCGAAGGAGCGGAAAAGTTCCTGCTGGAGCAGATGCGCCTTATCCAGCTTGAAATCCATAGTGTACCTCCTAACAATACTCGCAGCATACATTTTTGTTTGCATGCAAATAATTTGCAAGTTCATTACTTGCAATTTATATGATACTTGTCCGCCATTTAAATGTCAATGGATTTTTCCTGCCATTTAAGCATTTTTCCGCTAAAAAAGAAGCCTTCCGGCGCTGCCGGAGGGCTTCTTCTGCGATCCTTTTTTCAGTTTGACGTTTTTTCTACTCGCCCTTCTTTTTGACAGGGATGATGATCTTGGTGACCTGGCTGTCTTCGTTGGCGATATCGATGGGAGAAACAATGTATTCTTCCGAGATGGGGCCGGCGATCTCGTACCCTTCTTTTTCCAGCCATTTGATGGCCTTTACATGGGTCTGGATGATCTCTTCGTTCCGGCCGATGTGCAAGGCGGTGACCGCCAGGAAGCCGCCGAAGGTTTTGAACTGTGCGTGGCGCTTCAGTTCGTTGACCTGGATGCTGACCTCAAGGTCGCACTCATTCTTAAAGAACTGCTCCAGAGGATTGTTGTGATAGGTCAGGATCACGGAACCGGTCATCACCAGCTTCTGCTTGGTGACCATCTGGAACAACTCGAACCAGCGGTCAACGGAAATGTCGGAGTTCTTGTAATCCTGCTTCACCCTTCTCGTAAACATGACGTTGGTGACCGGAATGGTCTCCAGCTGGATCCGCTCCGTACTCCAGGCCGAATCGTGTTCCTTGTTCAGAAGATGATTGCTCTTCGCAAGACGGTCCAGCAGCATCTGTCCGCTGGCATACTGATTGCTGAGAGTTTCGATGTCGTGGCTGATGGCCTTCAGACGTTCCCGCAGGATGGCCCCCATATCGGCAGGATCGCCGGAATCCACGATCTGTTTGATATCCTTGATGGGAATGCCCAGAAGACGGAGCTTGCGGATCATGAACAGAGTCAGGAGCTGTTCCTGGGTATAGTACCGATAATTGTTATCCTTCCGGTATTTGGGCACCAGAAGACCGATCTTATCGTAGTACCGCAGAGTCTTGATGGGGACATTGCAAAGGGTGGAGACCTTGCCGATCAGGTAATAATTCTTATCTTCATTCATGGGTCTCCCCTCCTTTTCTGTCAAAAAAACGGTTTCCTTGCGGAATTTGTCTGTAGTATACCATAACCCTCCCAAAGACTCAACAAAAAAAGCAGGAACGACTTTTCAGCCGTTCCTGCCATTGCTTCAGTGCTATGACAGCTTAGATAGCGCCATTTTCCTTGAATGCTGCGATCTGTTCAGCGGTGTAACCCAGGCCGGACAGGATTGCATCATTGTCTTCGCCCAGCAGAGGAGCTGCCTTCTGGCATTCGTCTGCTTCACCATGGATCTTGACAGGAGTACCGGGGATGCGGATTTCCATGTCCATACCGGGCTGGTATACGTTCCACAGCATGTTTCTTTCTGCAGTCTGGGGATGTTCTGCAGCCTGAGGAATGTTCTGGATCTGGCCAAAGGGAATCTTCAGACCAACGATGATTTCTTCCAGTTCTGCAACGGTCTTGGTCATGGTCCACTTTTCGATTTCACTCTTCAGGTCGGGCAGATAGTTTTCGCAGCGCAGTACGTTGTTGACGTAGCGGGGATCGGTGATCAGATCTTCACGACCCATTGCGCCGCACAGTTCTGCGAACATCTTGTCGGTGCCGCAGCCCATTACGAAGTCGCCATCCTTAGCATGGAAGGAGTCGAAGGGAGCGATGGAGGGGTCCTGGTTGCCTGCTCTGTGAGGAACCTTGCCCTGGATGGTGTATTCCACAACGAAGTTTTCCATTACGGAGAACAGAGTATCCATCATGGATACGTCGATTCTGCTGCCTTCGCCGGTCTGTTCTCTCTTGTACAGAGCCATCAGGATACCCATGCACAGGTATGCGCCGGAGTAGTTGTCACCGACGGAGGGACCGATCTTGCAGGGAGGACCATCGTGGAAACCGGTAACGCTCATCATACCGCTCATTGCCTGAGCAACGATGTCGTAGGCGGGTCTTGCGGACAGGGGGCCGGTGAGACCGAAGCCGCTGATGGAACCGTAGATGATTCTGGGGTTGATTTCCTTCATCTTTTCATAGGAGAAGCCCAGTCTTTCCATAACGCCTACTTTGTAGTTTTCGCAGACGACGTCGGCGGTCTTCAGCAGTTCGGTGAAGATCTGCTTGCCTTCTTCGGTTTTCAGATTCAGGGTCATACCCTTCTTGTTGCGGTTAATGTAAGCATAGTAACCGCTGTAACCGTTTTCCAGGGGACCCCATGCTCTGGTCTGGTCACCCTTTTCGGGAACTTCGATTTTAATAACTTCGGCGCCGTGGTCGGCGAGGTTCATAGTGCAGAAAGGGCCGCTATAAGCCTGAGTCAAATCCAGTACGCGGATGCCTTCCAGAGGTCTTCTAGTAGTCATTGCGAAAAATACTCCTTTAAATCTAAATTTTTTCACAGGAAAATCGTCCGTCATTCCGACAGGACAATTTTTAAAAAAGAAGGAGCGGAGAAACTCCACTCCTTCTTAGTTTTAGTCAAAGACTAATTATGCGCGGTGTACACGGCCTTCGAAGGAAGGTTCGGTTGCGCCTCTCTGGTCCTTCTTAGCGATGAACAGAGCGCCATCAGCGGTTGCGCACAGTACGGGGGGTACGCAAGCGGTAGCAGCGGTTTCGGGAGTAGCAACGGTGCTCAGATCAGCATCGGTGCGATCCAGCTGAGTAGCTACCTTCCAAGCTTCGAACTTGCACTTGTAGGACTGGTTGCCAACTTCTTCGATCCAGCCATGATATTCCATGAAGTCACCTACGTATACGGGAGCGGTGAACTTGATGTTGGAATAGCCCAGGAACAGGGAGATGTCGCCGTCTACATAAACCATCAGTTCGGTACCAACGTCGCCCCACTGATCAACGATGCGAGCACCGTTTACCAGACCGCCAACGTAATGAGCATCCTTTGCGCTCATCATCAGATGATGTACAACTTTCTTACCAACCATGATAATGTTCCTCCTTAAAGTTTAAACTTTATGATTGTGAACGGGGACCGGAACGGATTCCTTGTCCTCTTCATCCTTTTCAAAATTTACCCGATACACCGAGTGGATTGTCAACAGGAGAGTTTTCCCTTTTGCGAGGGTCTGTACCCCATATTTTGACCAACCATCCACTTAGTGTATGGATTATAGCGAATTCCCTTTTAAACCTTTTGTTTTCAATGTTTTTTCTTGTTCATAACCCCCTTTATTCAATCTGATTTCCCTGATTTCCGTTTAAAATTTGTTGTTTTTTTAGTATACTTTTTCGTTGTTTTTTTAACGAAACTTTAGCTCAATTTGCTTTTTTTCAGTATCTGTGTTATAGTATGAAGAGCTATTGGTTTTGAAGGAGCAGATCTGCACCTTCCCTTTCAGTTCAATTTAATATGGAGGTACTCTCATCATGGAGATCCAATATTTCAAGCAGTACAGCCCTGCGCTGGGCCGCGACATGGAATGCAAAGTTTACGGACATTCCGGCCGCCCCGTCCTCTTTATTCCCTGCCAGGATGGCCGTTTCGTCGATTTCGAGAATTTTAACATGACGGATACCTGGGCTCCCTGGATCGAATCCGGCCAGGTCATGGTTTTTTCCATCGACACCATCGATAAGGAAACCTGGTCCAACACTTCCGGCGACCCCTACTGGCGCGGCCAGCGGCATGAACAGTGGATCCGTTACATCACCGACGAAATGGTTCCCTTCATGCGAGCCATGGTCTGCGAACGAAACGGCTGGAGCGGCACCCCCGGTGTCATCACCTTCGGCTGCAGCCTGGGCGCCTCCCATGCAGCAAACCTGTTTCTGCGCCGCCCGGATCTCTTCGATGCCACCATCGCACTGAGCGGCATCTACACCTCCGAATACGGCTTCGGTGATTACCGCGACGAAACCGTGTACAACAACTCCCCCGTTCACTACCTGGCCAACATGCCTGCCGATCATCCTTATATCCAGATGTATAACCAGCGCAAAGGTGTCATCTGCGTGGGCCAGGGTGCCTGGGAAGAAACCTCCACCACCTTCCGCCTGAAGGAACTCTTCGCGGAAAAAGGCATCAACCTCTGGGTGGACATCTGGGGCCACGATGTGAACCACGACTGGCCCTGGTGGCATAAGCAGGTAGCTTACTTCCTGCCCTACATTCTGGGCAATTAGCCCTCCCCTTTTTCGTTTTTAATTTATAAATTACATATAGAAAGAGAGACAATATCGTGAAAAACCTGATTTTCATTTCTCCGAACTTCCCCACCAACTACTGGCAGTTCTGCAAAGAAGCCAAGAAGAACGGCCTCAACGTTCTGGGCATCGGCGATCAGCCTTACGATGAACTGACCCAGGACCTGAAAGACAGCCTGAACGAATACTACAAGGTTGGTTCCCTGGAAAACTACGACGAAGTATACCGTGCAGTTGCTTTCTTCGCCTTCAAGTACGGCCGCATCGACTGGCTGGAATCCAACAACGAATACTGGCTGGAACGGGACGCCAAGCTGCGCACCGATTTCAACATCAACACCGGCTTCCACACCGAAGACATTCCCCGCATCAAATATAAGTCCAAGATGAAGGAATTCTATGCCAAGGCCGGTATCCCCACCGCCCGCTACCACCTGGTGGAAGGCCGCAAGGACAGCCTGGCCTTCATCAAGAAGGTGGGCTACCCCGTAGTCGTCAAGCCCGATAACGGTGTGGGTGCTTCCGACACTCATAAGCTGAAGTGCGAAGCCGATCTGGATGCCTTCCTGGCAAACAAGCCCGAAGGTGTACAGTACATCATGGAAGAATTCGTCAATGCCGAAGTCAATTCCTACGATGCCATCATCGACTCCAAGGGCAAGCCCATGTTTGAAACCGGCAACGTCTCCCCCATGTCCATCATGGATATCGTTAACGAAGCCGATAATTCCATCTACTACATCGTGAAAGATCTCCCCTCCGACACCCGTAAGGCCGGCCGCGCCACCGTCAAAGAATTCGGCGTAAAGAGCCGCTTCGTCCATTTCGAATTCTTCCGCCTGACCCAGGATCAGGATGGTCTGGGCAAAAAGGGCGATATCGTCGGTCTGGAAGTCAACATGCGTCCCTGCGGCGGCTTCACCCCCGACATGATCAACTTCGCTCACAGCACCGATGTTTACAAGATCTGGGCTGACATGATCGCCTACGACGAATCCACCATGCCTGTCGGTGAACACTCCTACTGCGCCTTTGCCGGCCGCCGCGACGGCAAGAACTTCGTTCTGGACCACGATGCCATCATGGAAAAGTACGGTGACAACATGCGCATGGTAAACCGCATCCCCGATGCCCTCTCCGGTGCTATGGCAAACCAGATGTACATGGCTACCTTCCCCACCAAGCGCGAAATGGACCGCTTCTACAAGGACATCGTCCTCTGCCACGAAGACAAATAAGGTTCGATCACTGATTTCGCCTGAAAGAAATGAAAGCAACGAAAAAGAGCCTGCTATACAGCAGGCTCTTTTTTTGTAAGTACATCCTCTACCCGGTAGCATCCGGCATCCTTCTCTTTTGCCTTTGCAGCCTGAAAATCCGCGATCTTCTGCAGCACTTCCTGTTCGAAGTGCAGATCTTCGGATTCCCGGAGCACCTGATCGAAAAGCCCTGCTCTCCGCAGAAGATCCAGACGCTGCACTCCGGCATTTTCGTCCTTCTTCCCTCTCTCCGTCTGCTCCAGTTCTTCCAGCGCGCACTTTCTGCAGTAGACCGCATTGACCCGGTCTTCCGCATCGTCACAGGCCCAGGCGGCGTGAAGTGCGGCCGCAAAGGCGGATTCGTGATCCTTTTTCAGACGAGAGATCCAGTACTGCTTGTGGAATTGCTCTGCAAGTTCGGAAGAAAACCAGCGCCGCTCACAGTATTTTTCCAGAAAATCTTCCAGTTTCTCACGGCTTACGGGAACAGGCTGGTCCAATCTTTCTGCCACATAGCCGCAATGGGGGCATTCCTGCACCCAGTAGTGCATGGTGCTGCGTTTCAGTTCCGCAGGACGAAGATCCAGGTCCGGAGATCCAAAGATACTGGTGGATGCCAGCACCCGCTGTCTGGATTCCTTGCCGCACACAGAGCATTTCACAGTGACGTATACAGGTAATGTCATAAGTTTCCTCCCTTTCCCCTTTGAAACGAACGGACAGTCCTGCTTATACCGCACCTATGGCTTTCGTAAACACCTGCAATCAAACTGTAAAAAAACTCCTCCCGAATGTTCGGGAGGAGTTTTTCGTTACGCAATTTGAGAACTACGCTTATTTGTTGTCCTTGATTGCAGCCTGTGGTGCTATCAGCAAAAGAGGGAAATTACTTATTTATAAACTTAACGGCTGTTCCGTATACAATTACTTCTGCGGCACCCTGCATAACCGCAGAAGATGCATAGCGGATGTTAATG
>SVCU01000017.1 GCA_015058215.1 Clostridiales bacterium
GAATTGCCGGGGCTGATGGCGGCGGTGAACTGGAAGACCTGCAGGCTGATGGTTTTTTCGGCGCTGCCGCCCCAGCCGAACAGGTTGCCGTAGTAGCCACCGGGGCTGCTCTGGGAGTTATCTTCCACGGCTACGGAAATGGTACGGCTCAGGGAGCTCATAATGCCGTCGGAGATGGAGCCGCTGAAACGGCCTTCCGGATTGCCCACGGCGTAGACCGGTTCGCCCTGTACCACTTTGGAACTGTCGGCCACGGCCGCAAAGGGAAGATCCTTGGCATCGATCTTCAGTACGGCGATGTCGCCGTCCACATAGCTGCCCACTACGGAAGCGGGGTATTTGTCACCGGTGGAGGTTTCCACGGTGATGTTAGTGGCGCCGGTGATCACATGGGCACTGGTGAGGATGTAACCGTCCTGGCTGATGATGACGCCGGAGCCGGCACCGCTGGTGACGTAGGAACCGTACCAGAAGATATCGGTGGTCATTTTTTCGGTGGTGATGGCCACAACGGTGGGGACGGTCTTTTCGGCGATCTGCTGGGAGGAAAGGCCGGTGGTGACGGAACTGCCGCTGCTGGGACCTTCCACCTGGTTGATCACCACGGGCTGCAGGTCACTGTAACCCAGGCGGACACCGGCATAGCCGCTGCCGAAGGCCACGGCAGCCACCAGGACCACGGCCAGAGTCTTTTTCAGGAAGCGGCCAAAGCCGCCTTTCTTCTTCTGCGGGGGTTCGGGCTCCGTGTAGAAGGGGATGTCCGGCTGCTGTACGCTTTCGGGAGTGACGAATTCGTTGTTGTTTGTTTCCATATAAAACACCTCTTTTCGGGAAAATGGGCGGTTTGGATGTGCGCTTGGAGCGCTTAACTATAGTTTTACATTAAAACCCTTTCATAAACAATAGATAGACGAAAAATGAACTGGAAAAAAATAATTGGTGATGATTGTGTGAAGGCCTTTCATTGACGGAAGGGCAAAAATTAGGTATGATAAAAGGTAACGAAATCTCAACCAACCACAGGAGGAACTCCGATGAAATACCTGGAACGACCGGAAATTCTGGCCCCCGCAGGGGGGCGTCAGCAGCTGGAAGCAGCGGTGCGCTGCGGGGCTGATGCGGTCTACCTTGGCGGCAAGGGCTTCAATGCCCGCCGCAATGCGGAAAACTTTGATGATTTTTCTCTGGCGGAAGCGGTGGAATACTGCCATGGCCGCGGTACCAAGGTCTATGTGACCCTGAACACCCTGGTCATGGACGAAGAACTTCCCGCCCTGCGGAAAGAGATCGCCGCCGTTGCGGAAGCCGGTGTGGATGCGGTTCTGGTACAGGATCTTGCGGTGGCAAAGCTGCTGAAAGAAGAGTACCCGGATCTGCCCCGTCACGCCTCCACCCAGATGGCTGTCCACAACCTGGAAGGGGTGCGGATGCTGGAAGAAATGGGCTTTACCCGGGCGGTGCTGGCAAGAGAACTGTCTCTGGATGAGATCCGGAAGATCACGGAAGAATGCGCCATCGAGATCGAAGTTTTCGTGCAGGGAGCGCACTGCATGAGCCTTTCCGGCGGCTGCTACCTGTCCTCCATGATCGGCGGCAGAAGCGGGAACCGGGGCCTCTGCGCCCAGCCCTGCCGTCTGGAATTCCAGGTGAAGGACCGGGCAAACGGCCTTTCCCTGAAGGATATGTGCTATCTGCCGCACCTGACCGCTCTGCGGGAAGCGGGTGTGGCGTCTCTCAAGATCGAAGGCCGCATGAAGCGGCCCGAATATGTGGCAGCGGCAGTCACCGCTTATAAAAAGGCCCTGGACGGTCTGGAATGGAAGGAGGACCGGGAAAAGCTGCAGGCGGTATTCTCCCGCAGCGGCTTCACCGACGGTTTCCTCACCGCCAAGCGGAACGGTACCATGTTCGGCGTGCGCCGGAAGGAAGACGTGACTGCAGCAGCCGGTGTACTGAAAGAACTGGAAGGGCTGTACCGCAGCGAGCGGCAGTCCATCCCCGTGGATATGATCTTCTCCGCTCTGGACGGAAGCCCCGTTTCGCTGACCGCCACGGACGGTGAATACTGGGCCACCGCCTTCGGGGAAGAACCCCAGCAGGCCCGCAGCCGGGAACTGACGGCCGAAGATGCGGCAAGAAGTCTGGAAAAGACCGGCGGCACGCCTTTCTATTTGCGGGATCTTTCCGGTGAGATCGGGTCCGGTCTCATGGTGCCCGCAGCGGAACTGAACCGCCTGCGGCGGCAGGTGCTGGAAGATCTGCTGCAGCAGAGAGGGAAGGTGGAGCCCTGGAAGCAGGCGGCAGAAGGAAGCGCCGCCTCCAAATCCGAAGGCGGCGCCGGCGGCGCGGCCGGATCCGCAGTGGGCCGCGCCTTCCCCGAAGAGCCTGCCCTGCGCCTCCGCTTTGAAAAAGCAGGGCAGATCCCCGCAGGGCTGAAGCCGGAAAGCGCCTCCGGGAGAGCAGAAGGAGGCGCTGTCACCGAACTGGTGCTGCCGCTTTCCGAGATCCAGCAGAATCCGCAGCTCATTGAACTCTGGGGTGAGGGCCTCATCGGTGAGATCCCGGCCCTGCATTTCCCCGCCCAGGCAGACCGGCTTCTGGGCCAGCTGCAGAGCCTGCGTGACAAAGGCCTGAAAAAAGTGCTCTGCGAAGACCTGGGTGCCCTGGAACTGGCCCGAAAACTGGGCCTCGCCGCCTGCGGCGGCCACGGCCTCAACATCCTGAACAGCCTGTCCCTGGAAGAATACCGGAAACTGGGCCTTGCGGATGCCACCATCTCCTTTGAACTTTCCATGGCCAGGATCCGCCGTCTTACCGGCGGCCTTCGCCGGGGCATTCTGGCCTACGGCTATCTGCCTCTGATGAAGATGCGCTCCTGCCCGGCCAGAGGCCAGTCCGGCTGCGGCGACTGCAAGGGCCGCACCCCCGTCAGAGACCGGAAAGGGGAGACCTTTACCCTGCTTTGCAGAGGGAAGCAGTACAGCGAACTTCTGAACTGCGTGCCCCTTTACATCGGCGATAAAAATTACGGCGGCGTGGATTTCCTGACCCTGTATTTCACCACGGAAAGCCGGGAAGAATGCAGCCGCATCCTGAAGCTGTTCCGCAAAAAAGGGGAACCCGACTTCCCCCGTACCAACGGCCTCTACTACCGCGAACTTCTGTAACCCTTCCGGCGGCTGCACTCCGCAGCAAACGGAAGAGCTCCTGTACACAAAGCTGTGAATCCTATGAAAAAAGCCATCCAATTTCTGAAGAAGGACCCTGTGCTCGCCATTTCCGGCCTGGCAGCGGTGATCACCATGTTTCTGGTGCATCCTTCCCCGAATTACATTTCTTACATCGATCTGCGGGTCATCGTGCTGCTGTTCTGCCTCATGGTCACCGTGGCCGGCCTGCGGAAAACGGGCCTGTTCGATGCCATGGCCAAGACCCTGCTGGCCAAGACCAAGACCCTGCGCCAGGTGGTGCTGATCCTGATGCTGCTGTGCTTTTTCAGCGCCATGGCCGTCACCAACGACGTGGCTCTGCTGACCTTCGTGCCCTTTGCGGTGCTGGTGCTGCAGCGCATGGGAAAGACCCGCTGGCTGCCCTACACCGTGGTGCTGCAGGCTGCGGCTGCCAATCTGGGCAGTATGCTGACCCCTGTGGGGAATCCCCAGAATCTGTTTTTGTACTCTGCCTACGGCTTCACCGCCGGCGAATTCTTTGCGGTGACCCTGCCTTTCTGGCTGTTGTCTCTGGTGCTGCTTTGCCTGCTGTGTCTGCCGGTGAAGGGCGCGGCCGCAAATTCCGATGCCGCGCAGCAGGGCGCGGCAAGCGAGGGATCGCCGCGCCTTCCGGGCGCCCCTCAAACGGAAAAGGGCGCCCGCGTGGAACAGAAGGGCCTGCTCTTTTATGCCCTTCTGTTCGTCCTCTGCCTCCTGACCGTTTTCCGGGTGCTCCATTACGGCATTCTGCTGCTTCTGCTCCTGGCCGCTGTGCTGGTCTTTGACCGCACCATTCTGAAACAGGCGGACTACGGACTTCTCGCCACCTTCCTCTGCTTCTTCATTTTCGTGGGGAACCTGGGAGAAATCGAAGCCGTACGCGATCTGCTGATCCGCGCTCTGGAAGACCGTGAATTCTGGCTCTCCGTAGGCCTGAGCCAGGTCATCTCCAACGTACCCGCCGCCGTGCTTCTGGCCGGTTTCACCGATGCCGGGAGAGAACTCCTTCTGGGGGTCAATGTGGGCGGTCTCGGTACCCTCATCGCCAGCCTGGCCAGCCTGATCGCCTTCCGGCTGTACGGTGCTTCCGAAGGGGCTGAAAAGGGCCGCTTCCTGCTGCTGTTCACCGTTGTGAACGTGGCGCTGCTGGTCGTGCTCTGCATTTTCTGCCTGTTGACCGCTCTCTAAAACGGTCAGGTGCACGCGCTGAAGCGCTGCACTTTTCGCATACGACCTGCGCGCGGCAGCATAGCTGCAGGCAGGTCTGTAAAGGATGTGACTTGATATGACTGAAAAAGAACCGGTTCGTGCCCTGGTGCTGGGCGGCGGCGGCTCCCGGGGTGCCTATGAGATCGGTGCCTGGAAAGCCCTCCGTGAGCTGGGGTACGAGTTTACCATAGTGACCGGAACCTCTGTGGGTTCCCTCAATGCTGCAGCTGTGGCCATGGGCGACCTGGAGATCGCCGAAGATCTGTGGGAACAGATCTCCACGGAGAAGGTGCTGGATTTCACCCCCATGGGGGATATTTCCACCCTGTCCGGACAGCGATCCGCCCTGAAAGAGTTTCTGGAAAAGGCCATTAAGGACCGCAGCATCGATCAGACTCCGTTGAAGGAACTGCTGACCCAGGTGCTGGATGTGGATCGAATCTACGATTCCCCTGTGGATGTGGGCATCGTTACCGTGACCTATCCGGACCTGAAGCCCAAGCAGGTATTCAAAGACCGGATCCCCAAAGAAAAATTCATCGACCATCTGATGGCCTCCAGCGCCTGTTTCCCGGCCATGAAGGCCTGGCCCATCGACGGCGAGCTGCACATCGACGGCGGCTTCTACGATAATCTGCCCGTGCAGATGGCCATCGACCGCGGGGCCACCCAGATCGTGGCGGTTGACCTGGATGCCATCGGCATCCGCCAGAGGTACGATCACAACAAGGCCAAAGTACTGAAGGTGATCCCCCGGGAAGAATTGGGCTTCATCCTGTTCTTCGACGGCGACCTGGCCAAAGCCAACATGCGCCGCGGTTACCTGGATACCATGAAGACCTTCGGTGTCTACGACGGCTGGGCCTTCACCTTCCAAAAGAAAACCTTCGACGAGGACCAGGCGGATTTCCTGGCCTTCCTGGACCGTCTCCTGGAAACGGCCCTTCCCGGCGGAAAGCCCGGCGAGCTGGCCAGGAAGGCGGCGGCAAAGGTGATCACGGATAAACTGATCAAAGCCACATCCCGACGTACCCTGCTGCGCAATCCTGCGGCGGCCTTTGCGGATACTGCGGGCAGGATCTTCGATATCCCGCCCCATGAGGTCTACGAAAAGGACACCTTCGTTTCCCTGGTGCTGCAGCACCTTGCGGAAGTGGACGGCGACCCCTTTGACGGCGATGTGAAGGAAGCCATCGACGGCATCACCGACGAAAAGGTTCTCACCAAAATGCTGGTGCAGGAACTGGAAGCCATCCTGCATACCGGCGAACCGGCCAAGCCATACCTTCTGCCCCTGGCCGCATCCGACGTAGTACCGGCAGCTCTGTTCTGCCTTTACTTTAAAGAAAAGCAAGAGATCCCTGCGAAAGGAGAAACAAATGAAACTGAGAAAATCTGTTAGCCTGATCCTTGTACTGATCCTGTGTCTCCTGACCGGCTGCGGTCCCGTTTCCGGTGACAAGGAAATCACCTACTCCGCTGTGAACAGCAAGAACGATGAATTCACCGTCACCATCCCCTCCACCTGGAAGTCCCTCCCCGGTGAGCTGAACGACAACGGCGATCTGGAACTGTCCAATGAAAAGTCTACCCATTTCATTCTGGGCATGGTGATCAGCGGTGAAGATTACAGCGGCACTCTGGAAGAATACAAGGAAACCGCTGCAGAAAACATCGGCGGTACTTACAACCTCACGCTGGAGGAACCGGACTCCACGGAAGTGGCCGGCTACCCCGCCTTCCGCTTCGAGTTTGAAACCAAGGTGGACAACCTGAACGTCTTCTTCCGCGTGTATGTGCTGCGGACGGAAAACTACTTCGCCGACCTGTACACCTGGTCCGTTGCCAGCCTGAAAGAGGAGGAACAGGATGTGATCCTGGGGATCCTGAACAGCCTGGAGGAGGCGGACCTGCCCGAAAGCCGCACCCTCGGTTCCGATGACGGTACCATCGGCTTCACCGCCGTTCCCAAGGGTTGGTACCAGATGCACGATGCCGAAACCGGCAGCGATGAGATCTATCTGTCCTCCATGCGCCAGGATGCCATGGTCTATGCCACTTCTCTGACCAAGCAGGGTCTGGACGACGGCTTCGATTTCTTCGACCGGGTCATGATGGAAAGCATGGAAGATACCTACGATACGGAACTGGCATCCACCCGTCAGGAAAAAACTCTGCCTTCCGGCACCGCTCGTATTTACGAATTCGAAGCACAGGAAGACGATACGATCATCTGTTATTGGCTGTACAACGTGGAGACGGAGAACCGGTTCTCCACGCTTCTGGCAGCCGTGGAAAAAGAAAAGCTGGACGATTTCAAGACGGAGCTGGAGGCTCTGCTGGAATCCTTCGCGGAACTGTAAAAGGAGGTAAAGCATGTTCCATCCCAATGCGCCGTTCTTGTACGGCATTGTCGCAATCGTCATCGCTTTCGTCGTTGCCCAGTCCGTGGTCTTTCTGATCAAGGCCTGGAAGCGGGGAAAGGCCATCGGCATGAAGACCGAAACCCTGAAAAAGGTAGTGGCATCTTCCGCCGTTTTCACCGTGGCTCCTGCGGTCGCCATCCTGCTGGGCGTTCTGGCCCTGTCCAAGGCCCTTGGCTTCCCGCTGCCCTGGCTGCGCCTCAGCGTCATCGGTGCTCTGACCTATGAAACCACCGCAGCGGCCACCGCTGCCAACACTCTGGGGGCGGATTTATCTCACCTGATCACCGATCCCCAGGTCTTCAGCACCATCGCCTGGGTCATGACCGTAGGCATCATCCCCGGCCTGATCCTGGTACCCCTGTTCAGCAGAAAGATCGAAAACGGTGTGATGAAGATCAAAGAAAAGGACCAGAAGTGGGGCAATATCTTTATGGATTCCCTGTTCCTGGGCATGATCTCCGCCTTCCTGGGCATGATCTTCGCCACCATCCGCGACGGACTCACCGGCTGGATCCCCGTATTCGTCATGCTGATCTCCGCTCTGCTGATGCTGATCTGCGGCCTGCTGATGAAACTCACCAAGGCCAAGTGGATCGAAGATTACGCGCTGCCCATCTGCATGCTGGGCTCCATGGCCCTGTCCATTCCCCTGACCGATTTCATAAACGGTCTGGTACAGTAGGAGGTGAAGAACATGACTGCACAAGATTATAGAAATTCTGTCCATCGCATGGGCCGCATCTGGTCCTTCGCCTGTTTGATCATGCTCTTCGCCGTTCCCACCGCCATCTGCATCATGTACGATGCCTGGCCCAATTTCGGCGATTTCCTGAAGGGCGCCCTGGGTGTCATCCCCATTTTCTGGACCGTGGGCACCATTGAAGTCATCACCTTCGTTCCCATGCTGGGAACCGCCGGTTCTTATCTGGGTTTCGTCACCGGCAACCTGACCAATCTGAAGGTTCCCTGTGCGCTGAACGCCATGGAAATGTCCGGTGCCAAGGCCGGTACCGAGGAAGGGGAAGTGGTTTCCACCGTGGCCATCGCCGTTTCCTCCATCACCACCACTCTCATCATCGCCGTGGGCGTTCTGCTGCTGGCCCAGATCCAGCCGTTCCTGGAATCTCCTGTGATGCAGCCCGCCTTCGATAACATCCTGCCCTCCCTGTTCGGGGCACTGGCCGTGGTGTATGTGTCCAAGAACTGGAAGATCGCTCTGGCACCCCTGATCTTTATGGTGGTGCTGTTCATCGCCGTCCCCTCCCTGGCAAGCTCCGTGGGCGTTCTGGTGCCCGTGGGTGCTCTGCTGGCCATTGGTGTGGCAAGAATCCTGTATAAAAAGAACGTACTGTAGAGGCTGTGCGGCCGCCGGATTTACAGCCTGGCGGCCGTCTTGCCCGTTTAAGAAAGAAGGTAACATTATGATCGGATGGATCCTCCTGGCCCTGGTGGTGCTGCTGGCCGCAGTGCTGTTGCTGCGCACGCTGGCCTTCCGGCCCCGGAAAGAAGAACTGCCCGCAGTGACTCCCGCCGAAGTGGACGGGGATGCGGTGCTGAACCATCTTGCGGAAATGATCCGCTGCAAAACCGTTTCCTATTACGATAAGAGTCTGGAAGACGAAGGGGAATTCGAGAAGTTCCGCGCCCTGTTGAAAACCCTGTACCCCGCTGTCCACAAAGCCTGCACCCTGGACCGGGTGGGCCCCAGCGGTCTGCTGTACAAGTGGAAGGGAAGAAGCGACAAGGAACCCACCGTATTCATGGCCCATTACGATGTGGTGCCCGTGGAACGGGAACTGTGGGAAAAGGACCCCTTCGCCGGCATCATCGAAGACGATGTGCTGTGGGGACGCGGCACCCTGGATACCAAGGGTACGCTCTGCGGTGTCATGGAAAGCGCGGAAGCGCTGCTGCAGCAGGGGTATGTTCCCGAAAACGACATTTATTTTGCCTTTGCCGGTGACGAAGAAGTGGCCGGCCTTTCCGCCCCTGCCATTGTGGAGGAACTGCGGAAACGGGGCATCGTTCCCGCTCTTGTGGTGGACGAAGGCGGCGCTGTGGTAGAAAACGTATTCCCCGGCGTGACCCGTCCCACCGCTGTGGTGGGGACCGCAGAAAAGGGCATGACCACCGTGGAATTCCTGCTGGAAGGTCAGGGCGGCCACGCCTCCGCGCCTCCCGTAAAGACCCCTGTGGGCATGCTGGCCAAGGCGGTCTGCACGGTGGAAAAGAAGCCCTTCCGCTTCCAGATCACGAAGCCTGTGGCGGAAATGTTCGATACCCTGGGCCGCCATTCCAACTTCCTGTTCCGCATGATCTTCGCCAATCTGTGGCTGTTCAAGCCCGTATTGAACCTGATCTGCCGCATCAGCGGCGGTGAGCTGAACGCTCTCATGCGCACCACGGTGGCCTTTACCCAGATGGAAGGCAGCAAAGCCACCAACGTGATCCCGCCGGTGGCCCGCATCCGTGCGAACCTGCGCCTCTGCGGCCAGGATACGGTGGATTCCGCCGTGGCCTACCTGCAGCAGGTGATCGGGGAGGAAAAGATCCGGGTCCATGCCATCGAAGGCAGCAACCCCTCCGCCGTCTCCACCACCGATTGTGAAGGCTGGAAGAAGCTGAAGAACGCCATCAACCAGACCTGGCCCGAAGCCCTGGTTTCCCCCTATCTGATGATGGCCTGCAGCGATTCCCGTCATTATTCCACTCTCACCGACAAGGTTTATCGCTTCTCCGCCATGGCTCTGTCCAAGGAAGAACGGGGCATGATCCACGGCAACAATGAGCGGGTACCCGCCGGAACCATGGTCAAGACCGTACAGTTCTACCTGCGGCTCATGGGCCAGTGCTGATGTGTGATTTCCTTCACAAAAAGCAAAAAACCGTTGAAAGCCTGAGAATTACCGGGTATAATAAAGTATCTATCGGCTGATTACAGCCTAAGGGAACCAAAACCGCCTGCAGAACGCTCTGCAGAGCTCAGGATAAGGGAAAGGGAAACACTATGGCATTTGCAAACGAAGTAGGTATCGACCTGGGTACCGCCAACGTTCTGGTTTACATTAAAAATAAGGGCGTCGTTCTGGACGAACCCTCCGTTGTGGCATTGGACCGCAACACCGACGAAATCGTGGCTGTAGGGGAAGCCGCCCGCGAAATGCTGGGCAGAACTCCCGGCAACATCGTGGCCATCCGTCCTCTGAAGGATGGCGTAATTTCCGATTACGACGTCACCGAAAGAATGCTGCGCTATTTCATCCGCAAGACCTGCGGCAGCGGCACCTTCATCAAGCCTAAAATCATGATCTGCGTGCCCTCCGGTGTTACCGAAGTGGAAAAGAGAGCGGTCCGCGAAGCTGCTATGGCAGCCGGCGGCAAGGCCGTTTACCTCATGGAAGAACCCGTGGCAGCAGCCATCGGTGCCGGTCTGGATATCACCAAGCCCAGCGGCATCATGGTGGTTGACATCGGCGGCGGCACCACCGATATCGCCGTCATCGCTCTGGGCGGCATCGTCACCAGCCAGTCCGTCAAGGTGGCAGGCGACAAGTTCGACGAATCCATCGTCAAGTATATGCGCAAAGAGCACAAGCTCTACATCGGTGAACGCACCGCAGAAGAACTGAAGGTCAAGGTGGGTACCGCCTTCCCCAGAGAAGAAAACCTGGCAGTGGAATGCCGCGGCCGTGACCTGGTCACCGGTCTTCCCAAGTCCGTGGAAGTCACTTCCCGCGAAATGCTGGAAGCTCTGGAAGAACCTCTGCAGATCATCTGCGATGCCATCCACAGCGTTCTGGAACAGACTCCTCCCGAACTGGCAGCTGACATCAGCAACAGCGGCATCGTCCTCACCGGCGGCGGCGCACTGCTGACCGGTTTTGCGGAACGAATCAAGCAGCGTACCGGCATTGAAACCTACATCGCAGAAGACCCCAAGTCCTGCGTGGCTCTGGGTACCGGCAAGGCTCTGAACTCCATGGATTTCCTCCAGAAAGCACAGAACGACCGCAGAACCTTCTATTAGGCTGCACCTTCGGAACCAAAACACAAGTAACCGTAAAGGCGGCAGGCTCTTTCGCCTGCCGCTTTTCTGTTTCACCGGGCGGCGAAGCCGCCTGCCCGATCCCGCCCGCACCTTCTGAAGCGGGCCAATCACACAGGAGGAAACCGTGTCCAAACTCACCCTTGTAGCCACCGCTACCTTTGGCCTTGAAGCCGTTGTAAAAAGAGAAATCGAAGCCCTGGGGTATCCCGTCCTTCGCTCCGAGGATGCCCGTATCCTGTATACCGGCGACGAGCGGGCACTGGTGCGGTCCAACCTGTGGCTCCGCTCCGCAGACCGCGTACTGCTGCTCATGGGCGAATTCACCGCCAAAACCTTCGAAGAACTGTTCCAGCAGACCAAGGCCCTGCCCTGGGAAGAATGGATCCCCATGGACGGCAAATTCCCCGTGGAAGGGGTTTCCGTCAAATCCACTCTCCACAGCGTGCCCGACTGCCAGGCCATCGTGAAAAAGGCCGTGGTGGAACGGCTGAAGGAAACCTACGGCATCCAGCGGTTCCCGGAAACGGGGGCAAACTATGCCATCAAGGTCAGCATTCTGAAGGACCGGGTCAGCCTGACCATGGATACCAGCGGCCCCGGCCTGCATAAGCGAGGCTACCGCGTCCGCGATGTGGCGGCCCCCATCAAAGAAACTCTGGCAGCCGCCATGGTGCAGCTTTCCTTCTGGAAGGAAGGCCGCCTGCTGGTGGATCCCTGCTGCGGTTCCGGTACCATTCCCATCGAAGCGGCCATGATCGCCAAGAACATCGCTCCCGGCCTGGGCCGGAAGTTCGCCTCCGAAGGCTGGGAAGCTGTCCCCGCCCATCTCTGGAAGGAGGAGCGCAAAGCCGCTTTCGCCGCCATGGATTACGATAAGGATGTGCGGATCCGCGCCTTCGATATCGATGAGAGAGCCATCAAGGCTGCCGCCATCAACGCCCGGGAAGCCGGTGTGGACGACTGCATCGAGTTCCGGGTGCTGCCCGTGCAGCGCCTCCACGAAGTACTGGAATCCGAAGGAGGCGCAGAACCCTACAGCATCATGATCGCCAACCCGCCCTACGGGGAACGCATCGGTGAAAAGAAGGAGATCCGGGAGATCTACAAGGCCCTGACCGCCTTCTTCAGCCAGGAGCCCACCTGGTCTCTGTACCTGGTGACCTCCGATAAGGAGTTTGAAAAACTGTTCCGGGAAAAGCCCGCAGACCGCCGCCGCAAGCTGTACAACGGCCGTCTGGAGATCTGCTACTATCAGTACTACGGCCTGAAGCCGCCCCGGAAAGAACAGGAGGAAGCCTGATGCTGCGCCGCATCCCTTTTGAACACCTGAAAAACCTGCGGGATCTGGGCGGATTCCCCGCCGGAAAGACCCATGTGACCCGCTGGGGCATCTGCTACCGCAGCAACCTGCCGGAGAATCTGACCGAAGAGGAAAAGCAGTGGCTGCTGGCGCAGGGTGTCACCACCATCATCGACCTGCGCAATGCGGGCGAGCGTCAGCGCAGACCCAATTGCCTGGAACCGGACCCCCGCTTTCGGTATTGCAATTTCTCCATGTACGAAGACGGCGCGTCCGTCAACATGGGAGACCCGGAAGGGAAGCAGCAGGTGGGCAAATTCTACCTGGACATGCTGGGATCCACCCCGGCACCCGTTCAGGCCCTGCGGAGCATCCTGAACGCACCCGGCGGCGTGCTCTTCCACTGCAGCGCGGGGAAAGACCGGACCGGTCTCATCGGCGCTTTGCTGCTGCTTTTGGCCGGCGTGGCCGACGACGACATCATCGCCGATTACCAGGTGTCTTACACCTATATGCGCGACTACGCGCTGGCCATGGCGGAAGTGAACCCGGACCGGCCCGCGTATATCTACCATTCCGACCCGGATTTCATGCGGGATTTTCTGGCCGCATTCCGGGCGCGCTACGGCACCGTCGAGGCCTATCTGAAGGCCAACGGCTTCGAAGACCGCGACGTGGAAACCCTGCGCGAAAAACTGCGTGAACCCATGTAGGAAGCCTTGACATCGGGTTTGCAAAACCTTATAATGTGCCCATGTGATGAAAACATCATCAAGGAGGACACAGTATGGGTTACGAAATGTTTGTGGAAAACGTCATCAAAGAGATCCGGGAACAGAAGAAAAAAGATGTTCATTTCCCGGAAGTGGATCTCTATGCCGACCAGGCAGCCACTTACCTGACGGGTATCCTCTCCAGGAGCACCCTCAGCGAAGAAGACGTATTCACCAAAGATATGATCGCAAATTACCGCAAAAGCGGTTTGCTGCCCAAGATGGACGGAAAAAAATATACGGCGGATCACCTGGCATTCCTGCTGATGGTCAACAGCCTGAAGGATAATTTCTCCGTCAAGGAGATGCAGCGCATCCTGGCACCCCTTCTGGAAAACTACGATTCCGACTTCGACGAAAAGTACGATCTGAGTCAGGTGCTGGCAGTGATGAACAAGCTGCAGCAGGAAGAAGAAGAACTGATGGCCAAGCGCCTTTCCCAGAAGGTCTCCGCCATCAAGGAAAGCCTGGAAAGCCAGGGGCTCTATGACGACAGCGCCATCGAGATCTCCCTGCTGATCCTGAGCCTGGCCGCCAGAGCCGATGCCAACCGCAACCTGGCAAGAAAGCTGGCAAGAACCTATTTCCCCGACGCAGCCGCCGAGGAAAAAGCCAAGAGAAAGGAACTGAAGAACCGATGAAAAGCCCTCTCAAAGGAAAGAACTTTTTGACCCTCATGGATTTTACTCCGGAAGAGGTAGCCTATCTGATCGATCTGGCCGCTGCCGTTAAGGCAAAGAAAAAGGCCGGTATTTACAAACCCAGCCTGGTAGGGAAGAACGTGGTGCTGCTGTTCGCAAAGACCTCCACCCGTACTCGCTGTGCATTCGAAGTCGCCTGTGCGGACGAAGGCGCTCACGTCACCTTCATCGGTGCGCACGACTCCCAGATGGGCAAGAAGGAATCCATGGAAGATACCGCACACATCCTGGGCGGCTTCTTCGATGCCATCGAATACCGCGGCTTCGGTCAGGATATCGTGGAAACTCTGGCTGCCAATTCCGGCATTCCCGTCTGGAACGGCCTTACCGACGACGACCATCCCACCCAGATTCTGGCCGACATGCTCACCATGCGCGAACGGATCAACAAGCCTCTGAAAGATTGCAAAGTGGTGTTCTGCGGCGATATCCGCAACAATATGTCCTACGCATGGATGTACGGTGCAGCCAAGACCGGTATGCACTTTGTGGCCTACGGCCCCGATGCCCTGACCCCCGATCCCGAAGTTCTGGAACGGGCACGGGAAGCGGCCAAGGAAACCGGTGCCGTCATCGAAGTCAGCTCCGACCCCGCCTGCCTGAAGGGTGCAGACGTGCTGTACACCGACATCTGGGCTTCCATGGGCGAAGAAGATAAGACCGTGGAACGGGTGAAGCTGCTGCACGATTATAAAGTCACCATGGACATGATCGCCAAGACCGAGAACCCCGATGTTCTGTTCTTCCACTGCCTGCCCGCATTCCATGATTTCCAGACCGAAGTGGCCCGGGAATGGATGGAACAGGGTGTGGACATCCGCGAAGTGGATGACGAAGTGTTCCGCAGCAAGCATTCCGCTGTGTTCCAGGAAGGGGAAAACCGCCTGCACAGCATCAAGGCTGTGGTTCTGGCAACCCTGGCGGACGAAATTTATCTGAACTAGTCCGGATGCAAAATACGCTCCCTGAAACGGGAGCGTTTTTTTTGTGCCGAAACGATCAGTCCGGCCAGAAGGACAGCACCTTTTTGGCCAGCACTTTCAGGAAGGCAGCGGCGGGCACCGCCAGAAGCATACCGGCGGTGCCCCAGAAAACGCCTCCGGCGAAGACCGCTGTCAGCACCGTTACCGGGTGGAGGCCCATGGAACTTCCCACCAGTTTGGGATAGATCAGGTTGCTGTCGATCTGCTGGATGGCGATCAGCAGCAGGGCGGCCAGCAAGGCTTTTCCGGGGCCGCCCGTCCCCAGGGTGATCAGAACCGCAGGGATCAGAGCGATCACCGGGCCGAAGTAGGGGATCACGTTGCAGATGCCGGCGAAAAGCCCCAGGACAGGAGCCAGGGGCACCCGGGCGAGGGCCAGGGCCAGGATGGAGAGCACTGCCACCACCAGAGAGTCCAGAAGCTGGCCGCGCAGAAAGAGGGAGAGGATCCCGTAGAGACGGCGAAGCACTTCTCCGACGTGGGCTGCGGGGCCCATGGAAAGAGCCAGGTGGGACAGCTTTCGCAGCCGCTGCAGGAAAAAATCCCGGTCGGCGGTAAGGTAAATGCCCAGAACCGTGCCAAGAACCAGGTTGACCACACCATCTGCCAGAGAGCGGAGAAGGGCGGTCAGCTTGGCGGGAAGCTGCTTCAGCTGGGGGGAAAGCTGCTCCAGAAACCAGGAGGAGGCCCGCTGCCAGAAGGGAGAATCCGGTACGGCGGAAAACAGATCTTCCTCTGCGGGAAGGTGAAGGCCCCGCAGCAGCAAAAACAGGAACCCGAAGAGAAGCAAGGCCACCAGGCTGTAGACCAGAAAGAAGGCCAGAAGGGCGGAAGCGAACCGCAGACGTCGGGTGCGCGTTTCTTCTTTCTGCACCAGGTGAAGGGGCTCTGCCGGCAAAGCCCGTCCGGGAAACAGCGGCTGCAGGATCCGGTCCTCCAGAATGCGGGCCAAAGGGCACAGCAGGAAGGCGAGAAGCAGGCCCGTCCAGAGGGGAGCCAGGGCCTGCAGCAGGGAAGGGGCCGCTCTGAACCCGGCGGCGGCCCCGGCAGCAGCCGCGCTTTGTGTGAACCCGATGACCATAGAGAAAAGCTCCTTTCCGCAGAAAATCAGTATGATTGTAGTTTGGAAAGCCTGCGGCCCATTATACGGAAAAGTGCGTTCGACAAACACAAAAAAATAAGGCTGAAAAAATGCAAAATTCGGCAAAAGGGAAGTTGACAGATTAATTAGAAAGTGATATACTTAAGCCAAGATAAGAAATAAGAGCGTAATCGCCGGGTATCGGCGTAGAAAGGAGCCACTCCGATGGGCCAGTTTGTTGTAAAAGAAACCAAGACCGGATTCGTATTCAATCTCAAGGCATCCAATGGCCAGGTCATTGCAACTTCCGAAGTATATAGCTCCGAAGCCGCTTGCAAGAACGGCATCGAAAGCGTAAAGAAGAACGCACCGATCGCAAACCTGGAAGACCAGACGGTAGAACCCGTAGAAAAAGCCGTAAATCCCAAGTTCGAAGTATATGAAGACAAAGCTGGGGAATATCGTTTCCGTCTCAAAGCTAAAAATGGCGAAGTGATCGCCGCCTCTGAAGGCTATAAGGCAAAAGCAAGCTGCCTGAACGGTATCGAAAGCGTACAGAAGAACGCTCCCGATGCTGAAGTAGTAGCAGCAGAATAAGATACTAAGAAACCCGTTTTTTAATAAAACCTCACTTTCTTAAAAATAAAAGGCTTTCCGGACGGAAAGCCTTTTTTATTCAGAATGAGCATCCAACAGGAGGAACACAAAATGAGTCAAGTTCTGGAAGCCGTCATGGTCATCTGCTTCGGCCTGTCCTGGCCCGCATCGGTGCTGAAATCCTACCGGGCACGGACCACAAAGGGGAAGAGCCTCTTTTTTCTGTGCATGATCGAGCTGGGGTATGTGTGCGGCGTAGCGTCCAAACTGGTTTCCGGAAACATCACTTATGTGTTTGTGTTCTACGTGCTGAATCTCATTCTGGTGGGGACAGACCTTGCCCTGTACTTCCGCAATCTGCGCCTGGACCGAAAGGCTGCCTCCGAAAACCGTTAACTCCCATGTATTGCTGCGAGAGGTCTCGGGCAAGAAAGTAAAAAACATGAATAAGTTCAAGGCGTTCTTGGACAGAAAAGACATCCAGTTCACAGCAAACCGTTATCTCAAAGATGCGCTGTCCGCCATGGCTGTGGGGCTCTTTGCCTCTCTGCTGATCGGTCTCATTCTCAAAACCCTGGGCGAACAGACCGCACTGCTTCTGGGCATCAACCCCGTATCCGATTTCCTGGTGGAGATCGGAACGACAGCCATGGGTCTCATGGGCGCTGCCATCGGTGCAGCGGTGGCCCACGGCCTCAAGAGCCCGCCTCTGGTGCTCTTTGCCAGCATCATCACCGGCAGTGCCGGTGCCGCCATCGGCGGCCCCGCAGGGGCCTTCGTGGCTGCGGTCTTCGGTGCCGAATTCGGCAAAGCCGTCTCCAAGGAAACCAAGGTAGACATCATCGTTACCCCCGCCGTCACCCTGATCATGGGCTTCCTGGGCGCAAAGCTCCTGGGTCCCCTGGTGGCCGCTTTCATGAGCTGGCTGGGCGTGGTGGTGGAAGAAGCCACGGTGCTGCAGCCCTTCCTCATGGGCATCATCGTCTCCGTCATCATGGGTCTGGCCCTTACCGCTCCCATTTCCAGTGCGGCCCTGGCCATCATGGCAGGTCTTACCGGTCTTTCCGCCGGTGCTGCCACCGCAGGCTGCTGCGCCCAGATGATCGGTTTCGCCGTCATCAGCTGGAAGGAAAACGGTCTGGGAGGCTTCGTGGCCCAGGGCCTGGGAACCTCCATGCTGCAGATCTCCAACATCGTGCGGAACTGGTGGATCCTGCTGCCGCCTACCCTGGCAGCTGCCGTCACAGGCCCAATTTCCACATGCATCTTCAAGATGACCAACGTGCCCGAAGGGGCCGGCATGGGTACCTCCGGTCTGGTGGGTCAGATCGGTACCTTCGCCTCCATGGGCTTCAGTTGGAACACCCTGCTGATCGTGGCTCTGGTGCACTTCATTCTGCCCGCCGCTTTGGCTCTGACCTTCGATGCCGTCCTGAAAAAACTGGGCAAGATCAAGGTGGGAGACTATAAACTGGATCTCTGATCTGGTTTCTATTTGTACTTAAAAAATATAACGAAAGGAGGAGGTCGATGATGAAGAAACGACGCGTTTACGAATTCATGAGTCTCCTCCTTTTAATTTTCTTTATTTTTACCGGCTGCGAGACGGCAAAGGTCTCTGTCAAAGACGGCTTTTTTCAGCGCTGGGAAGAAGGTAATTCTGTCTATACGGTGCGCCTTCCGGAAATTTCGGGAAAGAGTGCGCTCGCAGAGCAGCTTGCGGATTGGATAGAACTGCAGGTCGATGAGTCTGTGATCGGTTCAGAGCTTTTTCCGGAAACTCCGGATACAATGCGAAGTACTTTCTATCGAATCTGGTATGATGTGTACGAAAAAGAGCATATCGGTGCATTGTACCTCTTCTTTGAGGGAAGACAAACGGATTATTTTTATAAAGAACTTCGGGTTTGTTATTATGACAAAAAGCAGGAAAGTTTGATTACGGAAGCAGAGTTTCTTGCGGCGATGCAGATCGAAAAAGAAGAAATCATTTCGGAGTTTCAGAAACAATTTCCGGAAGGTGTGACCCTGAAAGAGCAGGAAAACGGAGAACCTTTGATCCCGTTTTATTTCTCCGAAGAAGGAGAGATCCGGTTTTACGCGGCACCGGTACTGGAAGCGAAAGAGCAAACGATGAATGACCTCGTGAAGGTCTGCCCGGAGATCCCGAAGGCGGTACTGGAAGAGATGCTCTTTGAAATCAATTGCAAAATCCGGTTGGGGGAAAAGATCCGATTCGAACAGGCGGAACTGATTTTTCGGAAACAGTCGGATGGCCTTTTAAAAGAAGTCTATCGGCTGGATGTGCAACGCTTGAAGGATAAACGCTGGGAGCGTGATGCTTCTGAAGGCACACGGTGTTTCTTCTTCGTATCCCAAGAGGGAAAGTATTCTCTGGTACAGAAAAAGACACTGACGGAAGAAAAACCGGAGGAAGCTTTTGCGGCTGCAGTTACTCCGAAAACGTCCAGCTTCGCATTGGTTTCTTTGGAAAGCGGGGAAACGTACTCCCTGGGAGATCCCTGGATGGGAACTCTTTTGAACGGCGGAGAACGGAACCAGAGCCTTCAGCCGTGGGGGGAAAATGGTTCTTACTGGGAAACGGTTAAAGTGTCCGATCTGAAAGCAGCTTTTTATGTGAGTGGTGAGGGCAGAAGTCTGATCTCCATGGAAACCACGGATCCGCAGCTGGCAACCAAAAAGGGAATCGTTTGCGGCAGCAGCAGGAACGATGTTCTCGGTGCTTATCCGGAGGCAGAAGAGCTTTCCCACGGAATTCTCCAATGGACCTGTAAAGAAGAATTGCAAAATGGAACGATTCGTTTTTATCTGGAAAACGATACAGTGACCCGGATCAGCGTTTATTATTTCATGGATTAGAACAAAAATGCAGTGCAAACGGATTTGAAACGGAATGGTTTCAAATTCGTTTGTTTTCGTTTTGGGAAAAAAGCGGTCGAAAGGCCGCTTTCCCTTGCAAATACAAGCTTTCAAAGCAAAAATAGCAGTTGTAAAGTGTACAATTTAGTGGTATTATAATATGGCACGTTTTTGTGCTCTGTTTTCCATGCCTAAAAACGGGTAAATAACAGACACACAGAAAGTACAAAGAAACAGAGGACGCAGTAAAGATGGAGATCGAGATGAAGATGGTCCTCCCCGATAAATCCGTTGCAGAACGGATCTGGGAAGACCCCTATCTGAGCAAAATCGAAGAACAAGGTACCAGAGAAGCGGTATACATGGAAGCCGCCTACTTCGACACCGAAGAGGGCGACCTGGGCCGCAGCGATATTACCTTCCGGGTCCGCAAGGAAGGTCCCAAAGTGATCGCAACTCTCAAATGGAACGGCAAGGCACCGGTGGGCGGCCTCCACATCAGGGAAGAGATCAACGTTCCCGTGGATGACCCCATCTGCTTCATTCAGCCTGACCCGGAACTGTTCCGGGAAAGCGAAGCCGGCCAGCAGCTGCTCAAAGTGCTGAACGGCAAAGAGGTACACAGCATTCTGGAGATCCACTTCCTCCGCACCCGCGAGCGAGTGGACAACGGAACGAGCATCTGCGAAATTTCCGTGGATACGGGCGAGATCCTGACCGATTACGGGACCGCACCCATCTGCGAAATGGAAATTGAACTGTTTTCCGGAGATCCCGAAGACGTAAAGAAAATGGGATCTTATCTGGCAAATACCTACGGACTGGTGCCGGAAGACCGGAGCAAATATGCAAGGGGCTTAGCCCTGATTCAAAAAAATCAGTCCCAAAACTAAGGGGCTGCACATTGGAGGAAAAGGAAAATGAAAGCAACACTGATCGGTAAGGAAAAGAATCTGGCAAGCTTCAAGGTCGTATTCGAAGCAGAAGAATTCACCAAGGCTGTGCAGCAGGCATATGCTGCAAACAAGGATAAGTTCGCTGTTGACGGCTTCCGCAAGGGTAAGGCTCCCAGAAAGCTGATCGAAGCCAAGTACGGCGACGGCATCTTCTACGAAGACGCTCTGGATCGTCTGTTCATGACCGCATATCCCACCGCACTGATGGAACTGAACCTGGATCCCGTTGACAATCCTTCCGTAGACTTTGAAGGCAAGGTCGAAGAAGGCAAGGATCTGACCGTGATCATCAGCGTCACCGTAAGACCCGAAGTAGAACTGAAGGACTACAAGGGCATCAAGATCGAAAAGATCGAAACCCCCGTTACCGACGAAGACGTACAGAGAGATCTGGAAATGCAGCAGCGCCGCAACAGCCGCATGGTAGTTGTTGATCGTGCAGCCAAGGAAGGCGACACCGTTATGATCGACTATGCAGGCTTCGTAGGCGAAGAACAGTTCGAAGGCGGCACCGCCGAAAGACAGCCCCTGAACCTGGGCTCCGGCACCTTCATCCCCGGCTTCGAAGAACAGCTGGTAGGCCTGTCCGCCGGTGAAGAAAAAGACGTTGTGGTAACCTTCCCCACCGAATACCATGCAGAAAACCTGGCCGGCAAGGAAGCCGTGTTCAAGTGCAAGGTCCACGAAGTTAAGGAAACCGAACTGCCCGAACTGAACGACGATTTCGCAAAGGATGTCAGCGAATTTGACACTCTGGACGAATTGAAGGCCAGCATTCGTGAAAGACTGGAAGAACAGAACAAGATGGCTGCCAACGTGGACATGAAGAACAAGATGCTGGAAACCCTGTCCAACGCCACCGAAATCGATATCCCCGAAGCCATGGTAGAAGATGAAATCGACCGCACCCTGGCTGAATTCGACCAGCGCCTGCAGTACCAGGGTATGTCTCTGGAAATGTACCTGCAGTACCTGGGCCAGGAAATGGCTGAATTCCGCAAGGGCTACAGAGACAACGCATTCAAGAAGGTCAAGAGCACTCTGATCGTGGAAGCCGTTGTTGCTGCAGAAAACATCGAAGTTTCCGCCGAAGAAATCGAAGCTGAAATGAAGCAGCTGGCCGAAGCCTACGGCATGGAACTGGATAAGGTCAAGGAAATCCTGGCTCAGAACATGGAAGGCCTGAAGAAGGACATCGCAAACCGCAAGGCTGTGGACTTCCTGTTCGAAAACGCAGTTATTGCTTAAGAAATCAAATCCTCTGCGGGCGGCCGCTGTGCCGCCTGCGGATATTCCAAAGAAAGGGAGGCTCCCAGAATGGCATTGATCCCCATGGTAGTAGAACAGAGCAGCAGAGGCGAACGGTCGTATGACATCTATTCCCGTCTGCTGAAAGACCGGGTCATCTTCCTGGATTCCGAAGTGACCGACGAAAGCGCAAGCCTGATCGTCGCCCAGCTTCTGTTCCTGGAATCCGAAGATCCGGATAAGGATATCAGTCTGTATATCAACAGCCCCGGTGGCTCCGTCACCGCTGGTCTGGCCATCTACGACACCATGCAGTACATCAAGCCCGATGTTTCCACCATCTGCGTGGGCATGGCCGCCAGCATGGGCGCTTTCCTCCTGGCCGCAGGCGCAAAGGGGAAGCGCTACGCCCTGCCCAATGCTGAGATCATGATCCATCAGCCCCTGGGCGGCATGAGAGGCCAGGCAGAAGATATGCGGATCCACGCTGAACAGATCCTGCGGGTTCGGGACAATCTGAACAAGATCCTGAGCCAGCGCACCGGTCAGCCCCTGGAGAAGATCCAGAAGGACACCGACCGCGACAATTTCCTTACCGCCATTGAAGCGGTGGAATACGGCCTCATCGACCGTGTGATCAGCAGCAGAAAGTAGTAAGGAGTATAGGATTACAGAATGAGCAAGTACGACGAAACCAAGCAGCTGAAGTGTTCCTTCTGCGGCAAGTCTCAGGAGCAGGTACGGCGCCTCATCGCAGGCCCCGATGCCTACATCTGCGACGAATGCATCGAACTGTGCAGCGACATCATCCGTGAAGAGTTCGCTCTTGCGGAGCAGCTGAACCAGGCAGCCGATGCCCAGCCCGAAGAGCAGAAGCTGCCCACCCCCAAGGAAATTGCGGAAGCCCTGAGCGAATACGTCATCGATCAGGACGATGCAAAAAAGGCCCTGGCAGTGGCTGTGTACAATCATTATAAGCGGATCGCCAGCATGCAGAGCAAGGGCGCAGAGGACGACGGCGTTGAGATCCAGAAGAGTAACATCGTCATGATCGGCCCCACCGGTTCCGGCAAGACTCTGCTGGCCCAGACCCTGGCAAAGATCCTGAACGTCCCCTTCGCCATCGCGGATGCCACGGCTCTCACCGAGGCCGGCTACGTGGGCGAAGACGTGGAAAACATCCTGCTGAAGCTGGTGCAGGCCGCCGATTACGACATTGAGCGTGCCCAGCGCGGCATCATCTACGTGGATGAGATCGACAAGATCGCCCGCAAAGGCGAAAACGTGTCCATCACCCGTGATGTATCCGGCGAAGGCGTGCAGCAGGCTCTGCTGAAGATCCTGGAAGGTACCGTGGCAAGCGTGCCTCCCCAGGGCGGCAGAAAACACCCCCATCAGGAATTCATCCAGTTCGACACCACCAATGTACTTTTTATCTGCGGCGGTGCTTTCGACGGACTGGATAAGATCATCCAGCGCCGCATCGGCGAAAAGACCATCGGCTTCAACTCCGATATCAAGAAGAACACCCAGGACGCTTCCTCTCTGCTGAAGCTGATCCAGCCGGAAGATCTTCTGAAGTTCGGTCTGATCCCCGAATTCATCGGCCGTCTCCCCGTGACCGTCACCCTGGAAGAGCTGTCCACCGACGCTCTGGTGCGGATCATCAAGGAACCCAAGAACGCCATCCTGAAGCAGTATAAGAAACTGTTCAGCATGGACGGCGTCGAGCTGGAGATCGAAGAAGATGCGGTAAAGCGGGTGGCTGAAAAGGCCATCGAACGGAAGACCGGCGCCCGCGGCATCCGCAGCATCCTGGAAAAAGTCATGACTGATATCATGTACGAGATCCCGTCTCGCAGAGACATTAAGAAGTGCATCGTAACAAGAAACACCATTGACGGGGTTCAGGGCCCCAACCTGCTTCTGGAAGAGGAAGCACCGGCCCTGCCCGAAAAATCTGCTTCTTAAAAAACCTGAAAACAGACGGGAGACCGTCTGTTTTCGTGCAAGAAGGGAGGAAGAGAAAATGACAGAAGAAAAGAATGAAAAAGATCTGCAGTTCACAGGGGAAGAATTGGAACTGCTGACCCGTAACGAAGAAACTGCAGAGGAGCCCGTGAAGAGCGGCCGCTTTATGCCCATGATCCCCCTGCGGGGGCTTTCCGTTTTTCCCTGCGTGGTGCTCCATTTCGATATCGGAAGAGAAAAGTCCATCAAGGCTCTGGAAAAGGCCATGCTGCTGAACCAGACCATTTTTCTGGCCACCCAGCGCAGCGCCGACACCGACCTGCCCACCGCCGAAGATTTCTATCACATCGGTACCGTGGTGAAGGTGAAGCAGATGCTGCGCCTGCCCGGCGATAACGTACGGGTACTGGTAGAGGGTGTCTGCCGCGGCATCATCGAAGAAGTGCTGGCAGAAAACCCCTATTTCAAAGTACGCATCAGCGAATACCATGATCCTGCCGTGGAAGAACCCTCCGCCAAAATGGAGGCTCTGACCCGCACCCTGCTGGATGCCTTCGATCAGTATCTGGAACTGAACCCCAGAATGAACGGCGACATCTTCGGCAGCGTTGCTTCCATGAAGCATCCCGGCCGTCTGGCAGACGTGGCCGCCTCCCACATGGAAATCGGCACCGACGCAAAACAGCAGGTTCTGGAGGCCTTTGACATCGAAAAGAGACTGGAGGTCCTTTCCGATATTCTGGCCCGGGAAAACGAGATTTTGGCCATTGAGAACGATCTCAACGCCAAGGTCAAGGACGAGATGAACAAACACCAGCGGGAATATTTCCTGCGTGAAAAGATGCGCGCCATCCAGGAAGAACTGGGACAGGGCGAAGACATGCAGAGCGAAGTGGAAGAATGGACCGCCAAGCTGGCGGAACTGGATCTGCCCCAGGTCTGCAGAGAAAAGGCGGAGAAGGAGATCAAGCGTTTCAGCCGCATGCCCTCCAACGCTCCCGATGTTACCGTGATCCGCAGCTATATGGACTGGATCCTGACCCTGCCCTGGAACAAGCTTTCCGAGGACAATCTGGACCTGGTGCAGGCCAAGAAGATCCTGGATGAAGACCATTACGGCCTGGAAAAGGTGAAGGAACGGGTTCTGGAATACCTGGCCGTCATGCAGCTTTCCAAGGGCCTCAAGGGCCCCATCCTCTGCCTGGCAGGCCCTCCGGGCACCGGCAAGACCTCCATCGCCAAATCCGTGGCCCGTTCCCTGAACCGGGAATTCGTCCGCATGTCCCTGGGCGGCGTTCGTGACGAAGCGGAGATCCGTGGCCACAGACGTACCTACATCGGCGCCATCCCCGGCCGCATCATTTCCGCCATCAAGGAAGCGGGCACCGCAAACCCGGTGTTCCTCTTCGATGAAGTGGATAAGATCGGCACCGATTTCCGGGGCGACCCCGCTTCCGCACTGCTGGAAGTTCTGGACCCCGAGCAGAACAAGGATTTCACCGATCATTACCTGGAAATGCCCTTTGACCTTTCCAAGGTGATGTTCATCACCACCGCCAACAACATCGACACCATTCCCCGTCCCTTGCTGGACCGTATGGAAGTGATCGAGGTTTCCGGCTATACCGAAGAAGATAAAGTAAAGATCGCACAGAATTATCTGCTGCCCAAGACCCGCAAGGACCACGGCCTGGAAGACCATCAGCTCTCCCTGACCGAAAAGGCAGTCCGCGATGTGATCAACTTCTACACCAGAGAATCCGGTGTCCGCAATCTGCAGAGAGAGATCGGCTCCATCTGCAGAAAGACGGCCCGTCAGGTGGTGGAGAAGAAAAAGACCAAGGTGAGAGTCACTCCCGCCAACCTGGAGTCCTATCTGGGCAAGAAACGATTCCATCACGACGAGATCGCCAAGGAAAACAAGGTGGGCGTGGTCATGGGCATGGCCTGGACCGCCGTGGGCGGTGCCACTCTGTCCATCGAAACCGCTGTTCTGGAAGGCACCGGCCATCTGGTGCTCACCGGCCAGCTGGGCGAAGTGATGCAGGAATCCGCCAAGGCCGGTCTCAGCTACATCCGCAGCAAGGCGGCTGAGCTGGGCATCGACGGCAAGTTCTATAAAGAAAAGGATCTGCACATCCACATCCCCGAAGGCGCCACTCCCAAGGACGGCCCCTCCGCCGGTGTCACCATGTGTACTTCCATGATCTCCGCGCTCACCGGCATCCCCGTCCGCAACGATCTGGCCATGACCGGCGAGATCACCCTGTTGGGTGCGGTGCTGCCCGTAGGCGGCATCAAGGAAAAGGTGCTGGCCGCTCACAGAGCCGGTGTCCGCAAGATCCTGCTGCCCAAAGAAAACGAAGCAGACATCAGCGAAATCCCCGCAAGCGTCCGCAAGGAGCTGGAATTCGTCCTGATCAGCCACATGGATCAGGTGCTTCAGGAAGCGTTGGTAAAGTAATATGAAAATCACCAAATCCGATCTTTTGACCGTGGCTGCCGTACCCAAGCAGTACCCCGCTGCAGACCAGATCGAAGTGGCCTTCGCAGGCAGATCCAACGTGGGGAAATCCTCCCTCATCAATCTGCTCTGCGGCCGCAAATCCCTGGCCCGCGTCAGCGGCAACCCCGGCAAGACCCGCACCATCAACTTCTATCAGATCAACGATCAATACCGCATCGTGGACCTGCCCGGCTACGGCTATGCCAAGGTCTCCCGCTCCATGTCCGAAAGCTGGGGCAACATGATCGAAACCTACCTGAAGGCCCGGCCCAATCTGGCCAAGGTGGCCCTGCTGGTGGATTGCCGTCATGAGCCCTCCGCGCAGGACAAGCAGATGTACGAATGGCTGAAATACTACGGTATGGACGGCCTTGTGGTGGCCACCAAAGCCGATAAGCTGTCCCGAAACGAGCTGCAGAAGAACCTGGCCATGATCCGCCGCAGTCTGCAGTGCAGCAAGGAAGATAAGATCTTTGCCGTCTCCGCCTTGAAGCGCACCGGCATGGAAGCGCTGGTGGACGAGCTGGGCCGCCTCTGGGGGGCAGATGCTCCCGCAGAAGTACCTGCTGCAGAAGCCAAAGAAACTGCAGAGGCAAAGCCCTCCGCAGAGCAGGAGGCATAGGTCATGCGGTTCCTGTCCTGGGCTGTGCTGGGCAAGCGCATCAAAGCCATCGGCCCCATGCTGAAGGATAAAAACGTTTCCTTCGGCAAGAAGGCGCTGATCGCCTTTGGGTTTCTGTACCTGTTCCTTCCCATCGATCTGATCCCGGCTCCCGTCTTCTTCGTGGCGTGGGTAGATGACCTGATCCTCTGGATCTTCATCCTTCATACCCTGCGTGAAGAACTGGACCGCTACGGGAAAGATGAAAAAGAAGTGGAATTAAATGAAAAATTCCATGGAAAAAATGTCATAGATGATGTAGAATTCAAAGTAGAGGAGGAACTCGATCCGGAGGACCCCTCTGCAGCGAAAAAACAGCAATAAAAGAGGAACACCATGGAAAAGAAATACGCATTTGGTGAAACCGTTATTTCTCAGGACGCGCTGAAAGCACGTGTACAGGAACTGGGCCGCGAGATCGCCAAAGACTACGGCGATGAAAGCATTATGGCCATCTGCATCCTGAAGGGCGCTGTGATCTTTATGACCGACCTGGTCCGTGCCATCGGCACCGATGTCAAACTGGACTTTATGGCAGTTTCCAGCTACGGCAACTCCACCAAGAGCTCCGGCGTGGTCAAGATCGTAAAGGACCTGGATACTCCCATCGCCGGTGAAAACCTGCTGATCGTGGAAGATATCATCGACTCCGGCCGCACCCTGAAGTATCTGAAGGAAAACCTGGAATCCAGAGGCCCCAAGAGCATCAAGATCTGCACTCTGCTGGATAAACCCGCCCGCCGCGTGGTGGACCTGAAGCCCGATTACATCGGTTTCGAGATCGAAGACCAGTTCATCGTCGGCTACGGCCTCGATTATGCCGAACACTTCCGGAATTTGCCTTACATCGCTTCCCTCGTCGAAGACGAAGCGGTGGAGGAGTAAATAATACATAGTATAAAAGGAGAATGAAGCCATGTCTTACAAAGTACCCGTTGGTCTTTCCAACAAGCACATCCATCTGACCCAGGAACATCTGGACATCCTCTTCGGCGCAGGCAGCGAACTGCACCCCGAAAAGTGGCTGAAGCAGCCCGGTCAGTACGGCTCCTATGAAAAAGTAGAAGTAGTTGGCCCCAAGGGCACCCTGAAGAACGTTCGTATCCTGGGCCCCCTGCGCAAGGCAAGCCAGCTGGAAATCTCCCTGACCGACGCCCGCCAGATCGGCATCAAGGCTCCCATCAGAGAATCCGGTGACATCGAAGGTACCCCCGGCATCAAGATCGTTGGCCCCGCCGGCGAACTGCAGCTGGAAAAGGGCGTGATCGTTGCTTCCAGACACATCCACCTCTCCACCGAACAGGCCAAGGAAGCCGGCGTTGTGGATAAGGAAATCGTCAAGGTTCAGTGCCCCGGCGAAAGAGCTCTGGTATTCGAAAACGTTCTGTGCCGTGTAAGCGATGCTTTCGTTGCTGAAATGCACGTTGACCTGGACGAAGGCAATGCCGCTCAGCTGGAAAACGGCCAGCTGCTGGAAATCATCAAATAAGATGAAAACGCTGAATCAATATTTTGATCACACTAACCTGAAGCCCGATGCCTCGCAGGAAGCCATCAAAAAGCTTTGTGCGGAGGCAAAGGACTATGGGTTCTATTCCGTCTGCGT
This sequence comes from Clostridiales bacterium, assembly GCA_015058215.1. Taxonomy (GTDB): domain Bacteria; phylum Bacillota; class Clostridia; order Peptostreptococcales; family Anaerovoracaceae; genus SIG262. The sequence goes on from SVCU01000017.1 coordinate 28,156, forward strand.
CAATTCCTGCCATGTGGCCCTGGCCGCCCGGGAACTGAAGGGGACGGATGTGAAGGTGGCTGCCGTTGTAGGCTTCCCTCTGGGCGCCATGCAGACCGCAGCCAAAGCCTTCGAAACGGAACTGGCCGTGCAGGAAGGTGCCGCCGAGATCGACATGGTGCTGAACGTAGGCGCCATGAAGGAAGGCCGTACCGACTTTGTTCTGCAGGACATCAAAGCCGTGGTTGACGCAGCTGCAAAGGGCGGCGCCATCGTGAAGGTGATTCTGGAGACCTGCCTGCTCACCGATGAAGAAATCGTTTCCGCCTGCCTGCTTTCCAAGGAAGCAGGGGCAGCCTTCGTGAAGACCTCCACCGGCTTCAGCACCGGCGGTGCCACCGCCCACCATGTGAAGCTGATGAAGGATACCGTGGGTGACGTGCTGCAGGTGAAAGCCTCCGGCGGCATCCGAAACAAGGCTCAGGTTCTGGAAATGGTGGAAGCCGGCGCAGACCGCATCGGCGCTTCCGCTTCCGTGGCAGTAATGCAGGAAGCATAATCAGAGAATAAAAAAGACGCTTCGCCAGAAGCGTCTTTTTTGTTGTTTTTGTACTTTTACGAGGAAGCCATTGGCGGGATAAACAGCTTACAGACGATTGCTGCTTTCGGCCAGCTTCCGGAAGGCGGCTGCCTTTTCGGCGGTCAGAGCTTCCGCCTCGGCCTGCCAGGTCCAGTTGCCTTCGGGGGTACCGGGCACATTCATGCGGGCTTCGTCGCCCAGGCCCAGCAGATCCTGCAGCTGCAGGATGACCCAGGGGGAATGGCTTTCGTACAGCTTCTTCACGATGGCTGCGGCTTCTTCTGCGGCATCCTTTCCGGGGAAGGTATCGCGGCACCAGCCCAGCAGGGTCTGGTTATCGTGGGTGCCGCTGTAAAAGATGCGGCCGGAAGCTTCTTTTTCCGTCATGGCGGCCATCTCGAAGGCGTTGAACTGCCAGACATTCATGCCGGGAAGGGCGGCTTCCTTCAGCAGGTTATAGACACCGGCATCCAGGGCTCCCAGATCTTCGGCAATGATGCCCATGGGGGCAGATGCATCGCTTCCGGATGCCTTCTGAAGGGCAGGATCGCCTGCCAGAGCGTCTTTCAGGGCGCGGAAGAAGTCTATGCCGGCCCCGGGCTGCCACTGGCCTTCCTTGGCGGTTTTTCCGGCGGAGATGGCATAGTAGGCAGAGAAACTGCGGAAGTGATCCAGACGCACGGTATCGTAATGCTTGGCGCAGAACTGCATGCGGCGGATCCACCAGTCATAGCCGTCGGCTTTCAGTGCATCCCAGTCGTAGAGAGGGTTGCCCCAGTCCTGCCCTTCGGGGGTGAAGTAATCGGGGGGGACGCCGGCCCGCTTTTTCAGATGGCCCTGTTCGTCCAGCTGGAAGGCTTCCCGGTGCGCCCAGGTGTCCACACTGTCGGGTGCCACGTAGATGGGCAGGTCGCCGATGAGCTTGATGCCCTTGCCATTGGCATAGGCCCGCAGGCTGTCCCACTGCTGCCAGAAGAGGAACTGCTGCTGCTTCACAGCATCCATGGTCTTCTTGCAGGAG
>SVCU01000018.1 GCA_015058215.1 Clostridiales bacterium
CGAAAAGGGCCTGGCCCCTCTGGCCGACCTGATCCTGGCACAGAATGCGCCCAAGGATATCACCGCCGCAGAAGCCGAAACCAAAGAAATGGGCATCCTGCTGGCCCTGGCCGCTGCCTATGTGGATGCGGAAAAAGGTGTGGAATCCGCCGAAGATGCCCTGGCCGGTGCCTCCGACATCATTGCGGAAACCATTTCCGACGATGCCGCCATCCGCAAAGACCTGCGCGAACTGATCGGTAAGGAAGGCTTCCTCACCAGCAAGGCCGCCAAAGCGGACGAAGACTCCGTCTACCGCCTCTACTACGAGTTCAAAGGCGCTGTTTCCAAGCTGCAGAGCCACCAGATCCTGGCCATGAACCGGGGCGAACGGGAAGAATTCCTGAAGGTGGAGCTGACCCTGAGCCGCGATCTGGCCGTCAAAACCATCTGCGATGCCGTTCTGAAGCTGGGCAGCGATTTCCCCGCTTTCATCACCGCCGCCGCAGAAGATGCCTACGATCGCCTGATTTTCCCCTCTCTGGAGCGGGAAACCAGAAGCGACCTCACCGACACCGCAAACGAGCAGGCCATCCGCATGTTCGGTCTGAACCTGGAGCCCCTGCTGATGCAGCCTCCCGTCAAGAACAAGGTGACCCTGGGCTTCGACCCCGCCTACCGCACCGGCTGCAAGATCGCCGTCGTGGACGGTACCGGCAAGGTTCTGGCCACCACCGTGGTCTATCCCACCCCTCCCCACAACAAGAAGGCTGAGGCTGCCGCTCTGCTGAAGCGCCTCATCGCCAAGTACAAGATCACCGCCATCGCCATCGGCAACGGCACCGCCTCCAAGGAGTCCGAGATCTTCATTTCCGAGCTGCTGAAGGAAGTGCCCGGCGTGGCCTACATGATGGTCAACGAAGCCGGTGCTTCCGTTTATTCCGCTTCCAAGCTGGGTGCAGAAGAATTCCCCGACTTTGACGTCTCCCTGCGCTCCGCCGTCTCCATCGCCCGCCGTCTGCAGGACCCCCTGGCCGAGCTGGTCAAGATCGATCCCAAGGCCATCGGCGTGGGCCAGTACCAGCACGACATGCCCCAGACCCGTCTGGGCGAGACCCTCACCGGCGTGGTGGAAAACTGCGTCGGCCGCGTAGGCGTAGACCTGAACACCGCCTCTCCTTCCCTGCTGGCCAGAGTGTCCGGCCTCAACGCCACCATCGCGAAAAACATCGTGGCCTACCGGGAAGAAAACGGCATTTTCACCGACCGCAAGCAGCTGACCAAGGTACCCAAGCTGGGTCCCAAGACCTTCGTTCAGTGCGCCGGCTTCCTGCGCATTGCAGAAAGCAAGAACATCCTGGACAACACCGCCGTCCATCCCGAATCCTACGAAGCCGCCCAGAAACTTCTGGAACTCTGCGGCTACACTGCGGAAGATGTTCGCAAGGGCGGTCTGGCAGATATCCAGGGCCGCGTGAAACTCTTCGGCGAAGAGAAGATCGCCCAGCGCTGCGGCATCGGCGTTCCCACCCTGCGGGATATGTTAAAGGAACTTTCCAAACCCGGCCGTGACCCCAGAGACGAACTGCCCGCACCCATGCTGCGTACCGACGTTCTCTCTATGGAAGACCTGAAGCCCGGCATGGAAATGAAGGGGACCGTCCGCAACGTGGTGGACTTCGGTGTCTTCGTGGACATCGGGGTACACCAGGACGGTCTGGTCCACATCTCCCAGTGCGCCGACCGGTTCATCAAGCATCCCTCCGAAGTGCTGAAGGTGGGTGATGTGGTGAACACCGTAGTTCTGGAATGCGACCCCGTGAAGAAGCGGATCTCCCTTTCCATTCGTCAGGCCGGCAAGAAAAAACCGGAGCAGAAAAAGAACTGATCCTGCGAAAAAAGGGAAAAGGAACATCAAAACCCCTTTTATCGAGATTTACAATATCAATTTTATTGTAAACTGTATACCGGATTAGGCCTATGTTAAGAACCGTTGCTTGACTGCAACGGTTCTTTTTCGTATCATTAAGCCATCAAATCCGAGGAGTTCGATCCATTCCCCGATTTTCAAAAGAGGTAAACCGATATGTTAAGTGAAAATTTAAAATTCCTTCGAAAGGCCAAAGGACTCTCCCAGGAAGAGCTTGCGATCAAACTGAACGTGGTCCGTCAGACCGTTTCCAAATGGGAGAAAGGTCTCTCGGTCCCCGATTCCCAGATGCTGATCCGCATCGCCGAAGAACTGGATACCACCGTTTCCGTTCTGTTAGGTGAAACGCTTCCGGATTCGGCTGCTGCCGGGAATGACACCGGCACCGTCTCTTCCGCCGCCTCTCCGGACCTGCAGACCCTTGCTGCCAAACTGGAAGTGCTGAACCAGCAGTTCGCCCGCCAGGCGGAAAACCGCCGCAAGATCGGTCGCGCCCTGGCCACTGTCAGCTGCATCGGTTGCAGCATTGCCCTGCTGCTTTTCCTGCTTATCACCATTTCTATGCTGGGTCTCTCCAGTACGAATCCCAGCATGGGAATCATCGGCGGCGCGGATGGCCCCACCGCTATCTTCATTACCACTTCCGCCGCCCCCGGACCGGGGGCCCTGTTCCTTCTGCTGGCCGGTCTCGTCTTTTCCATCATCGGTCTCTATAAGACCCGCCGCAAATAGCAATCTGCCCCGTCGATGAAATTGTAAATATTTTACATTTCCCACTTGCAGTATTTTCCGCCTGCTCTTTTCCGATAAGGAGCATCTGCTGGAGCTCTACAATGCCGTTACCGGCTCCAATTACGGCCCGGAGACCAAGATCGAAATCACCACACTGTAAACGGAAATCTTCGACCGCAAGAAAAACGACATTTCCTTCCTTTTGGATGATAAACTGATTGTCTTTGTGGAACAGCAGGCTACCGTTAACCCCAACATGCCTTGCGTTTTTTGTTGTACGCTGCCAAAACCTATGATAAAATGGTACCGAGGAATCTGATTTATTCAAGGAAAGTGGTTACCCTTCCCTCCCCGGAATTCTTCGTGTTCTACGAAGGGTTGCCTTTGGAACTTGCCATCGATGAAGCCATCCGATTCTGCACGGAAGAAGGCATCCTGACCACTTTTCTATCTGACCATGAAGGAGAGATGCGAGGTATGCTGTTCCGCTATTTGAACGATGACGAATTTCGCAAGGTCTATACGGAATGTGGCTATTATGAAGGCCACGAAGATGGTCTGAAAGAAGGTTTGGAACAGGGTTTGGAGCAAGGTTTGGAGCAAAGCCGCCAAAAATTGTTGGAAGCCGCCGTCAAACTGAAAGCGAAAGGATTCTCTGCTGCTGAAATCTGTGACCTCACCGGTCTTTCAGAAGACGAATTCACTGCTCTGTAAACAAAAAAGCCCGAACCTCATACCCAGAGGTTCGGGCTTTTCTATTCGCTTCTTATTCCCCTTCAAACAGCGGGGTGGAGAAGTATCGTTCTGCAGTATCGGGCAGTACCGTCACCACGGTCTTACCGGGACCCAGCTTCTTGGCCAGAGCAATGGCAGCTGCCACGTTGGTGCCGCTGGAAATGCCGCACATGAGGCCTTCCTTGCGGGCCAGATCCCTGGCCGTCTGCAGTGCCTCTTCGTCGGAGACGATATAGATGTCGTCATAGATATTCCGGTTCAGGATCTCCGGGATCACGCCGTCACCGATGCCCATCTGCAGGTGCGTTCCCACCGTACCGCCGGCCAGGATGGCCGCGTTCTCCGGTTCTACCGCCCAGATGGTCATATCCGGGTTCTGGGCCTTCAGGGTCTCCCCGATACCGGTCAGAGTGCCGCCGGTACCGATGCCGCTGCAAAAGCCGTGGATCTCACCGCCCACCTGTTCCAGAATTTCCAGAGCCGTCTGATGACGGTGGATCATGGGATTGGCGGGATTGGTGAACTGCTGGGGCACGAACACATTGGGATCTTCCTTCTCCATCCGCAGAGCGATCTGCAGGCATTCTTCAATGGCATCGCCAATGTTGCCCGCATCGTGCACCAAAATCACCTCCGCACCGTAATGGTGCATCAGTTTACGCCGTTCCTCACTGACGGAGTCGGGCATGATGATGCGCACCTTATAACCCTTCACCGCCCCGATCAGGGCCAGTCCGATGCCCTGATTGCCGGATGTGGGTTCCACGATGATGGTATCGGGGCCGATCTTGCCCTGCTTTTCCGCCTCCGCAATCATGTTATAAGCCACGCGGGTCTTGATGGAACCGCCCACGTTCAGGCCTTCGTATTTTGCAAGAACCCTGGCTGCCCCCTCAGGCACCATTTGGTTCAGCTGCACCACAGGAGTATGACCCATGGCCTGCAGCACATTTTGATAAATCATTCCTCCAAAGCTTCCTCTCGTTCGTCAAGTATATTATGCCAGCTTTGCCGCCAGACGTTCTGCGATGGCATCCAGGAATTCTTCGCTGGTGACCGCAGTTGCCTTGAAACCGGGTTCTACCAGACCCACCAGGTCCTTGGTCATGATGCCGTCGTTCAAGGTATCGAAGCAGGTTTCCTCCAACTTGCCGCCGAAGGCTTCCAGATCGGAAAGACCGTCCAGCTGCCCTCTCTTCTTCAGAGCGCCGCTCCAGGCGAAGATGGTGGCAATGGGGTTGGTGGAAGTCTTTTCGCCCTTCAGATACTTGTAATAGTGGCGGGTAACGGTGCCGTGAGCGGCTTCGTACTCGGTGGTACCGTCGGGAGCCACCAGCACAGAAGTCATCATGGCCAGACTGCCGAAAGCGGTGGAAACCATGTCGCTCATCACGTCGCCGTCGTAGTTCTTGCAAGCCCAGATATAACCGCCCTCGGAGCGGATCACACGGGCAACCGCATCGTCGATGAGTGTGTAGAAATAGGTGATGCCCAGTTCGTCGAACTTGGCCTTATAGCTTTCGAATTCCTCTTCAAAGATACGCTTGAACGCACCGTCGTAGACCTTGGCGATGGTATCCTTGGTGGAGAACCAGAGATCCTGCTTGGTGTCTACGGCATACTGGAAGCAGGCCTTGGCAAAAGAGCGGATGGAGGCTTCCTTGTTGTGAGCGCCCTGCCAGACGGCGGGGCCGTCCACCTTCTGCACGGTGACGGTCTTTTCTTCACCGCTTACGCCCTTGAAGGTGAGAGTGGCGGTGCCGGGTTCGGTGGTCTCCAAATCCACTGCCTTATACACATCGCCGTAAGCGTGACGGGCGATGGTGATGGGCTTCTTCCAGTTCTTCACCACGGGCTTTACCGCATCGATGCAGATGGGAGCCCGGAACACGGTGCCGTCCAGGATGGAACGGATGGTGCCGTTGGGAGACTTCCACATTTCCGTCAGCTGGGGATATTCTTCCATGCGCTGATGGTTGGGGGTGATGGTGGCGCACTTTACAGCAACGCCGTACTTCTTGGTGGCGTTGGCTGCGTCCACGGTGACCTGATCCTTGGTCTCGTTGCGGTACAGAAGGCCCAGATCGTAGTATTCGGTCTTCAGATCCACGAAAGGCAGGATCAGTTTGTCTTTGATCATGGCCCACAGGATGCGGGTCATTTCATCGCCGTCCATTTCCACCAGAGGGGTGGTCATTTTGATCTTTTCCATAATTCAATTCCTCGTTATTTGAAATGCGGGGCCGGCCGGATCCTAAATTTGGCCGGCCCTTATCTTTATTCCGCTCTGTTGGCGTAGTAGTTCATCAGGCAGCCGTCCAGAATGATCTCCTTTTCGTCTGCGGTGAGCCCCTTGACGTGCAGCAGAATGTCTTCCACCCTGCCGTCCTTGCAGATCACCTTGGCGGAAATGTCTTCCTGACCTTCTTCAATGGCCTTCCGGATACCGGGCACGAAGACGCAGTCGCCGTTTTCGTAATCGAAAGCGGTTTCCTGATCCAGAGTGAAGGGCAGGATGCCCCAGTTGATGCAGTTGGAACGATACCGCTTGGTGGCGAATTCGTAGCAGATGTTGGCGAAACCGCCCAGCACCTTCTGGCAGGATGCGGCCTGTTCTCTTGCGGAGCCGTCGCCGGGCTTGTTGGCGAAGACGCAGGAGCCAAACTGGGTGTTCTGCAGCAGTGCATCCGCATCGCCCACCTTAGCCAGCACTTCTGCCAGCTTTTCGGGCTTCTTGCCTTCCAGGCGCAGGGCTTCCTGCTCTGCAGCGGCCTTGGCACGGCCCACATAGGCCGGCTCTCTGCGGCTCAGGGTGAATTCTGCCAGGCGCAGCGGATTGGACCGGTAGGAAGAAGTTTCGCCGGAGGGGATCAGTTCGTCGGTGGTGGTGACGGGATCCCGGAGCACGGCAGCCAGTTCCACCAGCAGGTTTTCGGCCAGGGGGTTCATCTTGGGCCAGTCGGTGATGTTGGGGCCCATGATCAGTTCCACGGAGGGATCTGCCTTGCCGAAGCCGTAGTAGAGGCGGCGGTCGTAAACGCCCTTATCGAAGTGATATTCATGGTGCTGGGTATCGTAGTCGATGTCCGTTGCAGCGGTGATCTTGCCGCCGTTCAGGGCCGTTGCGGCGATGGAACGGGCATCCATGAGACAGACGCCTGCAAACTGGCCTTCGCCGGGCTTGGAGCCTTCCCGGTTGGGGAAGTTTCGGGTGGTGTGGCGCAGGGACAGACCGTTGTGAGCCGGTACGTCACCGGCACCGAAACAGGGGCCGCAGAAGCTGGGCTTAATGACGGCACCGGCCTGCAGCAGAGCCGCGGTGGCACCGGTCTTGGTCAGTTCCAGGCTGACGGGCACGCTGGTGGGGTACACATCCAGGGTGAAATAGCTGTTTCCGGTGCTGCCGCCCCGCAAGATGTCTGCGGCTTCATCGATGTTGTCGAAGAGGCCGCCGGCGCAGCCGGCGATAACGCCCTGATCGGCCCAGACAGAGCCGTCTTCTTTGATCTTGTTCATCAGGCTGACCTTGGCCTTGGGGAACCGCTTCTGTGCGTCTTCTTCCAGGCCCTTCAGAATGGCGGGAGCGTTTTCCAGGAATTCGTGGATGGTCCAGGCATTGGAGGGATGGAAGGGCAGCGCGATCATGGATTCCACCTTGGACAGATCGATCTCGATGAACTTATCGTAGTAAGCGCCCTCTTCGGGATGCAGTTCCTTATAGTCTTCGGGGCGCTGGTGTGCCTTGTAGAAGCCTTCCGTTTCCTCATCGGTTTCCCAGATGGAGGACAGGCAGGTGGTTTCAGTGGTCATCACGTCGATGCCGTTGCGGAAATCGATGGGCAGACCCTTGATGCCGGGGCCGCAGAATTCCAGCACGCAGTTGTTGACGAAGCCGCTTTCGAAGGTAGCCTTCACCAGGGCGATGGCCACGTCGTGGGGGCCGATACCCTTCTTGGGCGTACCGGTCAGGTAGACCAGCACCACCTTGGGATATTTCAGGTCCCAGGTGTTCTTCAGAAGCTGCTTGGCCAGTTCGGGGCCGCCTTCGCCCACGGCCATGGTGCCCAGAGCACCGTAGCGGGTATGGGAGTCGGAACCCAGGATCATGGCACCGCACTTGGCCATCTGTTCACGGCCGTAGGAGTGGATGACGCTCTGGTTGGCGGGCACATAGATACCGCCGTATTTCTTGGCTGCGGACAGGCCGAAAACGTGGTCGTCTTCGTTGATGGTGCCGCCCACGGCGCAGAGGCTGTTGTGGCAGTTGGTGAGGGCATAGGGGATGGGGAATTCCTTCATTCCCGAGGCTCTTGCCTGCTGGATGATGCCCACGTAGGTGATGTCGTGGCTCAGCATGGCATCGAAACGGATCTTCAGATCTTCTTCGGTGCCGCTGTTATGGGCCTGCAGGATCTTCCAGGCCATGGTCTTTTTGCGGCCTTCTGCCGCGGTGATGGTGCTTTCGGTGCAAGGCACGCCGCCCTGCAGAAAAACGCCGTTTTCGTGAAGTGTGATCATTGTGAACTCCTTATGGAATCGGGCCCCTGGGCCCGCTTTTTTCCGGGTTTCCCTCAGCGGATGAAGTTGGTGCGGTGGTCCAGCTCTCGGACGGGAGCTTCCACCCCGGCAGCCTTACCGGCTTCGATGGACTTCAGCATCCAGGCCATATTGCGGGCCAGGTTGCGCATGGTCTGCAGACCTTCTGCATCCTGCAGCACTTCTTCGGGAGTGTTGCCGTGTACCATGTTCCAGTAGGAGGAACTGACCACGGGCATTCCGGCCAGCAGGAAGTATTTGTTCAGTTCGTCGATGGTGGCGGTGGTGCCCCCTCTTCTTGCGGATACCACAGCGGAAGCAGGCTTGTTGACCACTCCGGTGCGGTTGGAATAAAAGGCTCTGTCCAGCAGGCTGATGACGCTGCCGTTGGCAGAGGCGAAATAGACGGGACTGCCCACGATGAGACCGTCAGCGTCCGCCAGCTTCTGCTGGAATTCGGTGACGATGCCGTCGGGCAGAACGCAGCCCGCAGCAGTTTCGGCCTTGCAGCCTCTGCAGGCGATGCAGCCGCTGATGGGCTTTTTCCCGATCTGGAAGATTTCAGATTCGATGCCGGCCTTCTGCAGTTCCTTTGCGATTTCCTGCAGCGCCGTATAGGTACAGCCCTGTGCGTTGGGGCTGCCGTTGAGCAAGAGGACCTTCATGTCTTCTCCTTCCCTCTCCCTTTCTCAGCGGGAGAGTTTGTTTTTTTCAGATTTCCGCACCAGTATACCACTTTTTGCTTTGCAAATACAACTGTTTTAGGCTACAATTATAATGTATACGATTTCGACTCACCGTCGGGCGGCTGCAAACCAATGCCGCAAGCCCGGCAGGGCCGGCCTCCTGACTCCCCGCCGGCCCGGAAAGGATACGCAAGCATGAAAATCCATACTTCTTCCCGCCTGGTCAAAATGGAAGACCTGAACCACCACCACACCCTCTTTGCCGTCCGCGGCGCTTCCTGGCTCATCGAGACCAGCTTTGCCACCGCCGCCTGCGAACTGGGCACCACCGAAGGCATCGTATTCCGCAACATCAACGATCTGGCCTTCACCCACCCCGGCAAGTGCGGCGACATCATTCAGTTTGAAAGCCGCGTGGTCCGCACCACCGAAACCACCATCACCGTCCACGCCGTGATGAACTCCTTCCTGGATCAGACCAAGCTGGCAGAAAGCTATATCACCTTCGTCACCATCTTCGAAGGCACCAAGACCCGTAAGCCCCACGGCATCCAGCTGGATGAGCCCGCCGACGATGCGGAACGCAGCCTGCGGATCCGCGCCAACGAGCTGCTGGCCGGTGCAGTAAAATAAAATCCTGAATGTACGGAAAAGAGCAAGGTTTTACCCTTGCTCTTTTTTCTTTCCGTTGGCAATTTTCAGCAGGAAGGCGGCCATGCCGTCCGTCAGAAGACCGCCTGCATTGATCACAAGTGCCCGAAGAGGGCAGTCCAAAGCGGATGTGATCACCATTTTATAGGCGGGGTCGTTGGGGTCGGGGTCTTTGCCGAACCGCTTCCCCACCACCAGCTTCACAGCGGTGCAAAGCAGGGCCATCAGGCGGGAATGGTCTTTCATTTCCAGGCAGGTGCTGTCCATGGTGAAGCTTCCCTTCACCGGGTCCGGCTGCAGGGGCACGGGACCGCCCATCAGCTGTTCCCAAGCCGCCCGGTCCGGCTTTCCTTCCAGAGTTTCATACCAGGACCCCTTCTGCCAGGCAGGAGTTTCTGCAGTTTCTCCGCCGATCTGCAGTTCCTGTTCCAAACGAATATCCCGGCTGGAAGCACCGATCTGCACCTTGTAAGTACCGCCGGGGACGATCCATCCGCCTTCGGCAGCCTTTGCGGCAGCCATGGTGCAGCCGGTCCAAACCGCAAAGCTGCGGTGGTCCAGTTCGAAACTGACCTCCCTGCGTTCACCGGGCTGCAGTTCGACCCGGGCAAATCCTTTCAGTTCTTTCCAGGGGCGGAACAAGCCCTCCTGCGGCGGCGCAAGGTAAAGCTGCACCACTTCCGCCCCGGCCCGGCTTCCGCTGTTGGTAACGGCAGCTGTGACCCTGCACACCGGGGAGGAGTCCGATCCGCTCTCCGTACTGCCGCCGTTTTTTGCACCGGCAAGCAGTTCGATACGCAGATCGCTGTAGGTAAAGTTGGTATAGGAAAGGCCGTAACCGAAGGGCCAGGCCACAGCCTGTTTTGCTTTATCATAGTACCGATAGCCCACATAAACGGATTCCCGGTACTCCGGGTTCTTCTTACCGAAGGTCTCCGAAGAAGGAACCTGTTCCAGAGCCAAAGGCCAGGTCTCCGTCAGTTTGCCGGAGGGGTTGGCTTTTCCCGTCAGCAGATTTGCGGCGGCTTCGCCGCCGGCCTGTCCGGGAAGCCCCAGATACAGGATGGCTTTTACCCGATCCTTCCAGGGAAGTTCCATGGCGCCGCCGCCCAGCAGCACCACGGCCGTATTGGGATTGGCGGCGGCCACAGCCTCCACCAGCTGATTATGCCCTTCCGGGAGTCTCATGTGCTCCCGGTCCAGTGCTTCCGTTTCAAAGCTTTCCGGAAGCCCCACCACCACTACGGCCGCCTTGCGGGAGGCGGCCAGAGCGGCTGCACGCTTCAATTCTTCTTCGGTCACATTACCGGCAGCGTCACAGCAGGCCTCCCAGGGAACTCCGGGCAGCGCATCGGTCATGTTCACCAGCTTCACAGGGTTGATGTGGCTGCTGCCGCTTCCCTGGAAGCGAAGAGTTCCGGCCATGTAGCCGATCAGGACGAAGTCCTCTTCCGCCAGGGGCAGCAGCTCCCCTTCGTTTTTCAGAAGGACAGCTCCCTGCTCCGCGATGGTACGGGCCAGGCGGTGGTGAGCCGCCCAATCCACTTCCTTCCTGCAGGTTTTTGTATCTTTTTGTGCAGCTTCTGCCAGAGACAGGATCCGCAGCACGGAGGCATCGATATCGGCTTCCGAAAGTCGTCCCTCTTTTACCGCTTTCAGGGCCGCCTTTTCCATATAGTGATTGCCCCCGGGCATGGCCAGATCGCAACCGGCTTTGAAGGCTTCGATGCGGTCGCTGAGACCGCCCCAATCGGTGACCACCAGGCCGTCAAAGTCCCATTCCTGCCGCAGCACGTCGGTGAGCAGCCATTTGTGATCGCTGGCATGGATGCCGTTGATTTTGTTATAGGAACTCATCACTGTACCCGGCTTTCCTTCTTTTACTGCGATCTCAAAGGGGGCCAGATATACTTCCCGAAGGGTCCGCTCATCCGCCAGACTGTCGCCGTTCTGGCGCTTGTATTCCTGGCTGTTGGCAGCGAAATGCTTCAGACTTGCCCGGGTGCCGGTGCGTTCCAGCCCCCGGATGAAGGCGGCTGCCATCTTGCCCGCAACGTAAGGATCTTCCGACAGGTATTCGAAATTGCGTCCGCCCAGAGGGTGCCGCTTGATATTGCAGCCGGGGCCGAGAACCACGGATACGCCGGCGGCGTTTGCCTCCCGGCCGATGGCTTCCCCCTCCGCCTCATACAGGTTCCGGTTCCAGGTGGCACCGGCTGTCACAGCCGGCGGAAAACAGGTGGCAGGTTCCGAGGCATTGACCCCCACCATATCGGCGCCGTCGGGCTGCTTCCGCAGCCCGTGAGGGCCGTCGGCCATCATGATGCCCGGCACGCCGTACTGTGCCATGGCTTTGGTGTGCCAGGCATCGGCGCCGGTGCAGAATGCGATCTTTTCTTTCAGGGTCATCTTTGCGAGGATCTTTTCTTTTTCCATGATTCCCTCCCGGATCAGAGACTTTTTTCCATCATACCATAAAACCATATTTCCTGCACGAAAAAAGGCGGAAGCCACAGCTTCCGCCTTTCGGATCCATAACGGATCATTTTTCTCCGAACCCGATGCTCCCTATGCGTACAGGACCCAGAAATAGATGTACGCAGGAACCACGGCTGCCAGAGTGAAGGGAATACCGATCTTCAGGAAGTCGCTGTTCTTCACTTCGTAGCCAGCCTTCCGCAGGATGCCGATACCGGTGATGTTGGCAGATGCGCCGATGGGGGTCAGGTTGCCGCCCAGAGTCGCGCCGGAAAGCAGACCGAAGTACAGCAGGGTGGGATCCACGCTCATGGAAGCGGCGATGCCCTGTACCACGGGCAGCATGGTGGCAACGTAGGGAATATTGTCGATGAAGGCGGAGAACAGAACGCTCATCCAGACGATCAGGGTATAGATCAGGAACAGATTGCCGCCGCCCAGCTTGGTAAAGATGCCTGCAGCGGCATCCACGACACCCTTTTCGGTAATGCCGCCGATGACGATGAAGAGGCCGAACAGCAGGCCGATGGTGTTGAAGTCGATTTCCTTCAGAGGCATCAGGGCCGCCTTGATATCCTTATTCTTGATTACGTGATAGAGAATGCCGATGACCATCACGCCCATGCAGATGTAGCCGTTGATCCTATCGGGCATGCCGGGCAGCAGGGACGCCACGATCAGCAGTACCACGATAGAGCACAGCAGAATGGTAGGCACATAGTCGGTGACCACGGTGCGCGCACCGGTGGTGATCTTGCCGTTTTCCTTCTTGAAAAGGAAGAACAGGATCACACAGGAAAGCACGGCACCCAGTTCAACAGCCCAGAAAATGCTGGGCTTCCCCTGGTATACGAAGAAATCCAGGAAGTTCATGCCGGCGTAACCGCCCAGCAGGATGGAGGTGGTATCGCCCACCAGGGTAGCAGCACCCTGCAGGTTGGAGGAAACAGCGATGGCAATGATCATGCCGACGGGCTTGATATCCAGTTTCTTGGCAATGGCCATTGCGACGGGGGCGATCATCAGAACGGTGGCCACGTTGTCGATGAAGGCGGAAACGATACCAGCGAACAGGGACAGCACGATGATGGCCCATTTTACGTTGGGTACCTTTTCCAGGATCACGTCAGCCATGAGGGCGGGCATCCTGGATTCGATCATCAGGGCTACCACGGCCATGGTACCGGCGATCATCATGAGCACGTTGAAGTCTACATAACCCAGTACCAGCTCCAGAGGCAGCATGCCGCTGACAACGAAAATGAGGGCGGCGCCCAGCGCGATGTACGGTCTGTACTTCTGGAAAGCCAGCATCAGCACATACATTGCTGCAAAGAGGATAATAGCGAGTGTCAAAATCATCATCCTTTCATTTGAATTTATTTTTGGTTTATTTGATAAGCATATCATATTAATTGCTTTTGCGGAGTTAAGATACCGCTAAAGAATTCCCGCGGGAAATTGCGCTCTCACTGCCGCATCGCACTTGAAAGCGCCCCTTTTCCGTGCTATGATTCACTATGCAATCCGAAACGGAGGTAGACTCATTATGAAACGTTTCCATAAAAATACTCTGCACAAAAGCCTGCTGTGCCTGACCGTCCTGCTGCTCCTTCTGTTCTCCGGCTGTGCCGCCGATCAGACTGTGGACACCGCCGCCATGATGAAAGCCTACGAGGCACAGATCGCTTCTACGGAAGATGCGGTGGCCTATGCATACATCGATCTGAACGACGACGGCCTGACGGAGCTGGTCCTGAAAACCGGCTACAACGAAGGCAGCTATCGTTTCAAATTTTACGGGTATCAGCGGGACGAAGTGGTTCTGGTGGGCGATGAGATCGCAAGCTACAGCTACCTGGCACACGACGGCCTTGCCTACGTGATCGCCGGCGGCCACGAAGGCCGGGAGTGGTCCTATCTCGTCACTTACATCAACACCCTGTATCGCTGCCAGATGCAGTACGACCAGCCCATCCATAACGGCAAATACACCGAATGGCCCAACGTGGTCGAACTGACCCCCGTCCAGTAAAAAGGAAATGCATCATGAAACACTTGAAAACACTCGGCATCGCAGCCTTGATCCTGCTGCTTCTCTTTACCGCCTGCACGCCGGACACGCCGCCTGTTGATGAGAATCAGCAGCAAAACGAACAGAACCAGAACGGCGACGGCAGCGACTCCGGTGACGGTAACGGCGAAACCGGTGACGGCCAGCAGTCCGGCGGCAGCGAAACCGGCGACGGAAGCGGCCAGCAATCCGGCGACGGCTCCGGCAGCGGTGACGGCCAGAGCCAGGGCAGCACCTACACCGGCCAGACCTCCGTGGTCACCTTTGCACCGGAGGTGGCAAACCAGGGCAAAACCTTCAGCGGCCTTGCTCCCCTGCCCGTCATCGATTACACCATCATCGATCCCGCGAATACCCGCGGCCTCTCCACGGAAAAGTTCGGTTTCTCCTACGGCGTAGCCAAAAACGGTGAGCCGCACCATATCACTGTCAACAACCAGAAGCGCTTCGACGGCTTCGGCACCAATGCCCTGGCCTGGGATAATCAAACGAACAAAGAAGAAGCCAAGGTCCTGTATCTCACCTTCGACTGCGGCTACGTATACGGCACCCTCACCGAGGATATGCTGGATATCCTGAAAGAAAAGCAGGTTCCCGCCGCCTTCTTCTGTACCCTGGACTATTTGGGAGACGCTCCCGAAACCGTGACCCGCATGATCACCGAAGGACACATCGTGGGCAACCACAGCACCACCCATCCCTCCGACAGCGCCGCCATCGGCCGCGAAAAGCTGGGCTGGGAGCTTCTGGGAGTCGAAAACTATCTGCGCGCCAATTTCGGCTACAGCAGCAAGTACTTCCGCTTCCCCACCGGCGCCTATTCCGAGGACGCACTGGACCTGGTAAACAGCGTGGGCTACCGCTCCGTCTTCTGGTCCATCGCCCACGCGGACTGGGATCCCAAGAACCAGCCCGGCGTGCAGAAGTCCTTCGATACCGTCACTTCCCGTCTCCATCCCGGCGCAGTGATCCTGCTGCACTCCACCTCTCCCGATAACGCTGCCATCCTGGCCGATTTCATCGACTTCGCACGGCAGCAGGGCTATGAGTTCCGCAGTCTGGACCAATACCCCGGCTGGAACTGATCCGTCCCGAAACGGTTTATTTCTTACGATTTTCTAAAACTTCCTCCGGCATACTTGTCGAAGGAAGTTCTTTTTTGTAAAATACAGAGTATCCGGCTGCAGCCAGGGGACATGAATGCTGCGCCGTGTTTCATCGAAATGGGGGTTTTCACATGACTGGTTCCAACTGCACTTCCCATCGTCAGGCTGTTTCTGCTTCGCAGAATCCGCCTATTTTTGCGTGGCAGTATTTCGCCGCTGCCGGTATCCTTTTTGCCGGAGTCTACCTTTCCCAGCTGTTCTGGCTGCTGGATGAGCCTCTTTTTTCCAAAGTCTACTACGGCAATGTGGATATCCTTCTGTTCAACATCTGTGCCGCCGTCTATACCCTGGGCTTCCTCGCCCTGTTCCACTGGCGGTTCCTGCGGCATACGGGAATCAACTTTCTGCCGCTGAAATACACTCCTGTGGGGCCGAAACGCAAGCTGTTCCTCTATTTCATGACCGCCATCCCCGTCATCGTCACCGGCCTTGCCCTGGGCGGCGAGCTGAAGCTGGTACGGGGCCTCGGGCAGAATCTGACCCGCATGAGTCTGGCCGGCAACGCCACGGGCTACGTCTATACCGCCGCCAAGCTGTTTGCCGCCATCTACTTCATTCTGCTGGTGGAAGCCGGTGTCTCCAAACTTTTGGAACGCTGTGCGGCCAAAAACGAGCGCCTTCTGCCCTTCGCCCGGCTCCCCATCCCTTACGGCGGTCTTGCCGCCATGGTCACCTTCGGCCTTCTGGAGTACCTTCTGGCCCCCTCCGGCCTGGCCCTGCTGCAGCTGTTCCTTTTCCTGTATGCCGGCATCATCACCCTGGTGGCCAACAAGCAGATCTGGACCGCCTTCCCGGTCTCCCTGATCGTATTCATCCTGTAGGAGTTCTGCCATGAAAGAAAAATGGATTTCCTTCCTGAAACGCAATTACATCCCCCTTCTGTTTTTCCTGATCGCCTGCGCCATGGAAAGCACCTCCGTTTTCGTCACGGGCGGGCAGTGGGCCATTCAGAAGCCCTGGTTTTTCCTGTCCCTATTCCTGTTCTTTACCGCCTTGCAGTACCTGATCCCCTCCAATAAAGGCCGGCACATCTTCTCCTGCATCGTTCTTCTGCTGCTCTTCGCCGTGGATATCGTCTTCATCGTCCTCTACGAAATGACAGGTACCATCTTCGATTTTTCCATGCTGAACCTGCGCAGCGATGCCATGGCCATTCTGGAAAGCATCCCCATCAACTTCGTCTACGTGACCGTTTCCGGCCTGCTTCTCAGTTCCTTTGCCCTGTTCGGCAAGACCTTTGCAGAGCCCGGCCGTCTCACCCTTCCTAAGGTGCGCGTTCCCGTCATCGCCTTTATGACCCTGTCCCTGCTGTTCTGCGGCGGCACCCTGCACATCACCGCCCTGGGCGCGGATCAGGCTTACCAGGACCCGGAAGATAAGCTCTACGCCGAAACCGCCGAGGGCTACGTGGCCATGGGCATCGTGGCCAACTTCCTGACGGAAATGTACCAGAGCACCATGGATAAGATCGAAATCGGCGACGTGGACGAGATCACCGATTTCATCTACGAGGAGACCTCTTCCGAGGAAGTGCCCCTGTTCGGTGCCGCCGAAGGCTACAACGTGGTCACCATTCTGGCGGAAAGCTTTGAATGGTTCTCCTTCGTGCGGAATCTGGATCTTTACCCCAACGGCCACGCCGTGGACGATGCCGTGCTGCGGCAGCTCTACCCCAATCTGTACGAGTTCTGCAGTTCCTCCTACGTGATGACCAACTTCTACGGCCGCGAAAAAACGGATATTTCCGAGAACCTTTCTCTGATCGGCAACTATCCGCTGGACTATTACCTGAACTACGATTACCCCGAAAACAATCTGGCCTATTCCCTTCCCCAGACCCTGAAGACCCTGTACGATGTGGATTCCTATTCCTTCCACAACGGCACGGAAAGCTTCTATAACCGCAATGACTACCTGGTGGACGCGGTGGGTTTCAAAGATTTCATCCCCAGCGAAGATATGGTGGGCGATAAAATGACCAACTACTTCCTGGACGGGGAACGCAATCTGGACTCCGAAATGCTGGAAGCCTGCAAAGAGCAGATGTTCCCTACGGACCGCCGCTTCAACACCTATATCACCACCATCACCATGCACGGCCGCTTCTCCCACCGGGATAACCTGCAGCCTTACTACGACATTCTGGAACGGTACGGCATTTACGAACCGGAGGAAGTGGTTTCTGTGGATGACCCGGCCCTGGCCTTCTATCACTACGCTGCCGCAGCCATGGATTTCGACAAGGCTCTGGGCATCATGATGGACTACCTGCGCGACAACGACCTTCTGGACCGTACCCTGATCGTTCTCTTTGCGGACCACAGCGTGTACTACCAGTCCCTCACCAACTATGTGAAGGACATCTACCCCGTGGAAGATCCGGAAAATGCCAGCGAGCTCTACCACATCCCCTTCTTCATCAAGATCGGAGACCAGAAGGAGCAGGTCCTGGTGGATAAGTTCTGCTGCACCGCCGACATCCTGCCCACCACCCTTTCGCTTTTAGGTATCAGGACCTATTCCAATCTGTATTACGGAAACAGCGTCTTTGCCGAAGAGGAAAGCGTACTTTACTCCAGAGCCTACGATGTGTTCATCACCGACAAGCTCTACTTCAAAACTCTGCACAACATCACCTGGAAAGATGAACGTGCAGACGATGCCTACATGGCCGCCGTGGAACGCCGCTGCCTCAGGCTGATGAAGAAGATTTCCTACGTGAGCCGGCTCTTCGCGGCGGACTATTTCACCGGAGAAAACCTGACGTTATTCCAAAACAACCTGAAAGCCCTGAACTCCCTGTGAGCAGGGCTTTCTTTTTCTTTACATTTCTTAACATTTCCTATATACTGGGTATAATGTTTTAAACTTCAAAGAAAGTGAGAATCTCTTATGTTAGCAGCAATCGATACTGTCATCAATGCGATCAGCGGCTTCCTGTACGATCCCTGGGTCCCCCTTTTCCTGATCCTGGCCGGTCTGTACTTCACCATCCGCACCGGTTTTATGCAGGTGCGTTTCTTCGGTGAATCCATCCGTGTGGTCAAGGAAAAACCCAAAACCGAAGGCGGTATTTCTTCCTTCGGTGCCCTGATGATCTCCACCGCTTCCCGCGTGGGTACCGGCAACATCATCGGTGTTTCCCAGGCCATCTGCATGGGTGGTGTGGGTGCCGTTTTCTGGATGTGGATCATCGCCGTTCTGGGCGGTGCTTCCGCTTTCATCGAGTCCACTCTGGCTCAGATCTACAAGAAAAAGAACCCCGACGGTTCCAGTTTCGGCGGCCCCTCCTACTACATGGAAACCGCTCTGAAGCAGCGCTGGCTGGGTCTGGTGTTCGCCGTGCTCATCATCCTGACCTATGCTCTGGGCTATAATGCACTGGCATCCTACAACCTGCAGTCCGCCTTCGCCGGCTTCAGCTTCTACAACGCTGAAACCACTCCCATGATCTTCGGCATCGTGCTGGCCGTTCTGTTCGCCATCTGTGTCATGGGCGGCGGCAAGAGACTGACCAAGGTCACCGGCCTGATGGTCCCCGTCATGGGCGTGCTGTACATCGCAGTGGCTCTTGTGGTGGTCCTCATGAATCTCAAGTCTGTCCCCGGCGTATTCGGTGCCATCTTCGAAGACGCCTTCAACTTCAAGGCCATCTTCGGCGGCTTCTCCGGTTCCTGCCTCATGTACGGCATCAAGAGAGGCCTCTACTCCAACGAAGCCGGTATGGGTTCCGCTCCCAATGCTGCTGCTTCCGCAGATGTTTCTCACCCCGCCAAGCAGGGTCTGGTACAGATGCTGTCCGTGTTCATCGACACCCTGCTGATCTGCTTCGCCACCGCCATGATGTGCCTGGTCTCCGGCGTGGTCCCCACCGCCGAAATGGCCGGTGCTCCCTTCGTACAGGCTTCTCTGCAGGCTGTTCTGGGTGATTTCGGCCCCATCTTCATCGCTGTGGCCATGGCGCTCTTCGCCTTCACCACCCTCATCGGCAACTACTATTATTGCGAAGGTTGCCTGCGCTATCTGCTGAAGCGCACCCCCAGCCTGAAGTTCATGACCGTATTCCGCATCGTCGCCGCCCTGATCGTCGCCGTCGGTGCCGTGGCCAGCATGAACCTGGTCTGGAACCTGGCAGACATGACCCAGGGCCTGATGGTCATGGTGAATATCCCCGTGATCGTGATCCTGGCAAAGCCTGCTCTGAACGCTCTGAAGGACTATCAGAAGCAGCGCAAGGAAGGCAAAGACCCCGTTTTCAAGGCTGCGGATATCGGCCTGAAGGAACAGGTGGACTTCTGGCAGTAAGTCCGTAAAATCGGTGATTCCAAGCCTCAAATGCATATGAAAAAGCCCCCTGCGGTGCAGGGGGCTTTTTGTTGCAATTTTACAGGGCGGCCGGCCTCCGCATTTGCGGGCCGGCCCGCGGCGGGCCGCCGGATCTCAAAGCATGGCGGCCCGATGCCCCCCGCCTTACTTCCGCGAGGGCAGCAGTTTCAGCAGCACCAGAATGGAACCGAAAACGATCACCGAAGCCGCGATGAAGAACGGGGTATAACTTCCCGTCAGGTCGTAGACCCGCCCGCTGATCACAGGGGTGATGGCGGAGCCGATGCCGGTGGCCGCAAACAGTTTGCCGTAAATGGAATCAAAATCCAGATTCCCGAACAGGGTCCGGATGATGATGGGAACACAGATGGCTGCAAAGGAACAGCCCAGACCCACACCCAGGATCAGCGCCGCCAGCGATACTTTGGCGGTGCAGAACACCATTCCCAAAGTTCCCGCCAGGGTGCAGCAGCAGGCGATGGCCGTGGCCGTACGAACGCCCAGCTGGTCGAACAGACGGCCCAGGATCACCTTCCCCACCGCCAACGCGCCCATGGAAACGGAGGCCATGACGGCAGCGAAAGCAACGGTATAGCCGCTGTCGCTGAGATGGGGCGAAAGCGTCTGGGAAAAACTGCTGGTGACGATCACCATCAGCACGGTGATCACCGCAAGACACCAGAAAGCGGGCATTCGTACCACTTTTCCGTAAGGGATGCCCTCCTTCTGCAGGGCAGGTCCCTTTTCTTCTTCCAGCCCGTAGGGCAGCAGGCCCTTATCCGCAGGCTTTTCCCGCACGATGAACCAGATCCCCGGGATGATCACCAGAGCCATTGCTGCGGACAGGATCTGATACGTCCCCCGCCAGCCGGCGGACACCATCAGGCTGCTGATCACCGGATTCATGATCATGCCGCCCACACCGCTTCCCATGGAGGTGATGCCGATGGCCACTCCCCGGTTCTTCACGAACCAGTTTCCGGCAATGGTGGTAAAGATCATCATGGAGATAAAATTATAGGCAAGGCCCATCAAAAAAGACAGCAAATAGAAGGTCGCCGCATTCTGTGCAAAGCTGAAGCAGAAGAAGATCACAGGCTGCAGCACCGCACAGACACACATCCAGCGGTGCAGGCGGATCTTTTTGGACAGCCTGCCCCAGATCAGGGCAAACCCCAGAGACACCAGCGACATGATGGTCTGGTTCATGCTCATCTCCTGACGGGTGAACCCCATGTCAGCGCAGATGGGCTTGATGAACTGACCGAAGGAGTTGCTGGTGATGCCCATGGTCATGGCCAGTACCAGGCAGCCCATGACCACCACGTACCAGCCGTAAAAAATGCGTTTCTTACTCATGGCTTCCCCGTGCATCAACTGAATCCGCAGAATCTCTGGTGAGGTTCTTCCACGAGGGGCAGAAGCTGCTGGGTATCCACATCCACCAGGCCCAGAGTGGTCAGCTTCACATGGGGGATGACGGGAAGTGCGGTGAAGGCCATCATCATGAAGGGATCCAGATCCTTGGAAGCACCCAGTTTGTAGGCTGCTTCCTGGATGGCTGCGCTTCCCTCAGCGATCTCCGCTGCGGTCTTATCGCTCATAAGACCGGCCACGGGCAGGGCCAGTTCTTCCACCACCTTGCCGTCCTTCACCACGACGCAGCCGCCGCCCATCTCCCGTACCCGGTTGCCGGCGACCGCCATATCTTCTTCATTGGTGCCCAGGATCACCAGATTATGAGAATCGTGAGCCACAGAGGAGGCCAGAGCCCCTTCCTTCAGGCCGAAACCGTGGAGGAAGCCCAGACCGATGTGGCCCGTATTCTTGTGGCGCTCTGCCACAGCCAGCTTCAGGATGTCAAGGTCAAGGTCGATACCGCTCCCCTTGGAAAGATCCAGTTCTTCCAGGGAAACATCGGTCAGAAGCTGATGCTTTACAAGCTGGATGACCCGGCAGCTCTTGCTTCCGGCACCGGGCACCAGGAAATCTTCTTTTTTCAGGGGTTCCATGTGGAAGGAGTTCCGTACGGTTTCTTCCAGTTCTGCAGACACTGCGGGGACTTCAAAGACTTCAGCCCTGCCGTCCTTCACCACCTGCTTGCCGCCCTTGAATACATCGCAGACGGTCATGGTTTCCAGATCGCTGAGCACGGCGATGTCCGCAGCGTAGCCGGGAGCCACAGCCCCCACGCCCTGCAGACGGAAGCACTCTGCGGCCTGCAGCGTTGCCATGCGGATGGCGGCGACGGGATTCTTTCCGGCCTTCACCGCCTGGCGGATGATGCCGTTGATGTGGCCCCGTTCCATCAGGATATCCGCATGGATGTCGTCGGTGACCAGCAGGCAGCGGCGGTTCCAGGGCTCTTCAAAGAGAGGCAGCAGCGCTTCCAGGTTTCTGGCCTGGCCGCCCTGGCGGATCATCACCCGCTGGCCTTTACGGATGCGCTCGGCGGCTTCCTCGAAGGAGGAGGTTTCGTGATCGTCACCGATACCGGCTGCCACGTAAGTATCCAGATCTCTGCCGGAAAGCAGGGGCGCATGGCCGTTGATCACCATGCCCTTTTCTCTGGCGGAACGGATCTTTTTCCAGACCTCAGGATCGCCGAACAGCAGCCCGGGATAGTTCATCATTTCGGCCAGCCCCAGCACTCTGGGATGGTCGTAATAAGGTTCCAGGTCTTCTGCCAGCAGCACTGCGCCGGCTTCGTCCAGGGCCGTGGCAGGTACGCAGGAAGGCATCATGACGTAGACGGTCATGGGCAGATTTTCACTGCTTTCCAGAATGTAATCCACGCCCTTGAGACCGCAGACATTGGTGATTTCATGGGGGTCAGCCATGATGGCGGTGGTGCCGTTTTCCACGCAGAGCCTGGCCAGTTCTGCGGGAGTCATCATGGTGCTTTCGATGTGGATGTGGCCGTCGATGAAACCGGGGCAGATGAACTTCCCGGAAGCATCATAGACTTCGTCCGCATCTTCGTCCTTGTAGCAGGTGCCCACCCCCAGGATCCGGCCGCCGTCCAGCAGGACGTCCGCCCGTTCCAGTTCGTCGGTGAACACATTGACCACGGTTCCGTTTTTCAGCAGAGTTTTCATAGGTGTTCTCCTTTATGTACATGCCGGCAGCCATGCCGCCGACATGCTTTTAGATGGCTTTGAAGTAACGGCCGTAGGCGTCTGCAGCCTTGATGGCGGCAGCCACGGTTTCGGGAGTGACTTCGAAGGGCATGTTGTGCAGGGTGTCGGTGGGAGCACAGGCAGCTTCTGCAACAGCCATGATCTTTTCGTCGGTGACTTCGGAGAGACCCAGTTCTTCCAGGGTGACGGGCAGGCCCACTTCGATGCAGAAGGTGATGATGTCTTCCAGTTCACCGGAGGGGATGTTTTCCAGAACCAGCTGGGTCAGGGTGCCGAAGGCAACCTTTTCGCCGTGGTACATGTGGTGGCATTCGGGCAGAACGGTGAGGCCGTTGTGGATGGCGTGAGCACCGGCCAGGCCGCAGCTTTCAAAACCGATACCGGACAGCAGGGTGTTGGCTTCGATGACCTTTTCCACAGCGGCGGTGCAGGCACCGGCATCCAGAGCGATCTTGGCCTTTACGCCTTCGTCCATCAGGGTGTCGAAGCAGAGCTTTGCCAGAGCGTAAGCGGCTTCGGTGCTGAGACCGCCTGCGCAGGTACCGGCGCCCTTGGTAACGCAGGCACGAGCTTCAAAGTAGGTAGCCAGAGCGTCGCCCATACCGGCCACGGTCAGTCTGGTGGGGGAAGCGGCGATGACATCGGTATCCATCAGCACCAGGTTGGGGTTTGCGGGCAGGAAGAGGTATTCTTCGAATACGCCTTCATCGGTGTACAGTACGGACAGAGCACTGCAGGGAGCATCGGTGGATGCGATGGTGGGGCAGATGACTACGGGAGTCTTTTCGTAATAAGCAACAGCCTTAGCGGTGTCGAAGATCTTGCCGCCGCCGATGCCGATGACCATGTCGCAGCCGGTTTCCTGCAGAACTGCGCGGAGACGATTGATTTCAGTCTTGCTGCATTCGCCGTTGAACAGAACGAATTCCATTGCAACGCCTGCTGCTGCGAAGCTGTCTTCGATCATTTTGCCGCTGCGCTTCTGGCCGCCGGCACTGATCAGAACCAGAGCCTTCTTGCCATAGACTGCAGCGTATTCGCCCAGCTTCTTCAGTTCGCCTGCACCCTGCACATACTTGCCGGGGCTGATGAGAATCTTTGCCATAATAGTTTCCTCCTTAAATAAATCTATTTTGTGCAAATAGAGAATTTCCAAACACGATTATACGCTTTTAGACGATTGTGAGCAAGAAAAATCCTCCGTTCCGGCAGCTGTACTCTCAATAGTCTTTTTCAACAAGCGGTTAAGGCAGCAAGCGTTACGTATCCGGCTGAGATTTCCCATTGCAATGCCACGACTTGGCTTCCAATCCTGAATTTGACAGCCGCAAGCGGAAACTATATAATAAAACAAAAAGCCACCAGGGGGGTACTTATGAAAAAAAAGGTAAAAATCATTCTATTGGTATTAGTCGTAGCTTTCATCTTGTCCTTTTTCCTTTTGGATTACGACGGAGAGAAAATACCCTTTGAAGAATGTGCATCGGTTGCCGTCGGTCAGTGGGATGACCCTCTGTGGGAGGCCCCTTCCATCATACTGAACGAAGACAAAACAACAGAGTATCTTGGCGAAACATTTACATGGGATGTTACCTGGAGCAGTAAGGCAAACAAAAATGATTCTGACCCTTCTGATGGGTTTCTCGTAAAGCTTTACGATGCCGAAGGCGCCGAACGCTATGAATTTTGGTTCAAGTATGCATATAGCGAACAAGTATGGCAGCTCTATTCCGTCGATCCTGCAGAAGCGGGGGCTGACGAAGAACTTCCTTACGGAAACCATCAGCTGTTCAAAGCCGGAACTGTAGATGTCATCCCTGTGGACCAAAACAACTTTGAACAGTATTTCGAATTTCTTCAGATCTTTGAATGGAAAACCAAGGAACGTAAAGATTGGAATTACCACCTTTATCTTGTATTGAAACCCGAATATGAAGAAAAGGTAATTGAGACAAGATGGAAAGGCAAAGTTGGCGTTACCGTGGAACACCGCAACTACAATATCTCTGTCGATGCAGAAACCGATACTGTAACTCTCGGCGACGTGTGCGATCCTTCCTCCGCGCCTTCCGTGGAATATGAAACGCTGGAGCTCCACATGTACAAGGCCGACCATAGATATAAAGAAGGTTATCTGTCACTGGCATCTATTTTTATGCCGAAAGATTACTCGAATAACAGTTATGTGGCACGCGCAGAACTTTATACGCTGGACCCCTTTCTGTATCCCCTTGTACTGAAAAAATAAAAAAGGACACCACCCTGCAGATGGGTGGTGTCTTTTTCTGTGTGGTGAAGGTGGTGGGAGTTACGCATCTGGCTGCGCCATCTGCCGTCCGGCGGCTCCTTTTGCAGTCGCCTTGGACCGCGGCTTACTCACCCGTCCACCGGACGGCTTCGCTTACAGCCGCGCCCTTTCGGGTTCGCCTCCCACCACCGTTTCGATTCTGAGAAAAACAAAACAAGACCCATCCATTTTCAGGATGGGTCTTGTTTTGTTTGGTGAAGGTGGTGGGAGTCGAACCCACGTCCGAAAGCCTATCCACTGGGACTTTCTCCGAGCGCATCCGGTGGTTTAAAGTTTCGCTTCAACAGACGCCCATCGGCAGGCTTCTGTCTCTGCTATCCTGTGATACTGGCGGGCTACCAGGAGCTTACCAACCAGTTGCCTGTATAAATGACGCCGGGTCTGTCCGCCTACAGGGGAACGGAAGCCGACGCGCGGTGGCGCTTAAGCAGCCAGTGCGAAATTGTTATTACGATTGGCGTTTGTAATTTAACGTGCCGATTTTAACGCAGACTCGGCAATCTGCGGCTCGCTTATCCCGCTTCAAAACCCCCGTCGAAACCTTTACACCCCCATGCCTTGCGGCGGCCCGAAGGGCCGGGGCTTCCGGTTGGTTCAGTGAGGCTGAACCGGTAAAAATTTTCTGCAGTAATTATATTACCACAAAGTGATGGATTTTAACATTACAGTTCCGTTACGGTGCTGCGGCCGCTGCAGGCGGCCGAAGGGCCGGATGGGAGGCCGCCGGATCCGGAATTTGGCGGCCGTCTACCGGTAATTGTTCCGGGACTTCTGCTCCTGATCCATGCGGCGCATGGCGTCCTTCTTTGCGGCGTCCTCTCGCTTATCGTAGAGCTTCTTGCCCCGGGCAACGCCCAGCTCGATCTTGGCCCGGCCGTTCTGGTCCAGGTAGAGGGACAGGGGCACCAGGGTGAGACCCTTCTGCTGCACATAACCCAGCAGCTTGCGGATCTCCTCCTTGTGAAGCAGCAGCTTCCGGGGCCGCAGAGAGTTGACGTTGTAGCGGTTGCCCTGCTCGTAGGGGCTGATGTTCATCTGGTAAATGAACATCTCACCGTCTTCGATCTTGGCGTAGCTTTCCTTCAGGCTCACCTTGCCGCCGCGGACGGATTTGATCTCCGTACCGGTGAGGACGATGCCGGCCTCATATCGGTCTTCGATGAAGTATTCATGGTAGGCCCGCTTGTTATTGGCGACGATCTTCTTTTCTTTCACAGCGAAGACCTCCTTTTACAGCAAGCCAAACCGATTGAAGGGGAAGAGCCGCAGCACGGCCTTGCCCACGATCAGATCGGTCTCGATGCAGCCCAGCTGGCGGCTGTCCTGGCTGTTCTGGCGGTTATCGCCCAGTACATAGACGCAGCCTTCGGGAACGGTGATGAGGTCCTGACGGCCGGCGGTATACCCTTCCAGGGTAAAGCTCTGGTCCAGTGCTTCGCCGTTTCGCAGCACAGCGCCGTCCCGGATCTCGATGGTGTCACCGGGCAGCCCGATGACCCGCTTGATCAGCATTTTTTCCGCACCGTTGGCCTGCTTCAGATCGGTGTGGAACACCACAACGTCGCCGTATTCGGGCTCGCTGAAGAGATAGGCCTGGCGTGCCAGGATGATATAGTCGTTTTCGTAGAAGTTGGGTTCCATCGAGTGTTCTTTCACGATGGTGGGCTTGATCAGCTGCAGGATCACGATGCCGATCAGCAGCGCGATGCCGATGTCTCTGACCCAGCCTTTCCAACCGGTCCAGTTTTTCATGGTGATTTCCTTTCTATTTCTGCAGGCCGTCCTTCATTTTCTGCAGCAGGGGCGGCAGCTCGGAGCGAACCTCCTTGCCCTTCAGGTTTTCCAAAGGTTCCGGTGCCTCATCGAAGCACAGCCGGTAGGCGTGGAGGAACTGCGTGGACAGCCCGAACCGTTCTTTCACAGTGCGGTTGAACCGCGGATTTCCGTATTTTTCGTCGCCGATGACAGGATAGCCGGCCTTGCCCAGATGAGCGCGGATCTGATGGCTGCGGCCGGTGACCAGCTCTACTTCCACCAGGGTGCAATTGCCCAGCTTCTGCAGGGGACGGGCCACGGTTTCCATGACCTTGCCTTCTTCGGCGGTCTGGGGCAGCACGCGGACCTGGTTGGTGCGGCTGTCTTTTTCCATGCGGTCCACCAGGTGCAGTTCCTTTTCCAGATGACCATAAACCACGGTCAGGTAATATTTACGCACAAAGCCTTTTTCGCGGATCATGCGGGTCAGCACCCGTGCAGCAGGATAGGTCTTGGCAAAGATCACCATACCGGTGGTGTTGCGGTCCAGACGGTTCACCGGCGAAGGTGTGAACGTCTTGTCTCTTCTGGGGACGTAATCACCCTTCTCCACCAGATACCCGATGACCTGGTTGGCCAGAGTGTCCTTCTTTTCTTCTGCGGTGCCGTGGGTCAGAAGCCCCAGAGGCTTTTCCGCGATGAGCACGTTCTCGTCTTCGTATGCGATCTTGAACTGCCGCTTGGCCGTACCCTGTTTCTTGACAGCAAAATAAGAGGAGGCTTCCTCCTCGCTGATGTAGAGGGCCAGTTCATCGCCCTTCAGAAGTTCCGTCTCCTGGGAGACCCGCTTGCCGTTCACCTTTACATTTTTGCGGATCAGCTTGTAGATATAGCTGAGAGGTGCATTGCGCAGGTACTTCTTCAGGAACCGGTCCAGTCTCTGTTTTTCTTCGTTTTCGGTAATGGTAATCTTAATCATCGTGCCAAATATTATACAACACTTCCATGCACGGCGCAACCGAATCCGCAGGGGAAAAGATTACAGTTTGGAGACAAGGGGCAGATGAAGAAAATTTCATTTGTGAAATGGGTGACATTGTGGTAGATTATATGTAGTATTGGATCGAGATCAGACGAAAGGGGTCCCATTTTGAACAGAATCAAAGATTTTCTTTATAATAAAAACGATATCCTGGTAGCACTGGCCATCATTCTTCTGGCCGGGCTGCTGATCTACAGCCGCATGACCGTCATCATGGACTATCCCGCCGTTCTGGCTGCAGAGCTGGAAGAACAGCAAAAGGAAGCTGGCGGCAGCGGAAACCAGCAGCAGACCCAGGGTGGCCAGAACGAAGAACAGGGCACCGGCGAAGGCTCCGGTGAAGGCCAGGGGTCCGGCGAAGGTTCCGGCGAGGGCCAGGGTTCCGGTGAAGGCTCCGGCGAGGGCCAGGGCACCGGTGAAGGCTCCGGCGAAGGCCAGGGTTCCGGTGAAGGCTCCGGCGGCACCAGTGACGGCCCTGCAGACGGTACCTCCGTCAAATTCACCGTCAAGGGCGGTTCCTCCTGGAAATCCGTCAGCGAAGACCTGGAAGATGCCGGCCTGGTGGACAGCGCCGATGAATTCTACAAAGTCGCTCTGAAGCTGGACGGCAAAGGCGATCTGAAAACCCTCTACCCCGGTGACTATTTCATCGTGGCAGGTTCCACGGCGGAAGAGATCATCTCCACTCTCACCACAAGATAACAGCAAAGAAAGCGAAAGGCGCTCCCGGAGAGGGCGGTCCAATAAAACAGTATAATAATGTTTTCGGGAAGGCGGCATGATTTGATCATGCCGCTTTTCCGTTCATAACGTCATAGAGTAAATTGGCGGGGAGTATGCCGATATAGTTGTAGCTGATCGTCACATCCTGCACTCGGTGTCCGCTGGACTTATCCGGTGCATGAACATATACGGCGTTAACCATATCGTTCAGAATAGTGGGGGTCAGCTTTTCCAAGTACAGGTACTTCTTTGCCTGTCGGATAAACCTATCAACATTCTCCGCTTGATCTTCTTGATTCTGTATTTCGTTTTCAAGCATTTCAATCTTGGCTCTCAGGTCTGCCTGTTCCTGCTCATAATCATCCGACAACATCTGAAAACGAGCTTCGGACAGTTTTCCGTTGACCATATCCTCATAAATACGCTTGAACAATCTGTCCAGTTCCGCCAGACGGTTTTCTGATTTCTGCAAGGTTCGTTTCTTGGCAGAAAGCTCTTTTTTTGCTTCCTCACTTCGCTTTGCACCCAATGCTCTGCGGAACGCATCCTCGTAATCGGCAACACATTGAATTACCAACCTCATGTGTTGGAGCGTACCTTCTTCCAGTACCACGGCACGGATGAAGTGGGTGTCGCAGACTTCCTTTGTTTACCTTGTTGTACCGAAGAACGGATATACTCTTGTTGCTTTTATGGACAACACAGTCATTACGGGCTTGGGCTTGCCATTGCCAAAGCAATTGTGGAAGCACACAAAGGAAAAATCGAAGTTCGCTGCCATAATGGGCTTGTGGAGTTTCGTGCAACTGTCTCCAAATCCTGACAAAACCAAC
>SVCU01000019.1 GCA_015058215.1 Clostridiales bacterium
TTAAAGATAGAAAAAGGCGATACCTGGTTGTGAAAACCAAGTATCGCCAATTTTTCTTGTCGCACTCCTGTACGGCAGCTACCCTATGCCAGTAATGTTCTCATACTGTCTTATTGGAAACTACCCGAGGGAGCGCCTTTTTTGCGGCCTGCCGCCGTCATGCCTGCAGGCCGGCCCGGCCGCTGGGGGCCGCCGGAGTTCAAATTGGGCGGCCCCTACAGCCCCAGCTTTCCCAGCACCTGGTCCAGTTTTTTCTGCTGCTGCGGATCCAGCAATGACCGCAGTTTCTGCAAAGATGCCATCTGGCGGCGGAACTGCACGGGATCCTTTTCCATATCCGCCTTCAGCGCCGCGAGCTGCCGCATCAGGTCCGCCTCCTTCTCGCCCGATAAGCTATTGGCCTTTTCCATAGCCGCTTTGGCATTCAGTTCACCGCCGCCGAACCCCAGCTGCAGAGCCAGGCTCTGCAGCGTTTTTTCATCCAGTTTCATACAGGTCTCCTTTCCCGCGGGCAGTTCCTGCTGCCGGTTCATTTCCCGGCACGGATCGCCCGGCTGCCGCATATGCTGTTCTAACATATTCCCATTTTTCTGCCGCCATGCCGCCGGCAGCCGATCCTTTTAAGGAGGTCTTCTATGAATCCCCTTCCCCTGCTCTTATTGGTCAGCGCAGCTTCCTCACCCGGAAGCCGCAGCCGCAACGGCGAACCCACAAGCCGTTCTGGCCGTTCCTTACCGCAGTTCAGTCCGTTTCAGATGGAACTGATGCTGGAACGGCTGCAGTCTTTGAATACAACTGTGGACCAGATGCTGCGCCTCACCCGCAGTCTCCAGTCGGTCGGCAGCCCTCCCTCTCCCGCACCTTTGCAGCAGGAACCGGCAGATCGTTTCAGTCCATCCCCGGACACCCTGGCAAGAAATCTCCCTTCCAGCCTTTCCTCACTGGTAACGCCGGATCTGATGCAGAAGATCGGTTCTTTGCTTTTCGGTAAAAGTTGACCGTTTTGCCTTGGCAGTTCTCCGGATTCGGTGTATACTAATGCCGATATTGATCTTCGGAGGATACTGTAAATGAAAAAAATCACAGTGAGCCGCTCTGCCTGGATCGCCATGGCCGTGCTGCTCCTTCTCTTTGCCCTTCTGACCATTGCGGTCAAAACCAATGACGAGCTGGCCTTCGACCGGGCCATTTCCCAGTTTGCCTACGGTCTCCGCAGCGACTGGCTGACCCCGATCGTGAAGTTCATCACCTATTCCGGCAACTGGCAGCCCATCGTGGCCGTCGCTGCGATCCTGCTGCTGATCAAGCCTACCCGCATGAAATACGGGCTGCCTCTGGCCTGCGGTGCCGCCACCCAGGTCACGGTCTACCAAATCGTAAAAAACATCCTGCAGCGCCCCCGTCCCGATGTGATCCACTTCCTGGTGGAAGAGGACGGCTTCGGCTTCCCCAGCGGTCACACCATGATCGGCATCGTTTTCCTGGGTCTTCTGGCTCTGATCCTCTGGAAAGAAGGAAAGCCCAAATGGATCTCCGTTCTTCTGGTAGTCTGGGGCATCCTCATCGGCCTTTCCCGCATCTATGTAGGGGTCCATCACCCCACGGACGTGGTGGGCGGCTGGTGCATGGGGCTCATCATCCTGATCTTCTGGAGCCAGGTGTTCCGGCTCTCTCCGAACCGAAAAGAAAAGTAAAGAAAAACCCATCCGCATCGGATGGGCTTTTTCATAGCAAAACCAGGGCGGCTGCCAGGCAGATGGCCGGCCCCATGGCCGCCTCAGACTGCAATTTGAGGCGGCCTGAAAGAAGGCCGGCCCCGCAAAGGATCCCATGGATCACAAAAGAGGCAAGCAGGATCTGCAAGCCGGCAGCCCAGCTGCCGGCCAGGATCCCCAGTGCTCCAAAGAGCTTCACATCCCCCAGACCCAAAAGGGCTTTGCCTCTGGGGTGCAGCTCGGGAAGCCAGAGGCAAAGGGCGGCCAGCAAGCACAGAAGGCCGCCCCAAAGGGCCGGCCAGATTCCGCATTCGGCCGGCCCCAAATCCGGCGCCAACTCCCCAATCGGCGCCGGCACCGGCGCGGCACCTCCTCCGTTCAGCAGGGCCGCGCCCATCCCCAGCACGGCGATCATAACCGTATGCTGGTCCGGCAGCACTTGATAGAGCACGTCGCAGGCGGCTGCCTGCGTCAACAGCGTCAAAGCCGTCAGCAGCAGGCCCCGGCATTCTCCCTCGGCCGCGATCCCTGCCACGCTTAAAAAGGCCGTCATCAGAAGACCCAGCCCCTTGCCCGCCTTCCGTCGTTCGAATCCGTCTTCCCAGCTTTCCTTCAGCCAGGCTTCCGGGATCCTCTCCAAAAAAAGAAAGGCCAGGCTTCCCGCCGCAAAGCCGAAAAGCCCGCCCCAAACCATTCGAAAATCAAGCCCTTTCAGCAGGGCCTCCTCTCCAATCCCCATGGTTCCCCCTTACAGCAATTCGTGAAAATCGCAGACCCACCCATCGGCCAGAGCCTGCATTTCTTCCCAGTACTTTTTGGATGCTTCTTCTGCTACGCCCACGGCCCGGAAACCGCCGGCCTTTGCCCCCTGCAGGCCCGGCAGGATGTCCTCAAACACAGTGCAATCCGCCGCGGAAAGCCCCATGAGCTCTGCCGCCCGCAGGTAGACATCGGGAAACCCCTTTCCCCGTTCCACATCATCCACGGACACGATGCAGCAGAACCATTCCCGGATGCCGTGCCGTTCCAAAGCCGGCAGCACGTAACGCATGGGAGATGCGGTGGCGATGGCCATCTGTACACCTTCCCGACGCAGTTTTTCCAGATATTCATAGGCGCCCGGTTTCAGTTCGATGGAGTTTGCATACTCTTTGATGGCCATGGAGTCCCACAGTTCCATCAGTTCTTCCGGCGTATCGGTGAAGCCGAACCGGGCGATGGTGTATTCCGCCGTACCCCGGAAGCCCAGATGACCTGCAGCCTCCTGGTAGTCGTCCGGCACCTCGATGCCCCGGGCCGCCAGGAATTCTTCATCGATCTGCGCCCAGACTCCCATGGAATCCAGCAGCGTACCATCCAGGTCGAAAATGGCTCCCTTCATAGTTTCTTGCCAGTTCTTCTTTTCTTCTGCCACGGTATCCTCCCTTGATGCAAAGTTCCAATTTATTCCATTTTACACCAGTTTGCTGCAAAAAGTAAAGAAAAAACGCAGAAAACCGTAAGGTTCTGTCGGTAGCCCTTCGCCACCCCCTGTGGTATACTTGTCCCAAGGGGGTATTTGACATACCATGAAACAAAGATCCGTATTCCACACTAAATTTCCGCTGAAACGCCTTTCCGGCTTCCTCTTGCTCCTGGCTGCCGCCTTTTTCGGCCTGGCACTGAAAGGTTACACCTATCTGGCCCTGGCCTTCCTGGTGCTGTCCCTGCTCTGCTTCGCCTTCGATCTTCTGGAGGTCTTCGCCCGCAAAAAGCCGGAGTCCAAAGCCCCGCTGCGGCTGAAGCGCATCCTGCAGGTCTGCACCGTGCTTGGCCTCTGCGTTTTCCTGTTCTTTGAGATCCCCGTCATCGCCGGTGCCTTCGGTTCCGCCGACCGCGAAGAGGATCCCGACTACCTCATCGTTTTAGGTGCCGGTCTCCGGGGCGACGTTCCTTCCGTCACCCTCCGCGACCGTCTCCGCACTGCCGCGGACTTTCTGAAAGAACATCCGGACACGATCGCCATCGTTTCCGGCGGTCAGGGGCCGGATGAAACCATCAGCGAAGCCCTGGCCATGAAACGCTGGCTGGTGCAAAGCGGTATCCCGGAAGCCCGCATCGTCATGGAGAACAGGTCCACCAGCACCTACGAAAACCTGACCTTCTCTCTGGCCATCATCGAATCCCTGCGGACCGATGACGAGGACAGCAGCTCCGCCGGCTCCGGCGAACCTGTGATCGCCATCCTTTCCAGCGAGTACCACATGTACCGGGCCTCCCTCATGGCCGGAGAGCTGGGCCTTGCAGATCCGCAGATGGTACCGGCTTCCACCAGCCTTCCCTTCCTGAAAACAGCGTATTTCATCCGGGAAGCCGCCGGCCTTGCCCGTTACCGCATCCTGGGCTACTGATCCCGGAGTGCCGCCGCGCGTATCCGCCGGGAGCCATCTTCCACTTCAGACGAAAAAAGACCCGAAAGCCTGTGCTTCCGGGTCTTTCTTTTGGTTTTTACTTTCTTTTCTTCTTGCCGCAGCAGCCTGCAATGAGGACTGCGGTCACAAGAACGCCTGCGGTCAGTGCTGCGCCGTAGATCATCAGGGGTTTCTTGATGCGGTCACTGATGTAGATGCCGCAGGGGCCGGTCTGATCATACTTCTTGGTGTTCAGTTCTTCCATGGTACAATCTCCTTTCTCTTTTTCCGAATACCGATTCTTTTGTTTCCGCCATAGCGGGGGGTAATTTCATTCAGACACGTTCAGTATGTCTGTCGAATTTCTTAACGACTTCTTTACGAATAGTCAAACTTTTACGTTATATTTATGATACCACCGCCCTTCTTTCCTTGCAATTACTTTTTCGAACTGGTATGATTATAGAATACAAAAGGAGAAGGGAGGAGATCATCATCTTCCAGACAGAATTACAGGACAAAATCAAGGAGTCTCTTACCTCCGTCCTGCCCGTGGCAGGTATCGTCCTGCTTTTATGCTTTACCATCGCTCCGATCCCCAGCAGCACCCTTATGGCTTTCCTCATCGGTGTTGTTTTTGTTGTGGTCGGTATGGGTCTTTTTACACTGGGTGCCGACAGTGCCATGACCCCCATCGGGGAACGTACCGGTGCCTACATCACCAAATCCAAGAAGCTTTGGATGGTCATCACCGTCAGCTTCATTCTGGGTGTCATCGTCACCATTTCCGAACCGGACCTGCAGGTCCTGGCCAGCCAGGTTCCCACCGTCCCCAACATGGCCATGATCCTGTCCGTGGCCATCGGGGTCGGCGTTTTTCTTGTGGTGGCCCTGCTGCGCATCCTGTTCAGCATTAAGCTTTCCCACCTACTGATCGGCTGCTACCTCATCGTGTTCGCACTGGCCGCCTTCGTTCCGGCGGACTTCTGGTCCGTAGCCTTTGACTCCGGCGGTGTCACCACCGGCCCCATGACCGTTCCCGTGATCATGGCACTGGGTACCGGTGTGGCCGCAACCCGAAGCGACGGCCGTGCCGGTAACGACAGTTTCGGTCTTGTGGCCCTTTGTTCCGTCGGTCCCATCCTGACCGTACTGATCCTGGGCCTGATCTTCTCGCCCGACGGTGCCTTCTATGAGCCCTCCGAGATCCCCATGGCCGAAACCTCCCGGGATCTCGGCACCCTGTTTCTGGGCGCCTTCCCCCACTATCTCGAAGAGGTGGGCATCGCCCTGGGCTCCGTGATCCTGTTCTTCCTGCTCTTCAACCTGATCGCCCTGAAGCTGAAGAAAAAAACCTTCTCTCATATTATGGCAGGTCTCCTGTGCACTTATGTGGGTCTGGTTCTCTTCCTTCTGGGGGTCAATGTGGGCTTCATGCCCGTGGGCAACTACCTGGGGCAGATCCTGGCAGCCCTGCCCTATAAGTGGGTGCTGATCCCCATCGGCATGATCATCGGTTACTTCATCGTACAGGCAGAACCGGCGGTCCACGTTCTGAACCGCCAGGTCGTGGAGATCACCTCCGGTGCCATTCCCGCCAAAGCCCTGAGCACCAGCCTTTCCATCGGTGTGGCCGTTTCCATCGGCCTTGCCATGCTGCGGGTGCTGACCGGTCTCAACATCATGTACATCCTGGTTCCCGGCTACCTGCTGGCCCTGGGTCTCACCTTCGCAGTACCCCAGATTTTCACCAACATCGCATTCGATGCCGGCGGCGTTGCTTCCGGCCCCATGACCGCCACCTTCCTGCTGCCTCTCGCCATGGGGGCCTGTGAAGCGCTGGGCGGCAACCTGACCACCGATGCCTTTGGACTGGTGGCCATGGTCGCCATGACTCCCCTGATCACCATCCAGTTCCTGGGGCTGGCTTACAAGAAGAAGATCGCCGGTGCCGGTACTGCCGCACCTGCCGCCGAAACCCTGTGGACCGATGATGAGATCATCGAACTGATGTAAGAAAGGAGGCCGCTTATGAAAACCTATGGAATCGATCTGATGGTGACCATCGCCAATCGGAACCGCATCGAAAAATTCATCCAGCTTTACCGTGAGCACGGCATGTCCTTCAACATCACCGCCTTCGGCAGAGGCACCGCCTCCAGCGATGTTCTGAAGTTCCTGGGGCTGGATGCCTCCGAAAAGGCCATCCTGTTCTCTGCGGTTTCCCGCACCCGTTCCCGTGAAGTGATCCGGGATGCCATCCTGAAAACCCGCATCGACGTTCCCGGAAACGGTATCCTGATGACCATCCCCCTCAGCGCCGCCGGCGGCGGACGCTGCATCCAGTACCTGACCCAGGGTCAGGAGAAAGAAGGTGAAAACCTGATGAAAAACCTCCAGGAAGAAGTGCGTAAGGAAAGTGAAGAAAAGAAGGAAGAAACCTTCAACCCCTCTTTCCATCTGATCATTGCCATCACCAACGAAGGCTATTCCGACCAGGTCATGGACGCTGCCCGTTCCGTGGGCGCATCCGGCGGCACCATCGTCCGCGCCAAGGGTACCGATAAGGCCACCGCAGAAAAATTCTTCGGCGTTTCCCTGGCCGCCGAAAAGGAAATGGTCTTCATCGTTGCCAAGGCAAAAGAGCGCAATGTCATCATGAGCGAGATCATCCGCCAGGCCGGCATGGACAGCGATGCCAAATCCATCGTGTTCTCCCTGCCCGTGGACCGCATCGCCGGTCTCCGCCTGCTGGAAGATGACGATTCCTCCCTGTAAACCATCCCTGCAGTTATGATCGGGGCTCCCCTTTGGGCTGCCCCACCCTGAAAGGAGCATTCTTCAATGCATCTTCCCGTCCCCTATTCCGATACCGCTTTCACCCTCTTCGGCATGGACGTAAAGTGGTACGCCATCATGATCGTCACCGGCATTATCCTGGCTGTGATCCTGGGCTGCAAACGCGCCCCCAAGTACGGCTTCGATACCGACACCATTCTGGACCTGATGCTGGTCGTCCTCCCCTGTGCCGTCATCGGTGCCCGGGCCTATTACGTGATTTTCGAATGGGACCGCTATGCCGACAATTGGCTGGAAATCTTCAATTTCCGCGGCGGCGGCCTGGCCATCCACGGCGGTCTCATCGCCGCCTTCCTGGCCGCCTGGCTCATGTGCCGCAAGAAGGGTCTCAACATCGTCAAGGGCCTGGATATGGCCGCCCCTTCCATTGCCCTCGGACAGGCCATCGGCCGCTGGGGCAACTACTTCAACCAGGAAGCCCACGGCGGTCCCACCGATCTTCCCTGGGGCATTCTGATCGACGGTGAATACGTACACCCCACCTTCCTGTACGAATCCCTCTGGTGCTTCCTGCTGGTGGTGGTGCTGATCCTCATCGCCCGGAAGCAGAAGTTCGACGGCCAGATCATCCTGCTCTACGGCATCCTTTACTCCGTGGAGCGGTACTTCGTGGAAGGTCTCCGTACCGACAGCCTCTGGATCGGGCCCTTCCGCCAGGCCCAGGTGCTCAGCGTTTCTCTGATCATCGCCTGCACCGTGGTCTACATCATCCTGGAAAAGCGCGCCGCCAAAGCCGCAGCTGTGGCAGAAGCGGAAACCCTGGCAGACGAAGCCATCGCCGCTGACGGCAGCGCAGAAATGTCCGCTGCAGATAGTGAATCTGCTGCCGAAGAAAACTAAAAGTGCATACAAAAAAGCCCTCCCCTGCGGGAGGGCTTTTTCAATTCTGTGATTTCGGCACGACTCTGTTCTCATGCCCTACGAAACTTACATGCCCAGAAGTTCCTTCTTCTTGGCATCGAAATCTTCCTGGGTGATGACACCGCTGTCCAGCAGTTCCTTATAGGCTTTCAAGGCTGCTGCGGTGCCCAGTTCCTGCTGCTTTTGGGCGGCAGCCATCTGTGCCGTCCGGAGGTTTTCCTGCTGCTGCCGCAGTTCTTCCGTCTGGCGAGCAGCCTCCTGCTGGGCCACCTGATGGGCTGCAAAGTTTTCAGCCTCCGCCTTTTGGGCCTTCTTCTGGATCTTGCCAGCGACCACCGCGATCAGGATGGTGAGCACCATGGGCAAAATGAAGGGAACGAAAACACCCCAGAGGAAACCTCTGTACTGCAGTTCTTCGCCAATTTTGGCGATTACATACTGCACGCGCAGAAAATAGCCGGAGGCCGTGATGGGCATGCCCTGCATATACTCAAAATAGTCCGCTTCTGTCAGGAAAATCAATACGGAAATGATGGTGCCTGCCAGCAAAATGGCAGCCTGCAGCCCAATACTGTTTTTCTTTTCCTTCATGGTCTTTCCCTCTTCTTATCTTGGATTCACCGTCTTTCCAAAAGTCGATGCAGGTAAATCGTAGCACAAGCCTCTATCTTGAGTCAATTCCTATCGCCTCACCCCTATAAGAGATTCTGCACCTTTGAACGTTGCAAGTTCAATTCTTTGCAGGGTCATTTTTCCGCCGAAAAATCCGTTTTTATTGACCCTTCTTCTTGTTTTTCGACATATTTCGACAAAAATAAGGTGAAAATGAAGTTCAAACCCGTGGATTTTTTCTTGCATTCAGCATTTCTTTGTCGAATTCTGTCGAAAATACTCGAAAAGCAATCCTCGAGGGTCGCGATTTTTAGATTTTTCTCGAAAAAGTTGTCCATCAAAGGGTATGCGGTCTCCAGAATTACCGTTCCGTCTACTTCAGCGAAGAGAACGCCAAATTCTTAGTGATCGTTCAGATACATTTTACAGACGTATCCCCGAATTTCAAGAATTG
Organism: Clostridiales bacterium; assembly: GCA_015058215.1. Taxonomy (GTDB): domain Bacteria; phylum Bacillota; class Clostridia; order Peptostreptococcales; family Anaerovoracaceae; genus SIG262. The sequence continues at coordinate 8,892 of SVCU01000019.1, forward strand.
GCGAAATCGACGGTCTGGATCGCCAGCAGGAAAAACGAAAAAAGAGGGGATACGGCTTTTCGGTTGCCAATCTTTTGGCTTCGTGCTATAATTATTTTGTATGTAATGAATTAGAAGCCGGCTGCAATTTCCTGCCGCCGGCAGCAAAAGATAAAGGAGAAACTGATCCATGAGACTCGGTATCGTCGGTCTTCCCAACGTAGGCAAGAGCACCCTGTTCAACGCCATCACCAAGGCAGGCGCGGAAGCTGCCAACTATCCCTTCTGCACCATCGAACCCAATGTGGGCGTGGTCACCGTACCCGATGAACGTCTGGAAGTTCTGCACAAGATGTACGACTCCAAGCGCACCATCTACACCACCATCGAATTCGTAGACATCGCCGGTCTGGTCCGTGGTGCTTCCAAGGGCGAAGGTCTGGGCAACAAGTTCCTGGGCCACATCCGCGAAGTGGATGCCGTCGTCCATGTGGTCCGCTGCTTCGACGATGCCAACGTTGTGCATGTGGACGGCAAGATCGATCCCCTGTCCGATATTGAAACCATCAATCTGGAACTGATCTTCTCCGACCTGGAAGTTCTGGGCCGCCGCCTGGAACGCACCGAAAAGGCTCTGAAGTACGATAAGTCCGTCGCCCGTGAGGTGGAAGTGCTGAAGCTGGTGAAGGATGCTCTGGAAGAAGGTAAGTGCGCCAGAACCGTGGAACTGGAAGGAGACGATGCCGATTTCGTCAAATCTCTGGACCTTCTGACCTACAAACCCGTCATCTACGCCGCCAACGTCTCCGAAGACCAGGTGGGCCAGGGTGACAACGAATACGTGGAACGGGTCCGCAAGCACGCCGACAGCGAAGGCTCCGAAACCGTGGTGGTCTGCGCCCAGCTGGAAGCCGAGATCGCAGAACTGGACGAAGAGGAAAAGGCCATGTTCCTGGAAGATCTGGGCATTCAGCAGTCCGGTCTGGATCAGCTGATCAAGTCCTCTTATAAGCTGCTGGGCCTGATTTCCTTCCTCACCGCCGGCACTCCCGAAGTCCGCGCCTGGACCATCCGCAAGGGCAGCAAGGCTCCCCAGGCTGCCGGCAAGATCCACACCGATTTCGAAAAGGGCTTCATCCGCGCCGAAACCATCGCTTACGATCAGCTGATCGCCTGCGGCGGCAACCTGGCTACTGCCAAGGAAAAGGGCCTGATCCGTTCCGAAGGCAAGGAATACGTAGTGCAGGACGGCGACGTGATCCACTTCCTGTTCAACGTGTAAGCACCGGGCATCCGCCCTTTCGGAAACGGATGGACGGACACCAATCGAAACGAGGTAATGTTATGAAACTGATCCCGCAAGCAGAACAAGCTCTCGCCCTTTTGAGAGCCGCCGGCCACGAAGGATGGCTGGTGGGCGGCTGCGTGCGGGATTTTGTTATGGGCAAAATGCCCCACGACACCGATATCACCACATCCGCCCTGCCCCAGGAGACCAAAGCCGTCTTTGAAAAAGCCGGTTTCCGGGTCATTGAAACGGGTCTGCAGCACGGCACGGTCACAGTGCTGATGCCGGGCGAAGGCGCCGCCGAGCGCGAATCCGGCGGCGCCCTGCCGGGCGGCCGTCAGAATCCGGAGACCGCCCCCGTCCCCCTGGAGATCACCACCTTCCGCAAAGAAACCGGCTACGCCGATCACCGCCACCCGGACAGCGTGGTTTTCACCGATTCTCTGGAAGATGATCTTTCCCGCCGGGATTTCACCATCAACGCCATGGCCATGCGCCCTGCCGGCACCGTTCCCATCGATGCCGAGGGCTGCGACACCCTGGATTTCCGCGATCCCTTCGGCGGTATGGCCGACCTGGAGGACCGCGTGATCCGCTGCGTGGGCGACCCCGCCCGCCGCTTCTCCGAGGATGCCCTCCGCATCCTGCGGGCCCTTCGCTTTGCTTCCGTTCTGGGTTTCACCATCGAGCCCGCCACCCGAAAGGCCCTTTTCGATGCCAGGGAACAGCTGCGCTACGTATCCGCAGAGCGCATTGCCGAAGAGCTTCTGAAGCTTCTCTGCGGCCGCTCTGCCGAATCTGTTCTTCTGGAATACGCAGACGTCCTGGGCAGCGTTCTGCCCGAACTCCTGCCGCTGAAAGGCTTCGACCAAAAGACCCCGCACCACATCTACGATGTCCTGACCCACACCGCCAAGGTGGTCTCCGGCGTGCCGGCAGAACCGGTGCAGCGTCTTGCCGCCCTCTGCCACGATTGGGGCAAGCCCCATACCTTCACCCTGGACGAAAACGGCCGCGGTCATTTTTACGGCCACCCCAAACACAGCGTCCTTCTGGCCGAGGAAGCCTTCTCCCGTCTGAAGCTTTCCAACGAGATCCGGGAGACCGCCCTTTCCCTGATCCGCTTTCACGATATCTGGATCGATGATACCCCCCGTGCGGTGAAACGCTGGCTCAACAAGATCGGCCCCGCCCTCTTCTTCCCCCTGCTGGAGCTGAAAAAAGCCGACAACCGCGCCCAGAGCCCCGCTTCCCAGGGCCGTCTGGCTCACTACGACGCACTCGAGGAACGGGCCCGCACCATTCTTGCAGAAGGCCAGTGCTTCGCCCTGAAGGATCTTGCCGTCACCGGCAAGGATCTGATCGCCCTGGGCATGGAACCCGGCCCGCAGCTTGGAAAAGCCCTCTACACCCTGCTGGAACTGGTGATGGAAGAGACTCTTCCCAACCAGCGGGATGCCCTCCTTTCCTATGCCGGCGAAAGATTCACCCTCTAATTTACAAGTTTTTGGAGCAGGCCCCGCGGCTTGCTCTTTTTCACATTCTTTTACAAAAATACCGGCGCGCCCGTTGACAAACGCGGCAAAGAGTTGTAAATTATAAGATAATTCGACTGAAAGGAGACGTGCAATGTTCGGCATCTTCGCTAACAACTATTATTACTTTTTTAGAAACGCGATGGATCACCGCATTGTACAGAAATAACCGCCTTTCGGCCGGTCTCATGTAGAATCAGGATCCACCGCTACTTGCCGTTGTGCAATCATTCGTAGAGGTGGATTTTTTTATACGCTGCAGTCCTCTGCAAATCACCCCAGAAAGAGGTTCGAAATGGATAAATTACAGGAAGCAAGAAGCATCATCAACGCCGTGGATAAGGAGATCGCCGCCCTCTTCAGCCGCCGCATGGAAGCCGCCAAAATGGTGGCCGAATACAAAGGAGAACGAGGCCTTCCCATCTTCGATGCGGAACGGGAAGCACAGCTGATTGCCCACAACTCCCGGTACATCGAAGACGACGACATCCGTTCCTATTACGTCAACTTCCTGCAGAATCTGATGGATCTTTCCAAGCAGTACCAGCACCGCATCCTGGACGGCCTCCGGGTGGCCTACAGTGGCGTGGAAGGGGCCTTCGCCCACATTGCCGTCACCCGCATCTTCCCGGACAGCACCCCCATTTCCTACCGGGATTTCCCCTCCGCCTACGAATCCGTAGTGAAAGGCGAATGCGACTGCGCCGTTCTCCCCATCGAAAACAGCTTTGCCGGAGAAGTGGGTCAGGTCTCCGACCTGATGTTCGAAGGCAGCCTCTTCGTCAACGGCATCTATTCCCTCCCCATTACCCACAATCTTCTGGGGGTAAAAGGTGCTTCTCTTTCCGACATCCGACGGGTGGTCAGCCATCCGCAGGCCCTGGACCAGTGCGCCGGATACATCCACGACCACAACTTCGAGCAGGTCCAGAGCGCCAACACCGCCCGGGCTGCCCAGAGCGTAGCGGAAGCCGGTGACATCCACACCGCCGCCATCGCCAGTACCGAAACCGCCGCCCTCTACGGTCTGGAGATCCTGGACCACGATATCCACGAAAGCGCCACCAACACCACCCGGTTTGCCGTGTTCTCCCGCGTGGAAAACAAAGCCACTGTGGGGACCAGCAAGAGCAACTTCCTGCTGCTCTTCACCGTCAACGACGAAGCCGGTGCTCTGGCGAAGGCCATCAACATCATCGGCAAATACGGCTTCAATATGCACGTGCTGCGCAGCCGTCCCATGAAAGAACCCGCCTGGCAGTATTACTTCTACGTAGAGGCGGAAGGCGACGAAACCTCTCTGGAAGGGCAGCGCATGCTGATGGAACTTTCCCTGCACTGCAGCATGCTGAAAGTAGTGGGGCACTATGCCGTCGAAAAAAATCTGGCAGAAAGGGAGCTGGAAACCAAATGAATCTCCATCTGAATCTCGGAAAAAACAGTTATGATATCGTAGTGGAACGCGGTTCCTTAAAGCAGGCCGCAAGTCTTCTGGACCTGGACCGCAAAGTGCTGATCGTCACCGACGACGGCGTTCCCGCCGAATATGCCCGGACTCTGGCCGCAGCCTGCAAGACTCCCGTCATCCTCACCCTTCCCGCCGGGGAAGACAGCAAAAGCCCCGAGGTCTTTCTTTCCGTGCTGCAGAAGCTTCTGGAGGAAAACTTCACCAGAAGTGACTGCGTAGCCGCCGTAGGCGGCGGTGTCATGGGTGATCTTGCCGGTTTTGCCGCCGCCAGCTATATGCGGGGCATCGATTTCTACAACATCCCCACCACCACGCTGGCTCAGATCGACTCCTCCATCGGCGGCAAGACCGCCATCAACCTGGGCGGCATCAAGAACATCGTCGGTGCTTTCTACCAGCCCAAAAAGGTCCTCATCGACCCCGATGTGCTGCAGACGCTGGACAGCCGTCAGTTCTCCGCCGGTCTGGCCGAAGCCGTAAAAATGGCGCTGACCTCCGATGCCGAGCTTTTCTCCCTGTTTGAATCCGGTTCCATCGAAGAAAATCTGGAAACCATCATCATCAAATCCCTGCAGATCAAAAAGGCTGTGGTAGAGCAGGACGAAAAGGAAACCGGTCTCCGCAAGATCCTTAACTTCGGCCACACCATCGGCCACGGCATCGAAAGCCTGGAAGAGCGCCACACCGCAAACGGAGACGGGCTCTACCACGGCGAATGCGTCGCCCTGGGTATGCTGCCCCTGTGCAGCGATGCCGTTCGGGCACGGCTTCTCCCCGTCCTGAAAAAGTTGGGGCTTCCCACCGAATACAAAGGGGATCTGGAAGCCGTTTTCGCCGCCATGGCCCACGACAAAAAGGCCAAGGGCGACATCGTTACCACCGTTCTCGTTGAAGAAGCGGGTTCCTTCGAACTGAAGGCCATGACCCGCAGCCAGCTTCGGGACGCTTTGCATTACTTCGCATAAGGAGGCACCATGAAAAACACCTTCGGAACTCATGTGACCATTACCCTCTTCGGCGAAAGCCACGGCCCCGAGATCGGTGCCGTCATCGACGGCCTGGCCCCCGGCATTCCCGTGGACGAAGACTACATCGCTTCCCGGTTGACCCTGCGCCGCCCCAAGGGCAGGATCTCCACCGCCCGTCAGGAGCAGGACCCCTTCCGCATCGTCAGCGGTGTCTATAACGGTAAGACCACCGGTACTCCCATTTGCATCCTGATCCCCAACAACTCAACTAAGAGCAAAGATTACGAAAGCACCCGCTGGCTGGCCCGGCCCGGCCACGCGGATTACACCGCCTACTGCAAGTACCACGGCTTCGAAGATTACAGAGGCGGCGGTCACTTCAGCGGCAGACTGACCGCCGCACTGGTGGCGGCCGGTGCCATCTGCACCGCCGCCCTGCAGGCCAGGGGAATCACCATCGGTACCCATATCGCCCGCTGTGCCGGCATTTCCGACCGGTCCTTCGGCGATCTTTCCGCAGACCTGGAAATTCTGCAGACCGCAGAATTCGCCGTTCTGGATGAAACCGCTGCCCGGTCCATGCGCACCGCCATGGAAGACGCTGCCGCAGAAGGCGACAGCGTGGGCGGCATTCTGGAAACCGCCGTCACCGGTGTCCCTGCCGGCGTGGGGGAACCCTGGTTCGACAGCGTAGAAAGCCAGCTCTCCCACATTCTGTTCAGCGTTCCCGCCGTTAAAGGCGTACAGTTTGGCGACGGCTTCGCCCTGGCAGACAGGAAGGGCAGCCTGGCCAACGACCCCTTCCGCATGGAAAATGGTAAAGTGGTCACCGAAACCAATCACAACGGCGGCATCAACGGCGGCATCACCAACGGCATGCCCCTCCGCTTCAGCTGCGTCATCAAGCCCACCCCTTCCATCTACAAGGCGCAGAAGACCGTGAACTTCAGCACTTCTGAAAATGCAGACCTGCAGATCCAGGGCCGCCACGACCCCGCCATCGTCCACCGGGCCCGCATCGTGGTGGACAGCGTCACCGCCCTGGCCCTCTGCGATCTGCTCACCGGCCGCTACGGCACCGACTGGCTGGCAAGCCCCGCAGTCTGCGCAGACTGCACCTGCACGCCTTGCCATACCGCGTCCGGCGACGCGGTATGCCCCGCACCGGAGGCCGCAAAATGAAGTACGGGCTCATCGGGGAGCATCTTCCCCACAGTTTTTCCAAGGTGATCCATGAGGCCATCGGCGGCTACGAGTACCAGCTCAAAGAGCTGGCCCCTGCGGAGCTGGACGCTTTTCTGAAAGCCAAAGACTTCACGGGCATCAACGTCACCATTCCCTATAAACAGGCCGTGATCCCCTATCTGAATTCCATCAGCGAAACCGCCAAAGCCATCGGTGCCGTCAACACCATCGTCAATGTGGACGGTAAACTCTGGGGTCACAACACCGACTTCGGCGGCATGAAGGCCCTCATGGAAAAAGAGGGCATCGACCCCGACGGCAAAAAGGTGCTGATCTTCGGCACCGGCGGCACCAGCAAGACCGCTTCTGCCGCAGCAAAGGCCATGGGCGCCTCCCAGGTGCTGCGGGCAAGCCGCAGCGGCAAAGAGGGGGCCCTCACCTACGAGCAGGCCTACGAGCTCTGCGGAGATGTGGAGATCATCATCAACACCACCCCCTGCGGGATGTTCCCCAAGGCCGGTGAAGTCCCCGCAGATCTTTCCCGCTTTCCCCGCCTTTCCGGCCTCGTAGATGCCATCTACAACCCTCTGAACACAGAGCTGGTGCTGCAGGCGAAAAAAAGAGGCATCCCCGCCTCCGGCGGCCTCTACATGCTGGTGGCCCAGGCGGTCCTGGCATCGGAAGCCTTTCTGGACCCCTCCCCCGAAACTCTGCACCGGATCGGTACGGCAGGTGCCAAAATCTCGACCGCCGTGCTGGAACTGACGGACCGCATCTACGGCAAGCTTCTGGCGGAAAAGCAGAACATCGTCCTCATCGGCATGCCGGGAAGCGGCAAGACCACTGTCGGCAAGCTTCTGGCAGAACACACCGGCCGTCCCCTTCTGGACAGCGATGAAGAAATCGTCAAGCGTCACGGCAGCATCACCGCTATTTTTGCCAGGTACGGCGAACAGACCTTCCGCGATTTTGAAAGTGAAGTCATCGCAGAACTCTCCGCCCGGAACGGCATCATCCTTTCCACCGGCGGCGGTGCCATCCTCCGCCCGGAAAACGTGGATGCCCTCTCCCGAAACGGCGTCCTCTATTATCTGGACCGTCCTCTGGAGCAGCTGCTCCCCACCGAAGACCGTCCCCTGGCCAGCAGCCGGGAGGCCATCGAAGCCCGATACCGGGAGCGATCCCACCTCTACCGGGCAGCGGCCCACCAAATCATCCCCAACGGATCCTCTGCGGAAGACGCCGCAGCAGAAATCGAAAGAAGGCATACCAAATGAAATTCCTCGTCATCAACGGACCCAATCTGAACATGCTGGGCATCCGGGAGCCGGGCATCTACGGCGAACAGACCTATGCCGGCCTCTGCAAAAAGATCGAAGACCATGCTGCCAAAAACGGCTGGGAAGTGGAACTGTACCAGTCCAACCACGAAGGCTGCCTGGTGGATAAGATCCAGGAAGCTTACGGCAAGGCCGATGCCATCGTCATCAATCCCGGTGCCTATACGCACACCAGCGTCGCTCTTCTGGATGCGGTAAAGGCCGTGCAGATCCCCACCGTTGAAGTTCACATTTCCGATGTCAGCAAGCGGGAAGATTTCCGCCAGATCAGCTACATCCGGCTGGCCTGTGCAGCCACCATCGCCGGCCACGGTCTGGACGGCTACCTGGAAGCCATGGATCTTCTGGCAGAAAGGCTGGCAGCCAAATGAACGTCACCATCGCTCCATCCAAAGCCCGGGGTACCGTCTCCGCACCGCCCTCCAAAAGCATGGCCCACCGCCTGCTGATCTGCAGCGGCCTTGCCGGAGGCACCAGTGTGATCCACGGCCTCGCCCCTTCCCAGGACATCCTGGCCACCCTGGACTGCCTGAAAGCTCTGGGAGCTTCCTGGACTTACGAAGGCGATACCGTCACCATGGAGGGTCTGGACCCTTCTGCCCTGCAGCCCTGTGATATTCTGCGCTGCCGGGAAAGCGGCAGCACCCTGCGGTTCTTCCTCCCCATCTGCCTGCTCAGCGAACGGGAATCCGTTCTGGAAGGCTCCCCCAAGCTGCTGTCCCGCCCCCTTTCCGTCTACGAGACGCTCTGCGCACAGCGCGGTCTCTTCTTCGCCAATGACGGCAAGCAGGTGAAGGTTCGCGGCAAGCTTTCCGGCGGCACCTTTACTCTGCCGGGCGATATCAGCAGCCAGTTCATCAGCGGGCTTCTCTTCGCACTTCCCCTGCTGGAAGAAAACAGCACCATCGCCCTCACAGGCACCGTAGAAAGCCGTTCCTACATCGATCTCACCCTCCGCGCTCTTGCGGAATTCGGCATCCGAGCCTGCTGGCTGGATGACCGTACCCTGTCCGTTCCCGGCGGTCAGCGATACCGCCCCTGCGGAACCTCCGTGGAAGGGGATTATTCCAATGCCGCCTTCTACGAAGCACTGAACCTGCTGGGCGGCAGCGTCACCGTTACCGGCCTGCGGGAGGACAGCGGCCAGGGCGACCGGGTCTACCGGCAGTATTTCAAAGCCCTGCAGGACGGCCCCGCCACCCTTTCCCTGAAGGATTGCCCCGATCTGGGGCCCATTCTCTTCGCCGCAGCCGCAGCCCTTCATGGCGGTACCTTTACCGAGACCCGCCGGCTTCGCATCAAAGAAAGCGACCGGGGGCAGGCCATGGCGGAGGAACTGCAGAAATGCGGCATCGCTGTTACTGTTGAAGAAGATACTATTCGGGTCACTTCCGGGACCCTGCACACACCGAAAGAAGTCATTTCCGGTCACAACGACCATCGCATCGTCATGGCCATGGCCGTGCTTCTTTCCAAAACCGGCGGCACCATCTGCGGTGCGGAAGCCGTGGCCAAAAGCTTCCCCGACTTCTTTGACCGGATCCGAGAATTAGAGGTGAATGTAACCAATGCGTCTTGATGAAAATTCCAAAGTACTGATCGTGGGCCTGGGCCTCATGGGCGGCTCCTATGCCAAAGCCCTGAAGCGCTGGGGCTTCCACGTGACCGCCATTTCCGACCAGCAGAGTTCCATCGACTATGCGCTGCAGGAAGGCATTATCGTTGACGGCTCCACTGAAGTGGACCATGCCCTCATCGCCGAAGCCGATCTGATCATCTTCGGTCTCTATCCCACCACGTTCCTGCACTGGATCAAAACCTATGCACATCTGATCCGCCCCCGCACCCTGGTCACCGACATCACCGGTGTCAAAAGCTGCCTGGTGCGCGAAGTGCAGTCTTACATGCCCAAGGGCGTAGAATTCATCGCCGCTCACCCCATGGCCGGCCGCGAAGTTTCCGGCGTGGAAAACAGCGACAGCCGGATCTTCCAGGGTGCCAACTACATCGTTGTCCCCACGGAGACCAACACCCCGGAAGCCATCGAAAGCTGCAAGCGTCTGGGCAAATTCCTGGGCTTCGAACGGATCTCCGTTCTCTCTCCCGAAGAGCACGACGAGATGATCGGCTTCGTTTCCCAGTTGACCCACTGCATCGCCGTCAGCCTCATGACCTGCAGCGACAGCCATCATCTGGTGGATTATACCGGCGACTCCTTCCGTGACCTGACCCGCATCGCCCGCATCAACGACGTGCTGTGGAGCGAGCTGTTCCTGATGAACAAATCCGCCCTTCTGCGCCAGATGGATAAATTCCTGGAGGAATTCTCCTCCCTGCGCGACATGCTGGCCCAGGACGACCGCGAAGGTATGCAGGCGAAAATGCGTCTGTCCACGGAACGCCGTTCCTGGTTCGATCAAAAATAACAATTACGCGATACCGGCCGCCCGGAGCGGCCGCAGATAACAGGCCCGGGCCGCCCGAAGCGGCCATCCACACACCGGAGGACACAAACTATAATGAACATGCTTTTTGAACGTAAACTCCCCATCCCCATGGAAGTCAAGGAGATGTACCCCCTCAGCGGCGATCTTTCCAAAATCTTCGATGAACGGGATGCGGAAATCAAGAATATCATCAGCGGCAAATCCGATAAACTGCTGCTGATCATCGGACCCTGCTCCGCAGACAACGAAGACAGCGTCATCGACTACATCACCCGCCTGCGCGGGATCCAGGAACAGGTGAAGGATAAGATCTTCATCGTACCCCGCATCTACACCAACAAGCCCCGAACCACCGGCGACGGCTATAAGGGCATTCTGCACCAGCCCAAGCCCGACGGTAAGCCCGATATGTTCAAAGGCATCGTCACCATCCGCAAGCTGCATATGAGAGCCCTGCGGGAAACCGGTTTCTCCTGCGCCGACGAAATGCTGTACCCCGAAAACTACAAGTACCTGGATGACCTCCTGGCCTACGTGGCCATCGGTGCCCGCTCCGTAGAAGACCAGCAGCACCGTCTCACCGCCAGCGGCATCTCCGTTCCCGTGGGCATGAAGAACCCCACCGGCGGAGACCTGTCCGTCATGATGAACGCCATCACCGCCGCCCAGCACAAGCACACCTTCATCTACCGCGGCTGGGAAGCCCACTCTCAGGGCAACCCCTATGCCCATGCCATCCTGCGCGGCTACAACAATAAGCACGGAAACTCCCTGCCCAACTACCATTACGAGGATCTGATGCTGCTCTGCAAGCTCTATGCCGAAAAACCCGATCTCACCAACCCCGCAGTCATCATCGATACCAACCACGCCAACAGCGGCAAGAACCCCTTCGAGCAGGTCCGCATCGTGAAGGAAGTGCTCAACAGCTGCAAGTACAGCAGCGACATCAAAAAGATGGTCAAGGGCTTCATGATCGAAAGCTACATCGAAGACGGCCGTCAGGAGATCGGCGGCGGTGTCTACGGCAAGTCCATTACCGATGCCTGCCTGGGCTGGGAAAAGACCGAAAACCTGATCCTGCACATGGCAGACCGCCTGTAAGATCCGGTTTCAAACAGAACAACGCAAGCCAAAAGGAGCAGCTCCGCTGCTCCTTTTTCAGTTCTCGCACGCCAAGCGCAGTTGACATTTTTATCCAGGCATTGTATTATGGATTTACATTTTATTCCACTTCTTTCTTTTCTGCAAATTTGTATTGCGATTGTACGTACAATCGTATACAATTTATGTAGTAAAACCGAAAGGAGACTGTACCATGGCAAAGACTGCAAACCTCTACGCCCGCATCGAGCCGGAACTGAAAGCAGAAGCGGAGGCCATTTTGGCCGAGCTTGGTATTCCCGTTTCCAGTGCCATCAATATGTTCTATAAACAAATCGTTCTGCAGCGCGGTCTGCCCTTCGATCTGCGGCTCCCCCCCTGCATTGATGACCTCACGCCGGAAGAACTGATGGCCGAGATCCAAAAGGGGATCGATTCTGCAAGACGCGGGCCTTGCTATTCCGTCGAAGAAGTTTTTAAAGAAGTCAACGAGAGATTTGGTTTATGAGAAAATACCGTGTAAGAATTTCACCGGAAGCGAAACAAGATACCTTGGGAATCTCTGAATACATTTCCAATGAACTTTTTTCAATCCAAAGTGCTCAGCGCTTCATTCATAAGCTTCACTATGCACTTTCCAGCCTGTCACAAATGCCGGAGCGGTATCCCATTTGGCTTGAAGAAAGCGATTCCGGATATCCCATACGCATAATGCCGGTGGAAAACTACGTGGTATTTTACGAAATCCATCCTGACAGAAACCAGGTTCAGATTCTTCGAATCTTATACAAAGCTCAAAACTACTCGGCCCATGTGCACGAAGAGGAACCTTTTTATGAGGTGACAACATGAAAATCGGTGTTTACCCCTTCCCCAGTTCGGGGAACATTACAGAAAACCTGAAGCACATTCAAAAGGCAGTGGAAGAAGCAGCCGCTGCCGGCGTACGCCTGCTGGCCTTCCACGAATGTGCCCTCTGCGGATATCCGCCCATTGAAAATTCCATCGAGGCAATTACTCCCGAGGCTATCAAGGCTGCTCTGGCCCAAGTCAGCGCCCTGGCAGCCCGGCATCACTTGTACATCGCTTTGGGTACCGTCCGGTTTGAACCCGGCGCTTCTGCCCCCGAAGCGGCTCCGCAGAACGCCGCAGCATCCCTACAGCGATTCAATTCCCTGGTTCTTTTTGACGATGCCGGGAATCTGACAGGCACCTACGACAAAACCGCCCTTTGGGGCTGGGACTGCGATCACTTTGTCCGGGGCAGCAAGGATGGCATCTTCACCATTGACGGCAACCAAATCGGCCTGCGCATCTGCTTCGATGTGCGATTCCCCGAAAGCTTCCGTTCCCTGTTCCAGGCAGACTGTCCCCTTTGCATCATCGCCTTTTCGGACACTGCGGAAGCTCCCGATCCGGAGCGCTACGGCATCATTAAGAGCCATCTGATCACCCGGGCCGCAGAAAACTGCATGGCGGTGGCTTCCGTCAACAGCACCAGCCGTTTCCAGACCGCCCCCACCGCTTTCTTTGACCGGGATGGCCGCACACTGGCTGAACTGGAACCCGGAACGGAAGGGCTCCTGGTCTTCGACTTCCAGCCGCAGGAGCCGGACTTCGGCACCGAAGGCCGCCGGGTCAATGCCGAATTCTTTTTGAACCGGGAATAAACTTTTACGCCGGCAATATACCTTCAGACATGTAAAAAGAGGATCGCGTAAGCGATCCTCTTTCTCTTTCTTTTCGGACTTCCTGCTGCTTCGGCAGGGCCGCCGGTGAATTTAGAAAATCTTGGTGGTCCACTTGGTGCAGTCCCAGACCTGGTTTACCAGACCTTCGTAGAATTCGGGTTCGTGGCAGACCATCAGCATGCTGCCTTTATAAGCCTGCAGAGCCCGTTTCAGTTCTTCCTTGGCATCCACATCCAAATGGTTGGTGGGTTCGTCCAGCAGCAGGATGTTGGTCTCCCGGTTGATCAGCTTGCAGAGCCTTACCTTGGCCTGTTCGCCGCCGGAGAGCACCCGTACCTGGCTTTCGATGTGCTTGGTGGTCAGGCCGCATTTTGCCAGGGCGGACCGCACTTCGTACTGACTGAAGCCGGGGAATTCCTTCCACAGTTCTTCGATACAGGTGGAACTGTTGTTGGGGTCCGATTCCTGTTCAAAATAGCCGATCATCAGGTTATCGCCCCGTTCCACGGTGCCGGACAGTGCGGGGATCAGCCCCAGAAGGCTCTTCAGCAGAGTGGTTTTGCCGATGCCGTTGGCCCCCACAAGTGCGATCTTCTGCCCCCGTTCGAAGGTGAGATCCAGCGGCTTGGAAAGAGGTTCGTCGTAGCCGATCACCAGGCCCTTGGCTTCCATCAGCATCTTACCGGGGGTCTTGCCCACCTTGAAGTTGAACTCCGGCTTGGGCTTTTCCGCAGCCAGTTCGATCCGTTCCATATTGTCCAGCTTTTTCTGGCGGGACATGGCCATGTTGCGGGTGGCCACACGGGCCTTGTTGCGGTTCACGAAATCCTGTAGATCGGCGATTTCCTGCTGCTGCCGCTTATAGGCGGCTTCCAGCTGGGCTTTCTTGACCTCGTAAACTTCCCGGAATTTATCGTAGTTGCCCACGTAGCGGTTCAGTTCCCGGTTCTCCATGTGGTAGATCAGGTTGACCACTTCGTTGAGGAAGGGAATAT
>SVCU01000020.1 GCA_015058215.1 Clostridiales bacterium
TGGTTTACTGAAGGGGTGATAATTAGGTTTGATTGATCAAATCATCCTCCCCTTCAGAAGATAACTTGACAAGATAGATATAGAGATGCAGACAAAAATGGACCGGGGGTGGGATGGAGGGACTAAAGGTATGCGCGGCTGTCCCGTAGGGACAGCCGCGCCAGCGGGTATGAAAAAGAGCGCCCGGAACGGCGGAGCCGTTCGGAGCGCTCTTTGGAATGCACGCGTTTATTTATTTTCTTCAAACCGCGGAGAGATATCGACTCTTCCGGTTTCGGTATCCAAAACCAAATCGAATTTGCGGACACCCTGCTGGATCAGTTCGATGAGCATCTTGTTTCCGCTGCCGATCAAAGGGGGATCGTTTTGGGAGACAGTGTCCGTTTGTTCACATTTCGTTACTTCGAAAAGAAATCGTTGCTTGGCCATACTTCTCTCCTCCTGTTATTTACAACGCTTTGATTTCTTCTACAGAAAGACCGGTGATATCGCAAATGGTTTCGAGATCGAAACCTTTTGCTTTCATCTTTTTGGCAGTGGCAAGGGTCGCTTCGCTGCGACCATCTTCGTGGCCGTCTTCGTAGGCGTTTTTTGAATAGAAATCGCGGAATTCGTCATCGTTCAAATAACGGAACAGCATGCCTCGCACCTCTCCTTCGTGTCGATTCAGGAAAGTGGTCAGATGCTTTTCCGCTTTGCACTTGCGGACGGCAAGATCAATTGCTTCCGTAAGGGAAACACCATTCTTCCGCTCTTCCCGAATTTGATAGATCAGAAAACTGTAACCCAAAAGTGTCTCACTGCGTTCCAGCATCGTTGCGCCGAGAGGATAATTGATATTGAAACAGTTGACTTTGAGTTCCAATGTGATTTCATCTTGCTCCGGAAAAGAATCGGAAAGAAGCATGGTTATCTGTTCCGGGAAAGTATCTTCGCCGGTGTAGAAAACAAAGAATTCCGGTTTTGGCAGAGGGACCACTTTCGTTCTGTAGATTTTTCCTTGTGGCACCATTGTACCATAAGTTTTAGCGGAGTAAAGCAAAAATCGGAGAGGCATATTGTAATTTAATGTGGATTGCTGCTCAAGGAAGATGATCAGTTTTCCGTTCATGAGGAAAGAGATGTCATTTTTCCTTCTATCAAAGATTTCGGATTCCAATGTTGTGATTTTTACGTCGGTTTCCGGACCGTAGTTAGAGCCGGTGACAGCATTGTATAATTCCAAAAGGTGTTCCTTGTCGGAAAAAAGCATACGAAAGATACCGTCCTGATAAGGTGCGCTGCTGCGGCCGTTTGCAATATCAGTGAGTTTGTTTTCTGTCATTGTGATAATCCCTTTTGATGTGAAATTGTTTTTAACGAATCTGCGCGCAGAAATAGATTACCATATTTTGGCAAATGGTGCAAGGTGGTTTTTACATTATTTTACAATTTGTAGCAGTGGGACGTCACAGACACAGTATAAAAAGAGAGTTGTCGGGGAACAAAGGGAATTTCCGGCAGTTCCTGCAAAAAAACCTTGCAAGCGGACCGAAAATGCGGCTATACTAATATATTAAATAGTTAAACTGCGGAGGTTTGCGGCAGAGGCTGCGGAAGCCTCCGATCACGCGATTTCAACCATTGTAGCAAAGAAGGAGAAACACTATGAACTTTGATCTGAAGAAAATGCTGTTTACCGTTCCCAAAGAAAACCACGGGGTGGAAGACCTGACTCAGATCCTGCGACAGCATCCCGAAGTGAAGTTCGTTTCTGTGGTCGGCACCGACCTGGGCGGCCACAATACCGATGCCAAGATCCCCATGGAGATTTTCCTGGAGGATGTGGAAGGCTTCCTGTCCACCGGCGTACAGACCGACGGCTCCAGCGTTGTGCTGCCCAAGATCGCAGCCATGAACAACGCAAAGATCGACCTGATCCCCGACCGCACCGTTAACTGGTATGTGGATTACGATCTGGCCAGCTGCGACCGGGAGACCGGCCTGCCCAACGGTACTCTGCGGATCCCCGCATATCTGTTCCACAACGATACGGTGGAAGTGGGGTCCCGCTATCTGCTGCGCCGCGCCGGCGAAACCTTCCGCGCAGAAGTGCTGAAGGCACTCAAAGAGCATCCCTACGTATTCGACTATCTGCCCATCGATTCCTTCGATGAGATCGATACCATCACCATGACCGGCGCCACCGAGCTGGAATTCTGGGTACAGACCCCGGAAGATAAGGCCAACCGCGAGCAGCTGTCCATCTCTCAGGAACTGAAGGAACAGTACTGGCAGCGTACCCGCGGCCCTGTCCGCACCGCACTGGAAGAGTGTCTGGTGTTCCTGGACCAGTACGGCATCGGTGTGGAAATGGGTCACAAAGAAGTGGGCGGCATCAAGGCAAAGCTGGGGGCTTCCGGCCGTTACGACCACATCATGGAACAGCTGGAGATCGACTGGAAGTTCAGCGAATCCCTGATGCAGGCGTCCGACGTGGAGATCCTGGTGCGCAACACCGTTAAGGATATTTTCCGCAGCCACGGCCTGGATGTGACCTTTATGGCCAAGCCCATCATCGGCGTTGCCGGCAATGGGGAACATACCCACCTGGGCGCAGTGCTGCGCCTGAAGAACGGCAAGAAGGTAAATCTGTTTGCCGCCAAGGAGCCTGACAAGCATTTCCTGAACCCTGTGGGCATGGGCGCTCTCATGGGCCTTCTGAAGAATTACGAAGTGGTGAACGCATTCGTGGCCTGTACCAACGATGCGCTGAACCGCCTGAAGCCCGGTTTTGAAGCTCCCGTCTGCATCGTTACTTCTCTGGGCCAGGATGTGCTGACTCCTTCCAGAAACCGTACGGTTCTGGCCGGCCTGATCCGCGACCTGAAGAATCCCCGGTCCACCCGTTTCGAGCTCCGCTCCCCCAATCCCAAGAACAACACCTATCTGGTGTTTGCGGTTTCCTACATGGCCATGCTGGACGGCGTTCTGGCTGCGCTGGAAGCCGAAAAGACTCCCGAAGAGCTGGAAGCCAGCATTTCCAAGGCACCTGAAGATAAGGACTTCTATCTGGAAGAAGGCCGCGCATACCGTACCGAGGAGGACGTCTTCGAAGATTTCACCCAGGAAGAACGGGATGCAGTTTTCGGCAAGGCTCCTGCCACCGTCTGGGAAAGCGTTACCGCCTTCCAGAAGTATCCCGAAAAGACCGCTGTGCTGAAACGGGGCGATGTGTTCAGCGACCTGGTGCTGGATTCCTACCAGACCGCGTATCTGAACAAGTGGTCCATGGAGCTGCACGAACGATTGATCCCCGATACCATGGCTCTGCTGCGCCGGTTCCAGAAAGTCCATACCGCAGAGACCGGCACCGATTACGACGATGCAGCCTGGGCCGAAGTGAACGCACTGCGCCAGGATCTGGGCCAGACCACTCTGACCCGCAAGAGCCTGCTGTTCCGCATTAAGGAAGCTCTGGACAACAAGGATTACGCTCTGGCCTCCGAACTGCAGAAGGAAGCCCAGGAAAAGAAAGAAGCCCTGATCCAGGCTTACGTGGAATACGAAAAGAATCTGCTGTAGGAAGCGCCGCCCAATTTGCAGCCCGGCGGCGCCTGATGCGGCCGCCAATTCCCAATCTGCGGCCGCGCCGCAAGGAGCCCTGTATGCCCATGATAATTGAACCCGGAGACCGGGTGGAACTGAAGAAGCAGCACCCTTGCGGCGGCAGCACCTTCCGGGTGCTGCGCAGCGGAATGGATGTTTTGCTGAAGTGCGAGGTCTGCGGAAGTTTGATCCGCATGACCCGCCGGGACCTGGAAAAACGAACCCGAACCATTTTGCCAAAGGAGACTGAACGATGAAACTCAGTGCCATAAAAAACGTACCTCTTTTCGCGTTTCTGGTTGGCTATCTTGTAAAGATCAACGGTGACCGCAAGAAGATGATGCAGCTTCGCGCAGAAGGAAAGTTTGCCGAAGAAAAAGAAGTGATCCGCAAGATCTACCACAACCTGTGTTCCGATGCCTGCAAGTATGTGGGTGTGGAAGTGCGGGTGCAGGGTAGAGAGAATCTGCCTCCTGCAGATGAACCTGTCGTGTTTGTCTGCAACCACCAGAGCTACAGCGACGTGGTGGCCTTCGGTGCGGTCATGAAAGACCGCCAGATCAGCTTCATCGCCAAGGAAAGCCTGAGCAAGATCCCCTTCTACGGCAAACTGATCCAGGATATGCGCGGCATTTTCATCAACGGTCTCGATGCCCGCAGCGCCGTAGAGGTGATGCGTACCGGCAATAAATATCTGAAGGAAGGCTTCAACATGGTGATCTTTCCGGAAGGCCGCCGCAGCCTGGGCCCCGAAATGGGCAGCTTCAAACACGGAAGCCTGCAGCTGGCCTGCAGAGCCGGTGTTCGCGTGGTACCCTGCGTCATCAATCCTGCCTGGGAGTGCTATGAAACCAAGGGCTATCCCCAGCCCGGCGTAATCGATTTCGCCATTCTGCCCCCCGTGGCCACCAAGGATGTGCCCAAGAAGGAATGGGGCGCTCTGATGGAAACCATCGAAGGACAGGTCCGCAGCAAACTGGAAGAGCTGCAGGCCGCCCGTGCAGCGGAAGAGCGGAAATAGGCCGCCGCCCGCCATTGAAAATTCAACGAAAAAAAGCAAGGCATGCCCATAAAAAAGCCTTGCTTTTTGATTTCCCTTGTGCCATAATATACAGGCATTCGTTTGCGAACATCGCAAACATGCTCTCTGCCCCTGGGGAGAACGGGGGCCATTTAGTCCATAGGGAGGTGAAAACAAATGAGCAATTATGAAGTCATGTTCATCATCGATGCTGATTTGGAAGACGCAAGCAAGGAAGCTGTGATCGAAACCGTTAAGGGTATCATCGCAGAAGGCGGCGAAGTCGGCAAGGTAGACGTTTGGGGTATGAGAAAGCTCGCTTATCCCATCCTGAAGAAGAACGACGGCTACTATGTAGTGATCGAATTCACTGCTAAGCCCGAGCTGCCCAAGGAACTGGATCGCAGACTGCGCATTTCCGACAGCGTTATCAGACACATCATCGTAAACAAGGACGAAGAGTAGGTGAGCCTATGAATTCCGTAGTACTGATCGGCAGACTGACCAGAGATCCCGAAGTCCGCTACACCAACAGCCAGCTGGCTGTTGCCACCTTTACCCTGGCCGTTGATAGACCCATGGCTAAGGAAAAGACCGCTGACTTTATCCGGATCACCACGTTTGGCAAGAGTGCAGAGCTTTGCGAACGCTTCCTGACCAAAGGCAGACTCTGCGGCGTGCAGGGTAGAATTCAGACCGGAAGCTACCAGACTCAGAACGGCGAAACCCGGTACACCACCGAAGTTTATGCCGATCGGGTAGAATTCCTGGATCGGGCAGACAGCAGCCGCAGCAACGCCGGCGAAAGCTTTGGCGGCAGCTATGGCGGCCAGTCCAATTATGGCGGCGGTTCCGCAAGACCTGTTTCTCAGGTTCCCGAAGGATTCTCCGCACTGGAAGATGATGATGACATTCCCTTCTAAACTGTAGGGAATGAGAAAGGAAGAAGACATGATTGAAAGAAGACGTCCCGCAGGCGGCATGAGAAGAAAAAAGGTATGCCAGTTCTGCGCTGACAAGGCTGAAACCATCGATTACAAAGATGTTGAAAAGCTGAAGAAGTATGTAACCGAACGCGGCAAGATTCTGCCCAAGAGAATCACCGGCACCTGCGCAGTTCACCAGAGAGCAGTTACCACTGCTGTTAAGAGAGCTCGCGTTATGGCCCTGCTGCCCTACGTTGCTGACTAGTTTCAGCCACAGCTCAATGACCGGCCTGGCCGGTCCAAATTCGAATGTAAAACTGCTTCGCTGCACACGAAGCAGTTTTTTCTTTTTTGAAAACAGAGGGAAGGCGGACGCTGCCTGCGGGGGATCTCGCTGTAGCCCTCAAAGAATGGGCGCTTTTGACCGGCTCTCTCGGAGAGATTGGGCAGGCGATGCAAACTCGTGCCCTGCGGGCACTCAGACAGTGCATCCGCCGCAACCAATCTCTTTCCTCCTTCGCCGGAAAAGCGATTCCATTCTTCTCGAAAGGCACAGCTTGATCCCCCGCAGGCGTGCCCGCCTTTCCTTTATTCTAAATCGAAAGAAACTGCTTCCTGTCAGCTCGGCGTACTCGGAGCGGACGGGTTTTGAACTCTCTGCCCGCCCGCCGGGACTCGGGATGGCTTACTCGGAGAGAAGCGGTTTTATATAAGACCAATAATACTTAACAAAAGGGCGCGAGTTTGCATCGCCTGCCCAATCTCTGCGAAGTTAACGGATCGGAAATCGCCAACTGAGAAGGGTGACGGCGGCCAGCTCCTCCCCGATAGCGCCTGTTAAGTTTAATCCAACAGACAATTTGCAGAAAAAGGGTCGCCAAGTGCAAATGAATTATGGTATAATATAAAATCCGGTGGACTATGTCTTTTTTCAGGAGGTCGCCAGTGAATAGCAAATTCTTTCAAAATTTGATGAAACCGTATTTCCGGATCAGCATGGTCGTGGTGGGGCTTCTCTCCATTGTGCTGCTGTTCTTTAACCTGTATGCCGGTATTGCCGGGGGCCTGGTCTGCATTGGCATGTTCCTGTTCTACCGCAGCTACACGGGGATCAAGGGCGATGATCTGAAGAAATACGTAAACGAACTGCTGCGAGAGGTGGATGCCACTTCCAGAGAGTTCATCACCAGAGACCCCAGAGGCCTCTGCCTGGTGGGCGGGGAAGGCACCATTCTCTGGTTCAACGATAAGTTCGGCGAGATCTACGAGACCGCAGAATTCCTGCGCAGCAACATTACGGAAACCACGGGCATCCGGCCTGCGGAAATCCGCGACAAGGTGGATACAGACCGCTACAATCTGGTGCTGCGGAAGGACCGCGCTTACCGCGTGAAAGCCTTCTCCGGCCACATCAGCAAGCAGGATGTGACCCTGCTGTACTGGACGGACGTGACCGCTCTGGAAACGCTGAAAAACCTTTACAACGAAGAAAAGGTCTGCTACGGCATCCTGGTGGTGGATAACTACGACGAGATCCTCAGCAGCGCTTCCGACGATACCCGGGCCGTTCTGGCAGCCCAGATCGAAACGGTGATCCGTCAGTGGGCAAGCCGTCATTCCGCTACGGTGGTGAAGCCCAGAAGCCATCGCTACTTCCTGACCTTTGAGCAGAAGGATTTCGAACGCATGGAAGCCGGCCGCTTCTCCATCCTGGACGACGTGCGGGCCATTGAGTCCTCCGCGGAATTCCCCGTGTCCGTTTCCATCGGCATCGGTGTGGGCGGCAAGAACCTGGTGGAGCTGGAAGAGTACGCCAATGCGGCTCTCGACCTGGCCCTGGGCCGGGGCGGCGACCAGGCCGTTGTCAAGAAAAAGAGCAAGGTCGAATATTACGGCGGCAAGCTGGAGACCGTGGAAAAGCGCAATAAGGGGAAATCCCGAATCTTCGCCCACGCCCTGCGCCAGCTGATGGACCAGTCCGATATGATCTTCGTCATGGGCCACAGAAACCCGGATATGGACAGCTTCGGTGCTGCCCAGGGGATCTGTGCCATCGCCCGCGAACGGGGCAAGGAAGCCTACATCGTCATGGACGGGTACGAAGGCACTCTGGCCAAGCTGGTGGAAAAGGCTCCGGAATCCGGTCATCGGATCATTTCCGGCGACGATGCCCTTTCCCTGGCGGAAAAGGACAGCCTGATGGTGGTGGTGGATACCAACCGGCCCTCTCTGCTGGACCGTCCCGAACTTCTTTCCGTCAGCGAAAAAGTGGTGGTCATCGACCATCACAGAAAGAGCGAAGACAGCATCGAAAACCCGGTGCTGGCCTATATGGAAACCTACGCTTCCTCCGCCTGCGAACTGATCACCGAAATCCTGCAGTACAGCGTGGACGGCAAGAAGATCATCGATAAAAACGAGGCGGAAGCTCTGCTGGCCGGGATTTCGCTGGATACCAAAAACTTCTCCATCAAGACCGGTGTGCGTACCTTTGAGGCGGCATCCTGGCTGCGGAGAAACGGTGCCGATACGGTCCGGGTGCGCCAGCTCTTCCAGAACGGCTGGAACGAGACCAAGATCCGGGCGGCCATCGTGGCCGGTGCGGAAGTGCTGCCCAACGGCGTAGCCATCGCATCCTGCGAGGAACAGGGCCCCGATATCCATATCATCCTGTCCAAGGCGGCAGATGCTCTGCTGAACGTGGATGAAGTGAAGGCCAGCGTGGTCATCGGCAAGAACGAAAAGGGCGGCACCATGGTCAGCGCCCGGTCTCTGGGCGATATCAATGTGCAGACCGCCATGGAAAAGCTGGGCGGCGGCGGTCATCTGACCATGGCCGGTGCACAGCCGGAAGGCACTGTAGAAGAAGTATTGAAACAGGTTCGTGAACTCTTCGCGGAAGAGGAATAGAGCCGATCAAATAAGGCTCCCGGCGGCAGCGCCGCAGAAAACGGGAGAAAGCACAGGAGGTAAATACAATGCAAGTCATTCTGCTGAAAGATGTAAAGGGTCTGGGTAAGGCCGGTACCGTAGTAAAGGCAAGCGACGGCTATGCCCGCAACATGCTGTTCCCCAAGGGTCTGGCAAAGGAAGCTACCGATGCTGCCGTGAAGGAACTGCAGAGAAAGCAGGCCCAGGAAGCTGCCCGCAAAGCCGTGGACCTGGCATCCGCAAAGAAGCTGGCCGAAAAGCTGGCGGAAAGCAGCATCACCATCAAGACCAAGGCCGGTGAAGGCGGCAGACTGTTCGGCGCAGTAACCGGTAAGGACATCGCTGAAGCTCTGGAAGCCCAGCACGGCATCGAAGTAGATAAGAAAAAAATCGTTCTGGACAGCCCCATCAAGGCTCTGGGCGGTTATCAGGTAGAAGTGCACCTGTACCAGGAAGTCAAGGCCAAACTGCAGGTCAACGTTGTAGCATAACCCGAAAGGGGGAAAGGCGGGGCCTTCCGGAAACGACCGGCCCCGCAGGAAAAGGAGGCTTTTATGAGCCAGATGGAACGCATCCCGCCCCATAGCGACGAGGCGGAAAAATCTGTTCTGGGTGCAGCCCTGCTGGACCGTGAGGTTCTGCCGGAGCTGGAGGCCGTTTTGACCCCTGCGGATTTCTACAGCGAAATGCACAAGGAGATCTTTGACGCCATCCTGACCCTGTCCCGGAAGAATGAGCCCGTAGACGTGCTCACCGTTTCCGAAGAACTGAAAAAGCGTAAGACCCTGGAGATGGTGGGCGGCAGAGCCTACATCGCAGAACTTTCCACTGTGGTCCCCACCACCGCCAACGCGGTGCAGTATGCGGAGATCGTCAGCCAGAAGGCCATCCTGCGGAAGCTGATTACCGCAGCAGGCAACACCATGGAAAACGCTTATCGCGAACAGATGGAACCCGGCGAGGTCCTGGAAGATGCGGAGCGCAGCATCTTTGCCATTTCCCAGGGAAAGCAGAGCCGCGGCTTTGATCCCCTGAAGGATATCCTCATGGACAACGTGCGGATCCTGGACGAACTGTCCCAGAACAAGGGCGGCCTCACCGGCCTCACCACCGGCTTCCGGGATCTGGATAAAATGACCGCCGGTCTGCAGAAGTCCGACCTGATCATTCTGGCGGCCCGCCCTGCCATGGGTAAAACCTCGTTCGCACTGAGCGTCATGCACCAGGCCGCCACCAAGGGCAAGGCCAATGTGCTGATCTTCAACCTGGAAATGTCCAAGCAGCAGCTGGGCCAGAAATTCCTGTCCATGGAATCCCGGGTGGATATGGCCAAGCTGAAGGTGGGCGACCTGTCCCGGGAAGATTGGGACAGCATTTTCGTGGCTGTGGACCGTCTGGCAGAAGCCGGCATCTACATCGACGATACCCCCGGTGTTTCCATCAGTGAGATCCGCAGTAAGGCCCGCCGCCTGAAAGCGGAAAAGGGCCTGGGCCTCATTGTGGTGGACTATTTGCAGCTCATGACTCTGGGAGGCAAGGTGGAAAGCCGTCAGCAGGAAATCACCGCTCTGTCCCGTCAATTCAAGCAGCTGGCAAGAGAACTGGACGTGCCCATCATCCTGCTGTCTCAGCTGTCCCGAAGCCCGGACCAGCGTCCGGACCACCGCCCGGTGCTGTCCGACCTGCGTGAATCCGGCGCTATCGAACAGGACGCCGACGTGGTCATGTTCCTGTACCGCGATGGCTACTACAATAAGGACTCGGAAGATGCCAACAACTGCGAAGTCATCATCGCAAAACAGAGAAGCGGCCCCACGGGGACCGTCAATGTCACCTGGCTGGATAAGCTGACCCGATTTGTGGACGCAGCCAGAACCAATTAAGAAGCTGCGGGCGGCCAAGTGCAAAGTCCGGCCGCCCTACGTACCAATAAAGGAAGCAAACCATGAACTTTAAGCGGGAACGGAAAACAGAATACTATCTGCACGATACCTGGGTGGAAAACCTGTTCATCGGCGAATTCATGATCGGAGCCCCCGGCGACTACGTGAAGGTTTACCTCTATGGCCTCATGTATGCCGGCCTTGGCGCTGCCATGGATAACCCCACCATTGCCAGAGAGCTGGGCATCAACGAAGAAGATGTGATGAAAGCCTGGACCTACTGGGAAGAAAAGGGCATCATCACCAAGCACTATCCGGATAAGGAAGACCGGTTCCGCTACAAGGTGCGGTTCTGCAGCCTGAAGGAGCAGCTCTTCGGTAAGGGCAAGAAGAAAAAACCCGCCAAGGAGCTCCCTGCAGAACTGTCCGACCAGACGGTGAAGCGGATGTACAATGCCATCGAACGGATCACCGGCCGCGTCTTTGACGGCAAGGAACCGGCAGCCATCCTCAGCTGGATCTCCGATTACGGTGCAGACCCGGCAGGCATCGTGGAAGCCTATCGCTACTGCAGCACCGTCCGCAAGAACACCCGCTGTGCCTATGTGGGGACCGTGGTGAGAGAATGGTGCGAAAAGGGCATCCGCACCCCCGAAGAGATCCAGAAGCATCTGGCGGAGACCGATGCCCGTCACAACCTCTACCGCAGAGTGCTGAAAGCCCTGGGCTTCACCCGCAATGCCACAGAAGAAGAAAAGCGCATCATGGACATCTGGTTTGACCAGATGGGCTTCGACCTGGAAACCGTACTGGAAGCCTGCAAGAAAACCAGCGGCATTTCCAACCCCAACATCAATTATGTGAACAGCATCCTGAAGGCCTGGAACAGCGAGGGCAAGGGAACTGCTGCAAAATCTGCCGAAACGGGCAAGAAGGATCTGATCAAAGACCGGATGGCCCGCTACGAAGAGACCCGCAAGCGTCACGCCGAAGAGGCGGAGGCTCGCCGTCAGGAAGTGTACCGCACCGTACCCCGGGTGCTGGAGATCGAGGAAGAGGCGCATCGCCTGTCCCTGGATCTTTCCCGCCTCATTCTGGGCGGCGGCATGACTTCCGCAGCGGTGCAGACCCAGAAGAACCGCATTGCGGCCCTGCAGAAGGAAAAGATCCGCCTTCTGGAGGCAAACGGCTTTACCGCCACGTATATGGATCTGCAGTATGACTGCGAGAAGTGCAAGGACACCGGCCTTCTGGAAGACGGAAGCCGCTGCAGCTGCTTCACCGCAGAAGGAGACGAGTAAATGAGACATCCTTCGGAAGCCGAATGGGAAAACCGAGATAAACGGATCCAGGAAGCAAAGGACGCTCTGGAAAAGCTCACGCAGGAGAAGGTTTCCACCGTGGAAGCCGACGACAGCGAGGAGCGGTTTTTGGATGCCCTCCGAAAGATGGAAGCGGAGAAACTGGCCCAGCGCGTAACGGCAGAGGCAGCGGAAAGCAAGCATCGCCGCCAGCGCAAGGAGAAGGCGGCCAGGGAGGCGGAGATGCTTGCTGTACTGGAGGCGGCCGACAAAGCCGAAGAGGCCGCCGAAGCGGCGGCCTCAGAATCCGGAGCCGCCGCCGATCCTTCGGCGCAGCCGACCCTTGCCGGAAAGCTGGGAGCCCTGCTCCACAAAGGGGTCCGGAAGGTCTGGAAAAAGCTTCCCCGCAGATGGCGCTACCAGTACCTGAAGGTGGAATCCCGCACGGTGGCCGCCGTAGACGAAGCCCGGGAAAAGGCGGCTCGCCGCCGCAAGGTGGCGGCGCGGCTGAACCGCAGAAACCGCCTGCGCTTCCACCATCTTCTGGCCGAGATCTGGGACGGCATCGCCGCTTTCTGCGAAGCCCAAAAGAAGTTCCTGC
The DNA here is from genome assembly GCA_015058215.1 of Clostridiales bacterium. GTDB lineage: Bacteria > Bacillota > Clostridia > Peptostreptococcales > Anaerovoracaceae > SIG262. The sequence goes on from SVCU01000020.1 coordinate 12,252, forward strand.
TCCTGGGGCTGGGCGGTGCGGCAGTGATCGCCATTGCGGCCGGCACCATCATCGGGTCTCTTTCCTATTACGAATACAGTTACCAGGGCAAAGTTCTGGGTCTGGTGAAGAGCCAGAACGATGTCTATACCACCATTGAACTCATCGGTGATAAACTGAGCACCGCACACAATTCTCAGGTCTATCTGGACCCCGACGAAGACATCACCTTCCGGCGGGTCTGGAAACAGGGCCGCACTGCGGATACACCGGATCAGGTGCTGGATGCCCTGTCCTATCTGCAGGATATGAAAACCGATGCCTACGCCATCGTGGCGGACGGCAAGACTCTTGCGGTGGTGGAAACGGAAGAGGCCGCCCAAAGCATTTTGGACAGTCTCACCAATTCCTTCAAAGAGGACGGTAAAAACTACTCCCAGGTGGGCTTCGCCCAGGAGGTAGAGATCAAAAAGATCTCCACCAACATCGGCAGCCTGCAGCGCAAGGTGGATGCGGAGGATTACATTCGCACCGGCGGCACGGCCCAGAAGATCTACACCGTCGTTGCCGGCGATACCTTCAGTGCCATCGCCAAGCGCATGGGCATGACCCAGAAGGAACTTCGGGCCATGAACCCGGACATCGAAATCAACAAGCTGAAAATCGGTCAGGAGATCATCCTCTCCCAGGTATCCGCTCTTCTGACCGTTGAAACCGTCTCCACGGAAACCTACGTGGAGGAAGTGGCCTACGATATCGTCTATCAGGAAACCTCGGCCTTGTACCAGGGAGAATCTCGGGTGAAGTCCAAGGGCACCAACGGCGAACGCCAGGTCACGGCAAAGGTCACCCGCCAGAACGGCATGGTGGTGGCGGCTGAAGAACTGGAAAGCACCACTCTGAAGGAATCCATTTCCCAGATCGTGCTGAAGGGTACGAAGCCTGTCCCCGCCCGGATCGGCACGGGTACGTACATCTATCCCACCAGAGGCACCATTACATCCCGCTTCGGCACCCGCTGGGGCAGAATGCATTATGGCGTGGATATCGCAAACAATACGGGTACCGCCATCGTGGCATCGGACGGCGGCAAGGTCACGTCGGCGGGTTGGGAAAACTCCTACGGCTACGTGATCCGCATCAACCACGGTGCCAATGTAACCACCGTCTACGCCCACTGCAGCAAGCTGCTGGTCAGCGTGGGTGAAAAGGTCTATCAAGGCCAGAAGATCGCAGAAATGGGCAGCACCGGCAACAGCACCGGTCCTCACCTGCATTTCGAAGTGCGAATCAACGGCGTGGCCAAGAACCCGCTCAACTATCTGCCTTAAGGCAAGGAGGAAGTCATGGACGAAAAGAAAAAAATTCTAATCATCGAAGACGAAAAATCCATCTCTGATATCATCAAATTCAATCTGGTAAAGGAAGGCTTCGACGTGGACACTGCCTACGACGGCAGAGAGGGCCTGCAGAAGGCTCTGAACGCAGGCCCCGATCTGATCCTTCTGGACGTGATGCTGCCCTATATGGACGGCTTCGAGGTTTGCCGCAAGGTGCGCGAAAAGAGCTCCGTGCCCATCCTGATGCTCACCGCCAAGGAAGAAGAAGTGGATAAGGTTCTGGGTCTGGAACTGGGTGCAGACGACTATATCACCAAGCCCTTCGGCATGCGGGAACTGATCGCCCGCATCAAGGCCAACATCCGCAGAACGGACCTGATGGTCAGCAAGCAGGAGGCCCCCTCCGATGTGAAGGACTTCGGCGCTCTGGAAATCGATATGAACCGCTACGAAGTGCGGAAGAACGGCCAGACCCTGGAACTGACCCTGCGGGAATTCGAGCTGCTGAAGTATCTGGCAGAACGGGAAAACCGGGTCTTCTCCCGCGAACAGCTGCTGGAAGAAGTCTGGGGCTACGAATATTACGGTGATATCCGCACCGTTGATGTTACCGTTCGCCGTCTGCGGGAAAAACTGGAGGACAATTCCAGCGAGCCCCAGTACATTCTGACCAAGCGCGGCATCGGCTATTACTTCGCAAGACCGTAGAACGAAGCGGAGAACGCACATGAAACAAGGGTTCCATTTTCTCAAAAGCATCCGCTGGAGGATCGTCCTCATCTACGTGCTGCTGGTTTCCATCGCCATGACCGTGGCCGGTGTCTTCCTGATCAGCGAACTGGAAGACTACATGATGGAAGACGTGCGCAGCCGTTTCACCAAAATCGTTCAGGAAAACATCCTGACCCTGCAGAACTACGAAGATCTGGGGGACCACCAGGAACAGATCCGGAACGATATTTTGGCGTGGTCGGAAAGCTTGCGTGAGGAACTCTTCGTCATCGACGAATCCTTCACCATCATCGCCTCGGGCAACGAAAACTATCTGGATCAGAACGCTCTGAACCTGCTGGACCAAAGCGTACTGGTGCAGGCCTTCAACGGCCGGACCGCCGAAGTGGACCAGATCCTGTCCTCCGGTGTGCCTGTAAAGAATCTGGTGTTCCCCATTCAGAACGGGGAAGAGGTGATCGGGATCATCTGCCTGCGAGCTGATATTTCCAACGTGTTCGCCATGCAGGACCAGGCCCAGAAGATCTTCCTGTACTCGCTGGCCATGGCGCTGGTGGTCACCGTGCTGCTGGCCTACCTGATTTCCCGAAGCATCACCGTTCCCATCAGCGATGTGTCCGAAAAGGTGGAGAAGATGGCTCAGGGCGACTTCTCTCAGGAGGTCCAGGCCAAGAGCGACGACGAAATCGGTCAGCTGGCCCAGATGTTCAACCTGCTGCGGGGCGAACTGGACCTGACTCTGTCCACCATCACCAACGAGAAAAACAAGCTGGAGACCATTCTGGAATACATGGCAGACGGTCTTCTGGCCATCGATAAAGACACCCGCAAAGTGCTGCTGGTGAACCCCATGGCCATCCGGATGCTGGGTCTCTCCATCCGGGAAGGTGCGGAGCCTTCCTACGAGGATGTGGAAGCGGAATTCGGCTCGGAACTGGCCTTCGATACCATGTGGGAAAAGTCCGAAGAGGGCGGAAACCACAGCATTCTGGAACACAAAGGGCATATTTTCTCCCTGCGCTACGACCGCTTCAAGGATGATGCCGACGCGGACGTAGGCCTGATCCTGTTGCTGCAGGATATCACCGAGCAGCAGAAGATGGAAAACATGCAGCGGGACTTCGTGGCCAACGTTTCCCACGAACTGAAAACGCCCCTCACCACCATCAAGAGCTATACGGAGACGCTGCTGGACGGCATGGTCACCGATGAAGAAACGGCCAAGAGCTTCCTGTCCATCGTGGATACCGAAGCGGACCGCATGAACCGCCTGGTGCGGGAACTGCTGCAGCTTTCCCGCCTGGACCACAAGCAGGAAAAGTGGGCCATGAAGGAGGCGGACATCCTGCCCCTGCTGAAGAGCTGCGTCACCAAGATGGAAATGACCGCCAAGCAGAAGGAACAGACCGTAACGGCAGAACTGCCGGCGGATGAAACCTTCCGGGTAGTCATGGACAAGGACCGCATGGAGCAGGTCATTCTGAACATCATCTCCAACTCCATCAAATACACCCAGGAGGGCGGCAGCATCCGCATCTCCCTGCGGGAAGAAAGTGCCGACAGTGCGGCTGGCGCCGCTTTCGCTGCGGCCACACGGGCAATCGGCCGCAGCACCGGCAAGGTCAGCGGCTGGGTCTGCGTGGATGTGACGGACAACGGCATCGGCATCCCGGAAGAGGACCAGCCCCGCATTTTCGAACGGTTCTACCGTGTGGATAAGGCCCATTCCCGCAAGATGGGCGGCACGGGCCTGGGCCTCTCCATCGCCAAGCAGATCATGGAAGGCCATGGCGGCGGTATCCAGCTGGAAAGCAAGCTAGGCGAGGGCACCCGGGTGACCCTGTACCTGCCGGCTGCCCCCACCCGCGGCATGCGGGATATCGAATGATCCCTGCGCTGAACAATTGGGGATACGCAGCTGCACAAAAGAAAAAACAAGAAGATGAAAAGAACAGACCGTTCTTCTCATCTTCTTTTTATTTGAACGAAATGAAAACGAAAGGAGCAATTGAAATGAAAACCTATGGTTACATCCGTGTATCCACAAGGGAGCAGAACGAAGACAGGCAGCGAATCGCAATGGATGAATTCGGTGTACCCAGAGAGAATGTGTTTCTGGACAAACAATCCGGAAAAGATTTTGACCGGCCCGGGTATAAACGCTTGCTGCGAAGGCTGCGGCCGGAGGATATCCTGGTGATCAAAAGCATAGATCGCCTGGGGCGGAACTATGAAGAGATCCTGGAGCAGTGGAGGTATATTACGAAAGAAAAACGAGCGGCCATCGTTGTGCTGGACATGCCGCTTTTGGATACGCGGCAAGGCAGGGATTTGACCGGTGTATTAATCGCGGATATCGTGCTGCAGCTTCTCAGTTATGTGGCACAGACAGAACGTGAATTTAATCGCCAAAGGCAGGCGGAGGGTATTGCCGCAGCGAAGGCCCGCGGGGTCAGGTTCGGCCGTAGACCAAAGGAGCGCGGTTCCGGTTACGAGTCGATCTACCGGAAGTGGAAGGAGGGGGAAATCTCAGGAAGAGAAGCGGCAAGGCGCCTGGAAGTATCCCATGGAACCTTTCAACGTTGGGTAAGAGAACAAAAATAAAAAATGACCCACAAATCGTGGGTTTCAATCCAATTACATAAAGACAACAAAACTGGACGCAAACCAACCACAAGTTTAAATGCAGAAAGAATTCGTCTTCATTTTGTACGTTCATTATACCCTTCTCCCCTTTGAATTGCAAGGGGCAGAGGTTTTTTTAGTGGTCTAAAATCCACGATTTGCGGGCCACTGGCTTCGAGGCAAAAGGCAGATTGGAAGCTGCACTTTGTCTGCTTCAGGAGAGAAAAATGAGAGAATCGTCCCTTGCTGCAGCATATCCGGACCTCGCGAAAGAATGGCATCCGGAGAAAAACGGTGATCTGACACCGGCTGATGTGACACCCGGTTCGCGGAAATCGGTGTGGTGGTGCTGCGGGAAAGGCCACGAATGGCAGGCGGTTGTAAAAGGACGAACCAATGGAAACGGATGCCCCTATTGCAGCAATCGAAGAGTTCTGCCGGGAGAAAACGATCTGGGTACGACCCACCCCGAAGTGGCGGCAGAATGGCATCCGACAAAAAACGGGGTCTTGACTCCACAAACCGTAACGGCCGGCAGTCGTAAGAAAGTCTGGTGGCTTTGCAGTTGCGGGTATGAGTGGCAGGCATCGGTCAGATCCCGTACGACGAACCATGCCGGGTGTCCGGCCTGTGCCGGAAAGGTAATCTTTCCCGGGAAAAACGATTTGGCCACCTTGTTTCCGGAGGTGGCGGCAGAATGGCATCCGGTGAAGAACGGACTTCTGACCCCGCAGACGGTAACGGCTTACAGCAATCGAAAGGTCTGGTGGATCTGTGAAAAGGGCCATGAATACCAGGCAATCATTGCCCATCGGACCCAGGAAAGATCCGGTTGTCCCTATTGTGCGAACCGTAGGGTGCTGCCGGGCTTCAATGATCTGCAAACGGTATATCCCAAAATCGCTGCGCAGTGGCATCCTCACCTCAACGGCAATTTGACACCGCAGATGGTGCCGCCCGGGAGCAGCAAAAAAGTCTGGTGGAAATGCAGTGACGGCCATGAATGGAAGGCGCTGGTCAGTTCCCGAACGGGCCCGCAGAAATGCGGATGTCCGGTCTGTGCCGGCAGATTCAATCCGGAAAAACAAAAACGGTATGAAAAGATCTTGGCAGAAAGTCAACGCCTCGGCGCCGATTGATCCCCAAAAATCTTTTTATATAAATATCGTTCAAAATTTTAACAGGAGGAAATGTGATGAAAAAGAAATTTTTCGCAATGCTGATGGCCGTTGTCATGGTTATGGCAATGCTGCCCGCAGCCGCATTCGCTGACGCAGCACCTGCCCTGCCCACCGCAACCGTGACAGAGCTGGATGCTGAAGACCTGACCTTCGCCCTGAAGTTCGTCGCCGATGACGTAACTGAGGAGCAGAAGGAATACTATGGTTCCTGGATCGCAGACTACGTTCTGACCGTAAACAAGGACGTAACCTTCGCCAAGGAAGGCGGCGACGGCTACCTGTCCGGCCAGTACGGCGAATATGAATGGATCGATGTTCCCGCAGAAGGCTCCGTAGCAGTATCTGCCGGCGAACCCGTTCTGATCATGGAAGAACTGACCAAGGGTATCGAAGGTGCTCAGGACCTGACCTACAATGACGTTCTGACCTTTGTACAGGAATTCAACTGCGGCGTATACTTCACCGAAGAATTCCTGGCAGAAAACCGTGACCTGAAGGTTACCCTGGAACTGAAGCTGTACAATCCTGCAGCAGAAACCGAAAGCCACACCATCGGTGAAGCAAAGGTCTTCTCCGTGGCTCTGCCCACCGCAACCGTGACCGATCTGGATGAAGCAAGCCTGACTTATGCTCTGAAGTTCGTTGCTGACGAAGCTACCGCTGCACAGAAGGCTGTCTATGGCAGCTGGATCGCAGACTACGTTCTGACCGTAAACAAGGATGTTACCTTCGGTCTGGGCGAAGATGCTGACGGCTATCTGTCCGGTCAGTATGGCGAATATGAATGGATCGAAGTTCCCGCAGAAGGCGATGTGGCTGTAACTGCAGGCGAACCCGTTCTGATCATGGAAGCACTGACTGCCGGTATCGAAGGTGCTCAGGACCTGACCTACAATGACGTTCTGACCTTCGTACAGGAATTCAACTGCGGCGTATTCTTCACCGAAGAGTTCCTGGCAGAAAACCGTGACCTGGAAGTCACTCTGGAACTGAAGCTGTATAATCCCGAAGATGCAAGCGAAAGCTACACCATCGGCGAAGCTTACACCTTCTCCGGTCTGCCCACCGCAACCGTGACCGAAATCACCGTTACCGATCCCGAACTGACTTTCGCTTTGAAGTTCGTTGCTGACGAACCCACTGCCATGCAGAAGGAAGCCTACGGCTCCTGGATCGCAGACTATGTTCTGACCGTAAATCAGGATGTTACTTTCGCAGCTGATGGCAGCGGCGACGGCTACCTGGCTGGTCAGTACACCAACTACTCTGAAGATTGGGTACTGGTACCTCTGGAAGGCAACAACATCGAAGTAAAGGCCAACCAGTCCATTAACATCATGGGCAAGATGACCGAAGGCATCCCTGGCGCAGTGGATGTAACCTACAACGATATCCTGACCTTTGTACAGGAATTCAACTGCGGTGCATTCTTCAGCGAAGAATATCTGGACAGCCTGACCTCTGATCTGGTGGTCACTCTGGAACTGAAGGTTTACAATCCTGAAGATGAAACCGAAAGCTACACCGTCGGCGATGTAAAGACCTTCACCGTAGAATTCGAAGCTCCTTACGTACCCGAACCCACTCCTACTCCTGCTCCCGTAGCTCCCACTCCCAGCACCGAAGTAAAGGATAACGAAGATGGTACCTTCACTGTAACTTCCACCAGCACCACTCCTGTTGAAGTTGTTGTTCCTGTGGAAGATGTTGCAGCAGCAGGCCCCGGCACCGTTGTTGTAGTGGTAAACCCCGACGGTACCGAAACCGTTCTGATGGACTCCGTTCTGACCGATGAAGGCGTTAAGGCCGCAGTTGCAGCCGGCGCAGTGGTCAAGGTCGTCGATAACAGCACCGATTTCGAAGACGTTGCAGAAGATAATTGGGCAGAAGATGCCATCGATTTCGTATCCGCTCGTGAACTGATGAACGGTGTTGGTGAAGAAACCTTCGCTCCCGAAGCAACCACTTCCCGTGCAATGGTATGGACCATTCTGGCTCGTCTGGCCGGTGTAGACCTGACTGTCGCAGAAGGTGAAGACTGGTACGCAGCCGCTCAGAAGTGGGCCATCGAAAACGGCATCTCCGACGGCACCAATGCCGAAGAAGAAATCACCCGTGAACAGCTGGCCACCATGCTGTGGCGCTTCGCAGGCGAACCTGCTTCCGACCACGACATCAGCGACTTTGCAGACCACGAAGAAACCAGCGACTGGGCTCTGGAAGCAAAGAAGTGGGCCAACGAAAACGGCATCATCAACGGCCATGCAGACGGCACTCTGGATCCCCAGGGCGATGCTACTCGCGCACAGACCGCACAGGTTCTGATGAACTACCTGCTGGCAAAATAAATTCCATAAATAAACCTTTTCAGTAAGGGCTAAGATACGAGGAGTCCTGAAGCTCTTACAGTTTCAGGACTTCTCGTTTTTTCAACCAAACATGATCAAATTGTGCTGTGCTTCATCCGGAAGACAGCACAGAGCCGATAGGCATTTGGGAAAGAGAAAGACGAGAACAAGAATTCAAGGCATGAAGGAGGAACCTCTTCCATGAAGAAAAAGTTTTTAGTCAGTTTGACTTTGATTTTGCTGATGATCTGTATATCGGCTGTCCCGGCAGCGGCTGCCGAATACGATGATATAGATGGACATTGGGCGGAAGAAGCCATTGAACGCTGGAGCGATTATGGAATCGTTCAGGGCTATGACGGCAGATTTGACCCTTCCGGTCTCCTGACCCGCGGTCAGATGGCGGCCATCCTTTGCCGGTTGCTGCAGCTTCCGGAAGCAGAAGACTATGGCTTTGCCGATGTTTCGGAAAGCGATTGGTTTTTTGACTATGTGAATCGCTGTGCAGCTGCAGGCATCATGAAGGGCGATGGCACCAACGCAAACCCCGATGATCCCATTACCCGTGAACAGGCGATGGTGATGCTGGGCCGCGCCCTGCAGATCGAACCCCTTGAAGATTACGATCTGAGCAGTTATGCAGACGATCATCACGTGAGTGACTATGCGGTCGGTTACGTTGCCGCCATGGTGAAAAGCGGAATCGTAAACGGGACCGCGGCGGATCTGCTGTCCCCGCAGGCCAATATCGACCGCGCCTCCAAAGTGACGATCCTGCACCGCGCCATTCCCGTATACATCAACGAAAGCGGCGAGTACGATCTGACCGACCGGGAAATTGACGGCATGGTTCTGATCGCAGCGGATCATGTAAATGTGACCATTCCCGATGATTCGGATTATTTGGTTTCCGACACCTCTGAAAATGTTGTGATCAACGGAGAAGAAGTAGAGGCCGGCTCCGCCTCCTCCGGTGAAGAAACCGGGAAAGAAGAGGGCGGTACCACGCCCGGAACGAACCCCGGCGGTCCCGTAACGCCGCCTGCGCCTCCCGCACCTCCTGCCATCGTTTATTACACCGCTACGTTTGTAGCAAACGGAGAACCCGTTGATACCGTACAGTTTGCAGCGGGCAGCGCCTCTGTGGAAGAACCGGAAGTACCCGCGAAGGCCGGTTACATCGGCACCTGGGAAGAATACGAACTGACCGGTGATGTGACCATCCATGCGGTTTACACGGCAGAAAACTACATTGCCATGTTCCTGGATGGAGAAGGCGGTATTGTGGCCATGGTGCCCTACACCGTGGAAAGCGAATCCATTGCCGAACCGGAAGTTCCCGCAAAGACCGGCTATACCGGTGTCTGGGAAGATTATGAATTTGCCGTAGGCGGTATCACCGTAGAACCGGTTTATACCGCAATTGAATACAAGGCGGTCTTTAAGAATGAAGCCGGCGGTATCGTAGATGAAATCCTTTACACGGTGGAAACGGAATCCATTGAAGCACCTGCGGTTCCTGCAAAAGAAGGATACCGGGGCGAGTGGAATGCTTACGAACTTGTGATCGGTGGCGTCACCGTAGAACCCGTCTACACCGCAATCACTTATACCGCGATTTTTGTAGATGAAGCCGGTGAGACGGTGGCGGAAGTTCCCTACACCGTGGAAAGCGAATCCATTGCCGAACCGGAAGTTCCCGCTAAGGTCGGTTATACCGCCAAGTGGTCCAACTATGCGTTCCCTGCCGGCGGCATCACCGTAGAACCCGTCTATACCGCCATTCAGTATACGGCCACCTTTATGGATGGCAGTACTCTGGTCGGCACGGTAAAATTCACTGTCGAAAGCGAAACGCTCAATGCACCCAATCTGCCCGGCAAAATTGGCCACACGGCCGCCTGGGAACCCTATGTGCTAGGGGCAGGCAATATCACGGTAAATGCGGTTTACACCGCAAACCGCTACACGGTCACCTTTGAAGCAGAAGGTGAGGTTGTCGATACAGTAGAATACGTTTT
>SVCU01000021.1 GCA_015058215.1 Clostridiales bacterium
TAATCATAACATCCATAATAACAAGCGAACATTTGAAAATGAACGATATAAGAACTTATGAGAAGTTATGAGAAGATATGTAATGGTACCTATACGCGCGAAGAGTTATAAAGAGCTATATAAAGCTTTATTGTCATGCTGGCAACCATCATTCTGGGCGTTGCCCTGGCCGGTTTCGTTCTGTCCTATGAGGGCACTGCACAAACCCTGAACAATGCCATTTCCGGCGAAGTCAGCACGGTTCTGAGCACCACCACACCCTAATGAAACAGCTGATCGTCATGCTGGCCACGGTCCTGCTGGGCGTGTCCATCTTTCAGCTGGTAGCCGGGGATGAAAATTCCGTGAAAACCACGGTGGAAGAGGTGTGGCAGCAGGAGATCCGGGTCCGTACCAATTTTCCTTAGGAGGTGGGGCGGTGTGAAACAATTCATTGTTCTGGCGGCGGTACTGCCCCTGATGATGCTCTTTCTGGCCCAGTATGCGCTGGACCAAAGGAACCACGCAGCGGCAAGCTATCTGCAGGAACAGGTCCTTCTGGCAGGGGAACTGGCCCGGCAGGAAGGCTGCTTCACGGAGTCCATCAAGAACGGACTTTTGGAAGCTCTTTCGACAGGGCTGGGGATCCCGGAAGAAGAGATCGGGCTGGAACTGACGGAGACCCGCCGGTATCGCATCAATTATTTCGATCCTTCCGGGCAGCGGGGGCTGATCCATTACAGCGTCTCCGTGCCGGTGGATCGGATCATGGCAGGCGGAAGTTTTCTGGGCATCGCCGCGGAAAAGAATCGAATGACATACACGGTCAGAGGGACTCTGGCCAGCGAACGTCTGCCGGAATGAGGAGGTACTGACGTGAAGACTTTTCTTGTGTTCCTGAGTATTTTTCTGGTCAGCATCACCTTTCTTGTCTATCAGGGGGATCTGGCTCATTACATTCAGCTTCAGGAATATCTGAAGGGACTTGCGGAAGAATGTGCGTCGGGTGCGGCCTTGTATTTTGAAGAGAACGCCTTTGGTCAAGGGGCTTTCATCTTTTCGGAAACAGAGGCCCGCGCCTTTGTCACACACCTTGTGGAGCAGGGAGGAGAGGCCCTGGCGGAAAGTGGAGAGGGCGTCCTCACCTATGAAATGGAGCTCTTTGATGCGGAGAAGGGCTTCGACGCAGAAGGGGAGATCCCTTCCGTCCAGGTAACGCTGACCTATACCTGCCCCGACCTGTTCCGGCTGCCGTTTCTGCGGGTGACGGAGGTGTGCCGTCAGGCTCGCTACGAACAGAAGGAATTCTGATGATTCGCTGAGATTTGCAGGAATTTCAATGCGTTTTCAAATCCTTTCCATCTACCAACGCTTGACAACGTATGTACAAAAAATTATAATGTAGGGTAGCAAACTGCGATAAAAGGCCCTTTTTCGCCTTTTGTCTTTAATAGGAGGATATGAAATGAGCAATCAAGCAGAAGTTCTGAACGGTCAGGAATATAAGGAATTCGAAGCCCGTGAAGACAGCAAGACCTTCCGCCATACCAGCTCTCACATTCTGGCACAGGCTGTAAAGCATCTGTTCCCCGAAGCAAAGCTGGCAATCGGCCCCGCCATCGACAATGGTTTCTATTACGACATCGATCTGAATCACCGCATCACTGATGAAGACCTGCGTGCTCTGGAAAAGGAAATGAAGAAGATCGTCAAGGCCAACATTCCTCTGGAACGCTTCGAACTGCCCAGAGAAGAGGCTCTGAAGCTGGCAGAAGAAATGAAGGAACCCTACAAGGTAGAACTGATCAACGATCTGCCCGAAGACTCCACCATTTCCTTCTATAAGCAGGGCGATTTCACCGACCTGTGCGCAGGCCCCCACAAGGGCAGCACCGGTGCCATCAAGGCAATCAAGCTGACCAGTGTTGCAGGCGCATACTGGAGAGGCAACGAAAAGAACAAGATGCTGCAGAGAATCTACGGCACCAGCTTCCCCTCCCAGGCCATGCTGGATCAGTACCTGAACATGCTGGAAGAAGCTAAGAAGAGAGACCACCGCAGAATTGGCAAGGAAATGGACCTCTTTGCCATCTACGAAGAAGGCCCCGGCTTCCCCTTCTTCATGCCCAAGGGTATGATCATCCGCAACGAACTGGAAAACTTCTGGAGACAGGAACACCGCAAGAGAGGCTACGATGAAATCAAGACTCCTCTGATCCTGTCCGAAGCCCTGTGGCACACTTCCGGTCACTGGGATCACTACCAGAACAACATGTACTTCACCAAGATCGACGACGGTGATTACGCAATCAAGCCCATGAACTGCCCCGGCTCCATGCTGGCTTACAAGCGCAAGATGTACAGCTACAGAGATTTCCCCATCCGCATGGGTGAACTGGGCCAGGTACATCGTCACGAACTGTCCGGCGCACTGCACGGCCTCATGAGAGTTCGTACCTTCACCCAGGACGATGCTCACATCTTCATGCTGCCCGAACAGATCAAGGACGAAATCAAGGGCGTTATCGACTTCATCGACGACGTTTACAACATGTTCGGTTTCAAGTACCACGTAGAACTGTCCACCAGACCCGAAGACTCCATGGGCAGCGAGGAAGATTGGAATATGGCTACCGACGCTCTGCGCGAAGCCATGGAAGAAAAGGGGATGGAATACATCGTCAACGAAGGCGACGGCGCATTCTACGGCCCCAAGATCGACTTCCACCTGGAAGACTGCCTGGGCAGAACCTGGCAGTGCGGTACCATTCAGCTGGACTTCCAGATGCCTCAGCGCTTCGACCTGACCTATGTCGGCACCGACGGCGAAAAGCATCGTCCCGTTATGATCCACCGCGTTATCTTCGGTTCCATCGAACGCTTCATCGGTATCATCACCGAACACTTCGCCGGCAAGTATCCTCTGTGGCTGGCTCCCGTACAGGTGAAGATCCTGACCGTAACCGAAAAATACAACGACTACGCTTTCAAACTGCAGAAGCAGCTGGAAGAAGCAGGTCTGCGCGTTGAAGTAGACGCCAGAAACGAAAAGATCGGTTACAAGATCCGCGAATCCAGAAACCTGAGAGACTCCTACAGACTGATCGTTGGTGAACAGGAAGAACAGGCCGGTACCGTTACCGTTGCTTCCAGCAAGGTTGGTGACCTGGGCGTTATGACTCCCGAAGCACTGATCGAAAAGCTTCTGGAAGAGATCAGAACCAAGGCCTGCTAAGGCATTGGTATCTCCCGGCAAGGGAAGATACGCCTGCTAAAAAACACTTCGCAATAAAAACCGCCAAAGGCAATTGCCTTTGGCGGTTTTTTCATATCCCTTTTGGTTTTGTTGTGGAAGCCGCTGTCTGCGCTTCCTGTTGTAATGCCTCAGTGCACCCGCTTACAGCCCCAGGAAATCCACATCGGGCAGGTAGAGATGCATATTGCTGAACCGGGCCTGGCCGGTTTCGTCCACATCGGTGCAGTACCAGATCGATACGTAATAGTAACGGTCGGCGGTGGTGGTTCTGTAGCTGGTGGCATGATCAATGCACTTCTGGATCAGCGCGGCCCGTTCTTCTGCGGTTTCACCCAGCTGGATGGCCTTGGAGGTATCCAGATATTCATCGATGGGAAGGGGACCGGTAAGGCCGGGGCCCTTGATGGTGGCAAGCAGGAGGTCCAGATTTTCGTAGCCGTAACCGAATTTTTCGTAGAACTCTTCGGTGGTGACGCCGGCATAGATCCGGTCGCCGCTCTTGGGATCCAGATAGTAGTGCTCGCCAGTTTCGGAATCGTACTTCTGCAGCTCTGCATCGTAGAGGTAAACGTCGGCGCGCAGCACTTTATCGGGATTCAGAGAGACGGTTTCCCAGAGACCGTTGTCCTTCAGCCACTGGATGGTTTCGGTGCAGCAGGGCAGTACGTTGTAGGAGAGGACACTGTAGGCATCGTAGTATCCTGCATCCGGTTCTTTGTAACTGACGCTGTCGCTGCTCAGGTTCAGACCCTTGGCGGACTTGATCTCATAAGTGATTTCGATCAGTGCCAGGCTCTGACGCTGCTGGGCCAGATCCTCTGCGGTCATGTTCCGCATGTCGCGGTCCATGCAGGCGGAAAGCTCAGCCATCTTGGAAGGAACGGTGATGCGGGCATTGCCTTTGTAGCTGTGCATGGGATCGGTGATCACCATCTCGCTCATGGTAAGGCGGGGGTCATAGTAGTTGTCCTTGATGGATTCCTCCGCGTGGGAAATGGTGAAGAGATCCTTGAATTCATCGGATTCGAACAGAGTCTTGAAATTCTCGGACTTGTAGAGCAGGCTGCGGGGAACGGTGTAGGTTCGGTCTAGATTCAGAAGACCTTTCCGCTGGAAATCGAAGGACAGGGTGAGGGTGCGTTCGCCGTAGAGGCGGTCGTTATCCAGCTCTTCCCGGTGATCTACGATCTCCTGATGGAGGCCCACCAGAGCTTCCAGGTTTTCCGGATCTTCGAAGTAGATGCCGTCCCGGGCACCGTTATAGAAGTAGTGGATGTTGCTGTCCCAGGGAATGGGAAGGGACAGACGGCTCAGAGTCGCGTGTTCCACAGAGGAAAGGCGGGGCACCCGGGTCTCGTAGCCGGTCAGGTCGAAGGCGAAGCCGCAGACCAGAAGGGCGCAGATCAGGAGGCAGGCCAGGAAAGCTTTCATGCTCTCCTTACGGAACACCTTCAGAGTCTTTTTCACCAGCATGCGGCCGATGAAGAAGAAGATCAGGAAGCCGATGAAGCCGCCCAGGTAGAGCATGGGTTCTTCGTTATCCATGCTGTAGAAATAAAGCCCGATGAGGGTCATGCCCAGGAAGGCGAAGAGCCAGGTGATGCAGGGCTCCAGCTTCCGCCAGGTGAGGGCGTCGCCCACTTTTTCCATCTTTCTCTTGTGGTAGAGGAAGGAGGAAAGTACCAGCACCGCCAGGATCATGACGATGTAGAACAGGCTCTGCAGGACGGTAAAGGTGCCGTTTCCGTGGATCAGAACGCCGCTGAAGGGGTGGAACTTGGCGCAGAGTTCCATGTGCAGACCGGAATCGTCAAAGCCCCACAGATAGAACTGGGCAAAGGCGATGAGGATCAGGTACAGCATGGGGACCACGCCATTGAACAGCAGAGCACCCAGGAAGTGATAGAGGGTGGTGCCGGTGACCGCCCCTGCAAAGACGGAAACGGTGTAGATGAAGGCGATGATCAGGAAGGATGTGAACATCCAGTTGAAGACTGCGCCGTAGGTGAACACATTGACCGCTTCGTAATTGTAGACGGGAGTGACCAGCAGCAGGAAGATCAGGCCGTTCAGCAGCATGGGAACTTCCGCAATCAGCAGGCCGGAGAGGTAGCTGCTGTTGAACATCCGGGAGCGATCCGGCGGCAGAGCGTTCATGATGGCCACGGAGCCGGAGGAATGCAGGTAGCGGAATACGGCTACGGCTGCGGCGATGGGGAAGATCATGTGGGCTGCCATGAAGAAGAAGTGTTCATTCTGCAGGCAGTCCTGCAGGTAGGACCGGACACTTGTGATTCTGGAATAATGGAGCAGAACGGTAAAGGGGCCGGACAGGAAATAGGTCAGGAAGGAAATCAGGCTGATGGCCCAGAACCGCCGCAGGTTTTCCCGGAGCAGCGGGGCGGAAATGCTAAAATAGGATGCTTTCGATCTCACTGTTTCCACCTCCTAATTCGTAAATGAAGATTTCTTCCAGGGAAAGGGGAAGAAGGTCGAAGAGCACGGGCTCCTGTTTGTTGATCAGTTCTTCCACCGTTTCTTTTTTATCGCGGATGATGAGAAGATCCACCGCACCGCGGCTTTCCATATGCAGCACGTTGAGACCGGCATAGCGGTCTTCCTTCCGCTCGCGGAAGGCCACCTGTACTTTATGGATATCGGATTTCAGTTCGTCCAGATCACGCTCGATGATCAGGTGGCCGTGGTTCAGGATGCCGATGGAATCGCAGATGCCTTCCATTTCGCGCAGGTTGTGGGAGGAGACCAGAACGGTCATTTCCCGTTCGGCAACGTCATCCACCACGTACTTCCAGACCAGTTTGCGGATGATGGGGTCCAGACCGTCGATGGGTTCGTCCAGGATCAGATAATCGGGCATGGCGCTCATGGTCAGGATGAAGGCCGCCTGCTTCTGCATCCCCTTGGAGAACCGGGAAAGCTTCCGCTTTACATCCAGGTCGAAGAGACGGATCATTTCCAGATACCGTTCCTCGTTCCAGAGAGGGAAGAGGCTGCGGTAGAATGCAGCGGCATCCTTCAGGGTGTAGGCCCCGAAGAAGTACAGGTCGTCAGGAACGTAGCCCATGCGAACTTTGACGGCTTCGTTGTCGTAGGCGGGCTGGCCGTCCACGGTGATGGTGCCGGAATCGGGACGCAGAACGCCGGTCACGTGTTTGATCAGCGTGGTCTTACCGGAACCGTTGGTGCCCACCAGGCCGTAAATGGAGCCTTTCTTCACATGAATGCTGAGGTTGCTGAGAGCCTGAAAAGAGTCGAAGGATTTGTTGAGACCGTTGACTTCGATCATGCGTTGTCACCTCTTTCTTTCAGAATGTCATCCGCCATTTTGCGGATGTTTTCAGGGCTTACGCCCAGGTAGAGGAGCTCCTTAATGCAGCTGTTCAGCTCTTCTTTAAGGCTGGACAGCTTTTTTTCATCCACGGGGCGATCCTGGGGGAGAGAAACGAACGTCCCCAGACCGGACACGGTGTAGACATAGCCTTGATGCTCCAATTCCCGATACGCCTTTTGAACCGTATTGGGGTTGATGGTGATCTCCCGGGAGAGGTCACGCACGGAAGGCAGTTTTTCCTGCGGTGCCAAAACGCCGGTGATGATCAGCTCTTTGATATTGTCCACTACCTGTTCGTAGATGGACTTGCGGCTTTTGAGATCCAGTTGAAACACGAATTACCTTCCTCCATTTCTTTTAGATTTGCACAACTGTGCTGTCATAAGTGTACTACGCGACATAGTACACTGTCAAGACCTTTCGGCAAAAGTTTTTCTGCGTGGAGCCGCCCTGCGGAAAAAAGGATTTCCGGGGTGGTTTTGAAAGAAAAAACTGGACAGAAGGGGTAGAATCAGCGATAATATTAGGATAAGATAGGAGGCTTATGGTCTCCCGGCAAAATGCTACCGATTTGAAACCATTCGGGAAGGAGGACTCCCATGGAAGAATACAATTACGATTATCTGCAGGAAGTGACAGACCCTGCGGCAGCATCCAAACGGAAAAAGAAGCTGCCGGGCTGGGCCGTCTGGGTCCTGGTACTGGTCGGTGTACTGGCCGTCAGCCTGCTCTTCGGCAATCTGAACGTGCAGATCGGCGGTAAGGAAGACCCGCTCTTCACCACAGAAGGCGGCGACTACGTGGGTGTGCTCTACGTGGAAGGCACCATCCAGGCCTCCAACGCGGATGCTCTGGGCAATGCCAGCGGCTATCAGCACTGGTACGCCATGGAAGCCATCGAGGAAATGATGGCAGACGAAACCAATAAAGGCATCCTGCTGTATGTGAATACCCCGGGCGGTGCGGTTTACGAAGCGGACGAGCTCTACCAGAAGCTGATGGAATATAAGGAAACCACCGGCCGTCCCATTTATACGTACATGGCAAACCAGGCCACTTCGGCCGGCTACTACATCTCCATGACATCCGAACACGTCATGGCCAACCGCAATTGCTGGACCGGCTCCATCGGCGTCACCCTGAACACCATGTTCGATGTATCCGGGCTTCTGGAAAAATTCGGTGTCACCACCGTCACCATCACCTCCGGCGAAAACAAGAGCATGGGCAGCAGCTTTGAACCCATGACCGAAGAGCAGAAAGCCATTCTGCAGAGCCTGGTGGACGATTCCTACAGCCGCTTCGTGGACGTGGTGGTAAAGGGCCGTAGCATGGCGGAAGAACGGGTGCGTGAGCTGGCAGACGGCCGCATCTATACTGCAAGACAGGCCCTGGAGCTGGATCTCATCGATCAGATCTGCGGCTGGGAAGAAGCGGTGGCCGTCATGCGGCAGGACTGCGGTCTCTCCGAAGACGTGGAATTCGTAGACTTGTATTATTATGAAGAAATGAGCCTGGCAAACCTGTTCGGTGCCATCAGCACTCTGGTGCAGAAGGCCGAGGCTCCTGCGGACAGTGATCTGGCCGCCCTGGTAAGACTCATGGAACAGCAGCAGACCTTTGAGGTCACCTATTGCTGCCCCGTTGTAAAATAAAAGAAAGCGAGAGAAAACAATGGCAAAGCCTGTACTGGCAATCGTAGGACGCCCCAACGTGGGCAAGTCCACTCTGTTCAATAAGATCGCGGGCCGCCGCATCTCCATCGTGGAGGACACCCCCGGCGTAACCAGAGACCGCATTTACGCAGAAGGGGAATGGCGCAGCCGCACCTTCCTCATGATCGACACCGGCGGTATCGAACCCGCCAGCGAAGACATCATCCTGTCCCAGATGCGCAACCAGGCCCAGGTGGCCATGGAAACCGCAGACGTGATCCTTTTTGTGGTGGACGGCAAGGACGGCCTCACCTCCGACGACCGCGAGGTGGCTTCCATGCTGCAGCGCACCGGCAAAGAAGTGGTTCTGGCCGTCAATAAGGTGGATAACCACAAGCTGCCCGACGATTTCTATGATTTCTACGAGCTTGGTCTGGGGGAACCCATGGCCTTCTCCGCCATCAACATGCTGGGCATCGGCGACCTGCTGGACCGCGTTATGGAAGCCTTCCCCGACCCCGAAGAAGGGGAGGAAGAAGATGACCGCATCCACATCGCCGTTATCGGTAAGCCCAATGTAGGCAAATCCTCTCTGATCAATAAGCTGCTGGGTGAAAATCGCCTCATCGTCAGCAACATCGCTGGCACCACCCGCGATGCGGTAGATACTCCCTTCACCTGGAACGATCAGGAATTCGTTCTGATCGACACTGCCGGGATCCGCCGCAGAAGCAAGGTTACCGGCGACATTGAAAAATACAGCGTCATCCGTTCCGTCAGCGCCGTGGAACGCTGCGACGTGGCCGTGCTGATGCTGGATGCTCAGGAAGGCGTCACCGAACAGGATAAGCGCATCGCCGGCATCGCCCACGAAGAAGGTAAGGGCGTGGTCATCGTGGTCAACAAGTGGGATCTGATCGAAAAGGAAACCAACACCATGCGCGACTACGAAAAGAAGATCCGTGAAGAACTGGTCTTCATGCCCTATGCACCCATTCTGTTCATCTCCGTCCACGAAGGCCAGAGAGTCCAGAAGGTGATGGAACTGGCTGCCTATGTGGCCGATATGCGTACTCTGCGTGTACCCACCGGTCAGCTGAACAGCCTCATCGCCGACGCGGTCATGATGAAGCAGCCCCCCTCCGATAAGGGTAAGCGCCTGAAGATCTACTACGCAACGCAGGTGGGTGTAAAGCCGCCTCTCTTCTCCTTCCAGATCAACGACAGAGAATTGGTACACTTCTCCTATTCCAGATACCTGGAAAACCAGATTCGTAAGTCCTACGGTTTTGAAGGGACTTCCATCAAATTCGTATTCCGCCAGAAGGGAGAAAAGGACGATGTTTAGTTTCTTTGAAGCGCTCAGCACAGAATTCAAGCTCTGGTGGATCCCTGTGATCCTGCTGGCCTATGCGCTGGGCAATATTTCTCCCTCCATCCTGATCGCCCGTGCTGCGGGCATCGACATCCGCAAAGAGGGAAGCGGCAACGCCGGCACCACCAATGTGCTGCGTGTCATGGGCAATAAAGCCGCTGCTGCCACTCTGGTCATCGATGTGCTGAAGGGCGTTGTGGCGGTACTCATCGGCAAGCTGGCCGGCGGCATGGTTCTGGGCGCACTCTGCGCACTGGCTGTATTCTGCGGTCACATCTGGCCCGCAGCCTTTGGCTTCAAAGGCGGAAAGGGCATCGCCACCGGTCTCGGCATCCTGCTGACTCTGGACTGGCGTATCGGTCTCTGCTGCCTGGGTGTTGCCGTGCTCTGCTTCGTCACCGTGCAGCGGGTTTCCGTGGGTTCTCTGCTGGCAACCCTGGCTCTGCCCTTCCTGGCATGGTATTTCTGCCCCCAGATCCTGCCCATCATGATCCTGATGGCCGTTATCGTCTGGGTGAAGCACAGAGCCAACATCAAGCGGATCCTCAAGGGCGAGGAACCCAAGTTCTCTTTCAAGAAGAAATAAAGGTTAGAAATTATGAGCAAGAAAATTGCAGTCATCGGCGGCGGCAGCTGGGGAACGGCCCTGGCGGTCAGCCTGTCCACCGATGGTCATGAAGTTCGGGTCTGGGATATCAGCAAGGCGCACGTGGATGCCATGCAGGCGGACCGCGAAAATAAAAAATACCTGCCCGGGGTCAAGTTCCCGGATACCCTGCAGGCCGTGGATAACGAGGAGGAAGCCATCCGGTGGGCGGATTATGTGCTGTTTGCCGTTCCGGCTCAGATCTTCCGGTCCGCCTTTACAGCGGCACTGCCGTTCCTGAAGGAGGGGCAGCCTGTCATCAACGTGGCCAAGGGCATTGAGCAGAAAACCCTGATGCGCCTTTCCGAAATCGCAGAAGCGCTGCGCCCCGGCGCACCCTATGCCATCCTGTCCGGCCCCTCCCATGCGGAAGAAGTGGGTAAGCTTCTTCCCACCACTGTGGCTGTGGGTTCCGCGGATCCGGAGCTGATGTACGAGATCCAGGATGTATTCACCGCCGATTGGCTCCGCGTCTATGTGAACCACGATGTGGTGGGCATGGAACTGGGCGGCGCCCTTAAAAACATAATCGCTCTGGGCGCCGGTATCGCCGACGGTCTGGGCTACGGCGACAACACCAAGGCGGCTATGATGACCCGCGGTCTCACGGAAATGGCCCGTCTGGGGGTCAGCATGGGGGCGGAAGGGGAGACCTTCTTCGGCCTCACCGGCATCGGTGACCTGATCGTGACCTGCACCAGTATGCACAGCCGGAACCGCCGCTGCGGTATCCTGCTGGGCCAGGGCAAGAGCCCGGAAGATGCCACCGCCGAAGTGGGCATGGTGGTGGAAGGGATGTTCACCGCCGAAGCCGCTTATGCGCTGGCTAAGAAAATGGGGGTGGATATGCCCATCACTTCCGCCATTTACCACATCATTCAGGGGGACATCAAGGCCGACGACGCGGTAAAACGCCTCATGGCCCGTCCTTCCAAACACGAAATCGAAGATATTTTCTAAGAACGGAGAACTTCCCTTGGAACAGAAATTCTTTTACATCCTGACCTTCGGCTGCCAGATGAACGAGCGTGACTCCGAAACTCTGGCCGGCATGCTGGAGGAACGGGGGTATGCCCGTACCGAAGACCGCGCCCAGGCGGATGTACTGCTGATCAACACCTGCAGCGTCCGTGAAAACGCCGACAAAAAATTCTTTGGCACTCTGGGTCTCATCAAAAAACTGAAAGAAAACAAGCCCGCTCTGGTGGTGGGGGTCTGCGGCTGCATGATGCAGCAGCAGCACATCATCGATACCATCAAGAGCAAGTATTCCTGGGTGGATATCGTGTTCGGTACCCACAATCTGCACCGCCTGCCGCAGCTTCTGGACAACCTGATCGCCGAGAAGAAAAAGCAGCGGGAAGTCTGGCCGGAACACCACGGCATCGAAGAAGGGCTGCCGGCACACCGCCAGCACAGCTTCAAGGCCTATGTCAATATCATGTACGGCTGCAACAATTTCTGCACCTACTGCATCGTGCCCTACACCAGAGGGAGAGAGCGGAGCCGCATGCCCGAAGAAATCCTGAAAGAAGTGCAGGGCCTTGTGGCGAGCGGTGTAAAGGAGATCACTCTGCTGGGACAGAACGTGAACTCCTACCGCCCCGAATCCGCAGAAGTGCCCGATTTCCCCGCATTGCTGCGCCTGCTGAACGGCGTGGAAGGCCTGCAGCGGATCCGCTTCATGACCTCCCATCCCAAGGATCTTTCCGAAGGACTCATCCAGGCATATAAAGACTGCGAAAAACTGTGCCCCCATATCCATCTGCCGGTGCAGAGCGGCAGCAGCGCAGTGCTGAAGCGTATGAACCGCCGTTACACCAAAGAGCAGTACATCGATCTGGTGGGCCGCCTGCGGGAAGCCGTTCCCAACATTGCCATCAGCACCGACATCATCGTGGGCTTCCCCGGCGAAACGGAAGAAGATTTCCTGGAAACCCTGGATCTTGTCAACAAGGTGCAGTACGATTCCGCGTTTACCTTCCTGTATTCCGTGCGGAAGGGGACCCCTGCCGCAGAGTACGAGGATCAGATCCCCGAAGAAGTGAAGCACGAACGGTTTGACCGTCTGGTGGAAGCGGTGAACACCATCTCCGCCGAAAAGAACCGCCGCAAGGTGGGGCAGACGGAATGGGTCCTCTGTGAAGGGGAAAGCAAAACCGATGCCGGGCTGTTCACCGGCCGGACTCCCGACCATAAGCTGATCAACTTCCTGCCGGCAGCCGGGCCGGACGGCCAGCCCATTTCCCTGAAGGAAGGGGACCTGGTGCAGGTGGAAGTGACTTCTTCCAACACCTTCAGCCTGGTGGGAAAAGCGGTAACGCTGTAACAAAAAATGCAAAAAGAGAGTGCGAGCGCACTCTCTTTTTTGTTTTCTAAAAAAGCGGAACCATCGAAAAATCCATCGGGGTGGTCGTTCCTGTATCAATTCGTTCTCCGCGGTATCGAATTGAATTGACAAAGTTATCTGAACATGGGATAATACAAAGTAATACTGCAGGCATATGGCGGCCGCAGGCCGCCGCCTGTCATCGTTCCTATCCGTGATCAAAGAATAGGAGGCTCAATACAATATGAAAATCGCAGAAGTCGTTACCTTGTTGAATGCAGAGGTCCTCTACGGAAACGACCTACTGAACGTAGAAGTGGAATCCGGCTGTGGCTCCGATATGATGAGCGATGTGCTGGCTTTCGTGAAAGACCGGGCTGTGATGCTGACCGGTCTTGTGAATCCGCAGACCATTCGTACCGCTGAAATGATGGATATCAAATGCGTGGTCTTTATCCGCGGAAAGAATCCCTCCGAAATGATCCTCCAGCTGGCAGAAGAAAAGGGGATCGCAGTTTTGAAGACGGCCCACGGCATGTACAGCTCCTGCGGCATTCTGTATGCGGCCGGTCTTCGGTCGGACGGTTCTGCCCTATGAGCGAAACCGTAAAACTGAACTATACCGTAGATGGTGATGATTTTTTGGCAGCCGGTACCGCATCTTCCGATGTGAAGCGAGTCCTACGCCAGCTGGGCTTCGGCAGCGATATCATCCGGAAAGTTTCCATCGCTATGTACGAAGGTGAAATCAACATGGTGATCCACGCAGATGGGGGCAGTGTGGAAGTGGAGATCCTGGACGACCGGATCAAAGTGATCCTGGCCGACAGGGGCCCCGGCATTCCCGATGTGGAGAAAGCCATGAGCGAGGGGTTTTCCACCGCCCCCGAAGAGATCCGCGACCTGGGCTTCGGTGCAGGCATGGGTCTTCCCAATATGAAAAAATACACCGATGAGTTTTATCTGGAAACGGAGGTCGGTGTGGGCACCACTGTAACCATGGTGGTGTACGCTGCATAGGGGCGAGCCCCGATGAATTGTGATCGAAACGGAGGTGTACGTTTTGGATCGGCAAGTATTCCATTCCGTTACGCTGGATCAGGAAAAGTGTAAAGGATGTATCAATTGTATGAAACGATGTCCCACGGAAGCCATCCGCGTCCGTGCGGGCAAAGCTTATATTATTTCTGAACGCTGTATCGATTGCGGCGAGTGCATTCGCACCTGCCAGCACCGGGCGAAAAAAGTAAATGCCGACGAATTCGATGTGATGGACGGTTTCAAGTGGAAGATCGCTCTTCCGGCTCCGTCTTTCTACGGCCAGTTTGAAGGGGTCAAAGACATCAATACCATTTTGACCGCCCTGAAGCTGATCGGGTTTGACGATGTATTTGAAGTGTCCCGGGCCGCCGAACTGGTCAGTTATCTGAGCCAGAAAGCGGTGAAAGAACTGCGCAACAAGCTGGACGGCCCCGTTATCAGTTCGGCCTGTCCCGCTGTGGTGCGGCTGATCCGCGTCCGGTATCCGCAGCTTTGCGGCAATGTGCTGCCCATCAATGAGCCTATGGTGATCGCAGCCCGCATGGCCCGAGCGGAGGCGGTCAAAAAGACCGGGCTGAAACCGGAAGAAATCGGTACTTTCTTTATCACACCCTGCCCCGCAAAGGTGACGGCGGCCAAAGCGCCTTTGGGCATTGAAGATACCCA
The DNA here is from genome assembly GCA_015058215.1 of Clostridiales bacterium. GTDB lineage: Bacteria > Bacillota > Clostridia > Peptostreptococcales > Anaerovoracaceae > SIG262. The sequence goes on from SVCU01000021.1 coordinate 14,300, forward strand.
GGTCAGCGGCGTTTTGCCCGCATCCAAGGTCTATACGAAAGTGCTGTCCGTTCTGCGGAAAGCGGCCGAAAACACGGAACTTCTGGCCGCATCCGGACGGATCGGTGTCAGCTGGGCCATGGGCGGCGGCGAAACTGCCGGCCTTCTGAACAAAAATACACTGCGGGCCCACAGCATTGAACATGTGATCAAGGTTCTGGACGAACTGGATAACGAAAAAATGCAGAATCTGGACTTTGTGGAACTGGGCGCCTGCCCCGGCGGCTGCGTGGGCGGTGTGCTGCACGTGGCCAACCCCTTTGCCGCAGAAGCCAAACTGAAGGAACTGCGCAGTTATCTGCCTCTGACCGGAAGACCTGTGGACGAAGACCGCGATTACAGCGATTTCTATCTGGAAAAAACCCTGGAATTCGAACCGGTCTACAAACTGGCAGACGACCGGGTAAAGGCCATCGAAAAGCAGCGTGCCATCAACCGTCTGCAGGAATGCCTGCCCGGGCTGGACTGCGGTATCTGCGGGTCCCCCAGCTGTCGGGCTTTTGCGGAAGATGTCATCAACGGGAAAGCGGAAGAAGGGGACTGCATCGTTCGCATCAGCGACGAACTGCGGAAGCTGCCTCTCAGCCCCGAAGAACTGCGTCATCTGATCCCCTTGCCCTTCCGTCACCGGGAACCCAGCGAATAGGAGGGATGTCTGTGACAAGTCATGAACTTCAAAAGCAATTGAATCTTACCGTGTTTCACCAGGGGGACGACCGGCCGGTGGTCACCGGGTACTGCTGTGATCTTCTCAGCTGGGTCATGGGGAAAGCCCCTGCGGACTGCGCCTGGGTCACGGTCATGAACAATAATAATGTGGCGGCGGTAGCGGTGCTCTGCGATGCGGCCTGCATCATTCTGGCCCAGGGGGCAAAGCCGGATGCCAACCTGCAGAAACGGGCGGAACTGGAAGGGCTGAACCTGTACGGCTCCGAACTGGATGCCTATCCTCTGGCCATTGCCATGGGCCAGCTTCTGAAGGAGGCATAGCCCGTGGACAGACAGTATTACGATCTTCACATCCATTCCTGTCTGTCCCCTTGCGGTGATGACGATATGACCCCCAACAACATCGTCAATATGGCCATGATCAATGGCCTTTCGGTGATCGGCCTCACCGATCACAACAGCTGCGGCAATTGCGCTGCGGCCATGGAAGTGGGAAAGGAGGCCGGGGTCATCGTTGTGCCCGGCATGGAACTGACCACGGCGGAAGAAATCCATGTGGTCTGTCTGTTTCCGGATCTGGAGGCGGCACAGGCTTTTTCCGCTTACGTGCATGATCATCTGCCGCCCATTCAGAACCGAAAGGATATTTACGGAAACCAGCTGTTTCGAAACGCGTCGGATGAAGTGACGGGCGAAGAAGATCTGCTGTTGATTCTGGCCACCGATATCGGCATTTACGATGTACCGGCCCTGGTCGAAGAGTTTGGCGGCATTGCCATTCTGGCCCACATCGATCGGCATTCCAACGGGGTGCTGGGTATCCTGGGCGAAATCGACCCGCTGATGGGCTTTCGGAAAGCGGAGGTGTCCAGGGCGGCAGACCCGGATTACTACAAAGAGCGCTACGATTTTCTCAGCTTTGTCAGCGATTCCGATGCCCACAATCTGTGGACCATCGCAGAACCGGGAGAAGCCAACTTTTTTACAGAACCGGTGCAAGAGGCGGCAGATGTGATCCGCTTTCTGCGCAATGGCGAAATATAATAAAAAAACTGCAATTTTTCTGTAAATTTTAGCAGAAAAGGTAGAAAGCAAAAATGTATTGTGATATAATGTTAACGGCATTTTAACGAACCCCCGATCTTGATGCAAAAGGAGGAGCATAAAAGATGAAAAATAAACTGGAAACCATTCCCTTCATCGACTCGCCCGAAAAGCACGCGGCAATGGATGCCATCATTGCCCAGTGGAAAGACGTTCCCGGTGCTTTGGTGCAGGTTCTCGAAAAAGTACAGGATGTGTACGGTTACCTGCCCCTCGAGGTGCAGCAGTTCGTCGCGGAAGGAATGGATGCCCCCCTGGAAGAAGTTTACGGCATTGTAACCTTCTATTCCTTCTTCAGTATTTACCCCAAAGGTCAGCACACCATCTCCGTCTGCATGGGCACCGCCTGCTACGTTAAGGGCGCCGGCGATATTCTGGATCGTCTGCAGAAAGTCCTGGACGTAGAACCCGGCCAGTGCACCAAGGACGGACGCTTCTCTCTGGATGCCTGCCGCTGCGTCGGTGCCTGCGGCCTGGCTCCCGTTGTCACCATCGACGGTGAAGTCTATGGCAGACTGGAAGCCGACCGGGTAGAAGAAATCCTGGCAAAATACCGGGATTAACCCGTGCAGGAGATTTCTCTGAACATCCTCGATGTTGCACAGAACTCCGTCTCCGCAAAGGCGAGTCTGATAGAAATATCGGTAGTAGAAGACAGCAAGGCTCATACCCTGCAGGTCATGATCCGCGACAACGGCTGCGGCATGACGGAAGAGCAGGTGAATAGCGTGACCGATCCGTTCTATACCACCCGCACCACCCGGAGAGTGGGTCTGGGCATTCCCTTTTTCAAGATGGCCAGTGAGATGACGGGCGGGTTCTTTGAGATCCGTTCGAAAGTAGGGGAGGGCACCTGCGTGACCGCATCCTTCCGCACCGATCACATCGACTGCATGCCTCTGGGAGAAATCGAGGAAACCATGTATTCTCTGATCACCATGAACACAGAGACCGATTTTCTGTATACCGCACGCCGCGACGAAACGGAGTCGGTGACCGACACCAGAGAATTCAGAACCATTCTGGAAGGCATCCCCTTCGATACACCGGAGGTGGCCGCCTTTATCCGCAACTACCTGAAAGAAAATTCCCCGTTTCGGAATTGATAAAGGAAAGGAAAAGAATCCATGAAAAGCTTGGAAGAACTGAGAGCCTTAAAAGCACAGATGCAGGGTAAGATGGGCATCCGCGATGACGACGACGCCAAGGTAAAGGTCGTTGTGGGGATGGCTACCTGCGGGATCGCCTCCGGCGCACGTCCGGTGCTGACCGCCCTGGCAGACGAAGTCAACAAGAGAAATCTGGTAGATGTATCGGTAGAACAGACCGGCTGCATCGGCCTTTGCCAGTACGAACCCATCGTGGAAGTCTTTAAGGACGGCGAAAAGGTCACCTACGTCAAGATGACCACCGAAAAAGCCGTCCGCGTTATCAACGATCACGTAGTAAACGGCAATGTAGTGATGGAATACACCATCGGTGCCTATCAGAAATAAAGGAGGAAATTGACTTATGTATCGTTCCCATGTGCTGATTTGCGGCGGTACCGGATGTACTTCCTCCGGCAGCGTTAAGATCCAGGAAGTTCTGGAAAAAGAACTGAAGAAGCAGGGCCTCGAAGATGAAGTAAAAGTCATTCAGACCGGCTGCTTCGGCCTCTGCGCCCTGGGTCCCATCATGATCGTCTATCCCGAAGGCTGCTTCTATGCAGGCCCCACCGTGGACGATATCCCCGAAATCGTTTCCGAGCATCTGCTGAAGGGCAGACCGGTCAAGAGATTGCTGTACCAGGAAACCGTTGCGGGTGAAACCATCAAATCTCTGAACCATACCGATTTCTACCGCAAGCAGACCCGTGTGGCTCTGCAGAACTGCGGTGTCATCGACCCCGAAAAGATCGAAGAATACATCGCCTATGACGGCTACGAAGCCCTGGGCCGCTGCCTCACCGAATACACTCCCCAGCAGGTCATCGACATCATCCTGCGTTCCGGTCTGAGAGGCAGAGGCGGCGCCGGTTTCCCCACCGGTAAGAAGTGGTCCTTCGCGGCCGCACAGCCCGCCGGTGTCAAGTACGTCTGCTGCAACGCCGACGAAGGCGACCCCGGTGCATTCATGGACCGTTCCATTCTGGAAGGTGACCCCCATGCACTGCTGGAAGCTATGGCCATCGCAGGCTATGCCATCGGTTCCGAACAGGGTTACGTTTACGTCAGAGCCGAATATCCCATCGCTGTTAAGAGACTGGAGATCGCCATCAAGCAGGCCAGAGAAATGGGCCTGCTGGGCAAGAACATCCTGGGCACCGATTTCAACTTCGACGTTGAGATCCGTCTGGGTGCCGGCGCATTCGTCTGCGGCGAAGAAACCGCTCTGATGACCTCCATTGAAGGCAAGAGAGGCGAACCCAGAGTCCGTCCTCCTTTCCCCGCAGTGAAGGGTCTCTTCGGCAAACCCACCATCCTCAACAATGTAGAAACCTACGCCAATATCCCCCAGATCATCCTGAAGGGCCCCGAATGGTTCGCCTCCATGGGTACCGAGAAGAGCAAGGGTACCAAGGTATTCGCACTGGGCGGCAAGATCAACAATACCGGTCTGGTGGAAGTTCCCATGGGCACCACCCTCCGCACCGTTGTTGAAGAGATCGGCGGCGGCATTCCCAACGGCAAGAAGTTCAAGGCCGCACAGACCGGCGGTCCTTCCGGCGGCTGCATCCCTGCAGAACATCTGGACATCCCCATCGATTACGATAACCTGATCGCCATCGGTTCCATGATGGGTTCCGGCGGTCTGATCGTCATGGACGAAGATAACTGTATGGTAGACATCGCCAAGTTCTTCCTGGAATTCACCGTAGACGAATCCTGCGGTAAGTGCACTCCCTGCCGGATCGGTACCAAGAGACTGTACGAAATGGTGGACAAGGTCACCAAGGGCCAGGCCACTCTGGAAGATCTGGACAAGATGGAAGAACTGTGCTACTACATCAAGAACAACGCCCTTTGCGGACTGGGCCAGACGGCTCCCAACCCCGTACTGTCCACGCTTCGTTACTTCCGCGATGAATACGAAGCTCACGTAGTGGAAAAGAGATGCCCCGCCGGTGTCTGCAAGAGCCTGCTGAGCTACCACATCGAAGCTGATAAGTGCAAGGGCTGCACCGCCTGTGCCAGAAAGTGCCCTGCCGGCGCGATCTTCGGCCAGATCAAGCAGGCACATGTGATCGATAACAGCAAGTGCATCAAGTGCGGCGCATGTATCGAAACCTGCAAGTTCGGTGCCATCGTAAAGAAGTAAGGAGGGACCGCAAGAATGGGAAATGTAAATATTAAAATCAACGGAATCGATTATTCCGTTCCCAATGGAATCACCATCCTGGAAGCTGCACGCATGGTGGGCATTCGGATCCCCACTCTGTGCTACCTGAAGGATATCAACGCCATCGGTGCCTGCCGTATCTGCGTGGTGGAAGTGAAGGGTGCCAGAAGCCTGGTGGCCTCCTGCGTTTACCCCGTAAACGAAGGCATCGAAATCACCACCAACAGCCCCAACGTGATCAAGTCCAGAAGAACCACTCTGGAACTGATCCTTTCCGACCACAAGAAGGAATGCCTGTCCTGCGTCCGTTCCCAGAACTGCGAACTGCAGGCACTGTGCAAAGAATATAATGTAGACGAAAATCGTTTCCAGGGCGAAATGAACCGCTTCGAACTGGATGCCACCGCGCCTCACATGGTGAGAGACAACGAAAAGTGCATCCTGTGCCGCCGCTGCGTGGCTGCCTGCTCTCAGCTGCAGAGCGTATCCGTCATCGGCGCCAACCACAGAGGCTTCAAGACCGCCATCGGTTCTCCCTTCGAAGCCGGCCTGGGCGAAGTGGCCTGCGTCAACTGCGGTCAGTGTATCGCTGTCTGCCCCACCGGCGCACTCACCGAACGGGATGATACCCAGAAGGTCTTCGACGCTCTGTCCGACCCCGATAAGCACGTCATCGTACAGACCGCACCTTCCATCCGTGTTGGCCTGGGTGAAGAATTCGGCATGCCCATCGGCAGCCTGGTCACCGGCAAGATGGTCACCGGCCTGAAGATGCTGGGCTTTGACGGCGTATTCGACACCAACTTCACCGCAGACCTGACCATCATGGAAGAAGCTACGGAATTCCTGGACAGATACACCAAGAAGGAAAACCTGCCCCTGATCACTTCCTGCTCTCCCGGCTGGGTCAAGTTTGCAGAACACAACTATCCGGAACTGATCCCCAACATTTCTTCCTGTAAGTCTCCCCAGGGCATGTTCGGTGCCGTGGCCAAGACCTACTATGCGGAAAAGATGGGCCTGGATCCCAAGGATATCTACGTGGTCAGCATCATGCCCTGCACCGCAAAGAAGTTTGAAGCAGAACGCATGGACCACACCGCAGTGAAGGGCCTGCCCGACATCGATGCGGCTCTCACCACCAGAGAACTGGCCCGGATGTTCCGCAAGGCCGGCATTATGTTTGCCGATCTGCCTGACAGCGATTTCGATGCTCCCTTCGGTCTGGGCACCGGCGCAGGTACCATTTTCGGCGCTACCGGCGGCGTAATGGAAGCTGCTCTGCGTACCGCATACGAAGTGGTCACCAAGGGCAACCTGGACGACGAAGCTCTGGACATCACCTTCACCGCAGTCCGCGGTACCGACGGCATCAAGGAAGCCGAATACGACCTGGCCGGCAATAAGGTCCGGGTGGCCGTTGCTTCCGGTCTGGCCAACGCCAGACAGCTGCTGGATCTGGTGAAGTCCGGTGAAAAGCAGTACGACTTCATCGAAATCATGGCCTGCCCCGGCGGCTGCGTCTACGGCGGCGGTCAGCCCATCAAGAGCGCTGACGTTCGCAACTTCACCGACGTAAAGGCCATTCGTGCAGCAGCCCTGTACGAAGATGATAAGAACCTACCTCTGCGCAAGTCTCACGACAACCCCGACGTAAAGCGGATCTACGAAGAATACTTCGGTGAACCCAACAGCCACAAGGCTCATGAGATCCTGCACACCGGTTACACCGTGCGGTCCAAGTTCTAACGCTCGAAAGAGATTCTTTTCATACCTTCATGAGGGGCTTTGGCCCTGACTCCTTTCATGCAGAAGCGGCATCCTTCCGGATGCCGCTTCTGTTTTCCCTTCGGAAAGAAACAGGAGAGGGGGAGGGCAAAAACCGTACAAAAAGGAATTGTGTTAGTTGTACAAAAAACTTTTAAAAAAGATGAAAAAAGGTGTTGACAATGGTCATACCTTTTGGTATAGTAATATCTGCGCTCGGGAAAACGGAAACGTCACCGAGAGCCCTGAAAGGTTGAAATTTCAACCCTTCAGCGTACCTTGAAAACTTCATAGTGCAAAGATGAAGTCAATAAAAATGACTATGTACAAAGTATCGTTCAAGCAATTGAACGGGTCGTACGAAAATTCTTTGAAACAGTAAATAACGCAAAGTACGCGTTTGTTTCTGAGCAAGATTATGACACTGCTTCGGCAGTTCATGATACAACTTTTATAAAGAGTTTGATCCTGGCTCAGGATGAACGCTGGCGGCGTGCCTAACACATGCAAGTCGAGCGTGATCTTCTGGAATGAAACTTCGGTCGAATGAAAGAAGTGAAAGCGGCGGACGGGTGAGTAACGCGTAGGCAACCTGCCTCACACAGAGGGATACCTCCGGGAAACTGGGACTAATACCTCATAACGCGAGAGTTTCACATGTTACTTTCGCCAAAGATTTATCGGTGTGAGATGGGCCTGCGTCTGATTAGCTGGTTGGTGAGGTAACGGCTCACCAAGGCGACGATCAGTAGCCGACCTGAGAGGGTGATCGGCCACATTGGAACTGAGACACGG
>SVCU01000022.1 GCA_015058215.1 Clostridiales bacterium
CCAGGGTGCAGCCTACGCTGGGTTCATAGGAAGCCAGCTTGTAGGGGCCGGTGCCGTTGGGGGTGTCGATGATGGTTGCGCCGGCATCCTTCTTGATGATACCAACGTGCATGTAACCCATCCAGGAAGCGTTCAGGACCTTCAGGGTCATCTTAACGGTGTAGTCGTCGATCTTTTCGATCTTTTCCAGACCGTTAACGAAGGTTGCCTTTACAGCGGACTGATCAGCCAGCTTGCCGGACATTCTTTCGTAGGAGTAAACAACGTCATCAGCAACCAGTTCCTGACCATCGTGGAACTTAACGCCCTTGCGGAGCTTGAAGGTAACGGCCATGCCATCAGCAGACCATTCCCAGCTTTCAGCCAGAGCGGGTACGATGTTACCGGAAGCGTCAACGCCGGTCAGGCCTTCGTATACGTTGAACAGAATTCTGTCAGTATCGGAAGCCAGCATGATGTGGGGGTCGATGGAGTCAAAGTCAGCGGTAACAGCAACGGTCAGCTGAGTCTTTTCCTTCTCTTCTTCCTTGGGGCCGCAAGCGGTGAAGACCATGGTCAGAACCATGACAACACACAGCAGCTTGAGCAGAGTAGACTTTTTCATAAGACATTCCTCCTAAAATACTCAATTTTCTTTGGATTCATTAGCGATAACGGATTGAATAAATTAAAAATCCCACTCTTTAATTCAGTGCTATTTTACCACATTCTACAATTAAGTCAATAGTATTGCGCGCAATTTTACAAATCTGTTACAAACAAAGTTCAACCTTACTGTTTCCAAACGGTTTCGTTCTTTTTTCGCAAATAAAAAAATCCCGAATGTGCCGTCCGAGTTACTAATTCACACCCTATCTTCCGATAGGTGGGTTCCCTGTTCCTGCTTCTGTCTTCCCCGGCCCGAAGGGGGGCCTGACATCGGCTGCGGAAACCCGGGATCCCGTGAACAAGCTGTAGGTTAAATTATATAACCCGTTACGAACACCTCAGGATTTTCTTCCTTTATTTTATGCAGTTTTTTGCCCGCCATTCCGAAAAACAGAGGGCGGGCAGAGTGTTTTCTTCTTTTATTTAATTAGCGAAGAGTTCTACCCACAACTCATTATACAACATTCTGGTGTCATAAGGCAAGTTCAAATATACTTCGTACTGCTTCATTTCTTCTGTTGTGGGGTAACAGATGGGTCGGTCGGCCACTTCAGGGTCCATCAGATCCCGTGCTTCTTCGGAAGGCGAGGAATAGCTGATGTATTCCACGTTCTTCGCAATGTTTTCCGGCCGGGTCATATAATCGATGAACAGTTCGGCCCCTTCCTTGTTGCGGGCGGTGGAAGGTACGCACATGGCATCTACATAGTAGTTGCTGCCCTCTTCGGGGATCACCACTTCCAGATCCTCGTTGTTTTCCAGCATCAGGAAGTAATCACCGGTATAATAAGGTGCGATGGCGGCTTCGCCGCTTTCCATCTTATTGAACACCTGGTCCATGACCCAGGCCTGCACCAGAGGCTTCTGCTTTTTCAGCTCATCCAGAGCCTCCCGCAGCTGGGTCTCATCGGTGGTGTTGTAGGAATAGCCCAGTTTTTTCAGAGCGATGCCGATGGCGTCTCTGGAGTTATCGAACATCAGGATCTGTCCTTTGTACTTTTCGTCCCACAAAATGGACCAGCTGGTAACGGGTTCGTCCACCATGGTCTTGTTGTAGATCAGGCCCACCGTACCCCAGGCATAGGGAACGGAGTATTCGTTTTGGGGATCGTATTCGGGGTTCCGCAGGCCCTCGTCGATGTATTCGTCGAAATTGGGGATGTTGGCGAAATCCAGCTTCTGGATCATGCCCTCTTCCACCATGCGGCCCACCATATAATCGGAGGGGAAAATGACGTCATAGGATACGCCGCCCATCTTCATTTTGGAATACAGTTCTTCGTTGGACTGCACCGTGACGTAATTGACCTTGATGCCGGTTTCCTTTTCGAAGGCTTTCACCGTTTCCATGTCGATGTAGTCACCCCAGTTGCAGACAGTGATTTCCTTGGAGTAATCCCGTGCGCAGCCGGTCATGGGCAGTGCCAAAAGCAGCAGCATTGCCAGTACAAAACAGATCTTTTTCAATTCGATTGTGCTCCTTTCCTGCAGAAGTTGGGGCTTTTCAAGAAGCCGAAGGTGCAGGATGCGCCCCCTCTGCAAAAACCGTTTCTTTTCTATTTTATTTAATATCGTTTCCGCATACGCGCCTGACGCTGTTTGTCCTTCTCCTGCCGGATGTTGACCACGACCAGCAGCAGGAAGATCACCAGGAACATAATGGTGGAAAGTGCGTTGATCTCCGGGCTCACCTGTTTTTTGGTCATGGCGAAGATGTAAGCCCCCAGGGTCTGGGAGGTGCTTCCGGAGGTGAAGTAGCTGACCACCACGTCGTCCAGAGACATGGTGAAGGCCATGATGCCGCCGGTGACCACACCGGGCATGATCTGAGGCAGCACCACTTTGGTGATGGCCGTCCGGGGTTTTGCCCCCAGGTCCAGAGCCGCTTCATAGATATTGGGATCCATCTGCCGCAGCTTGGGCATGACGGAGAGGATCACATAAGGGGTATTGAAGGTGACGTGCGCCAGCAGCAGCGTGAAGAAGCTGAGCTGGAAGATGCCCAGACGCATGGTCTGGGACAGGAACACGAACAGCAGCAGCATGGAAACGCCGGTGATGATGTCCGGGTTCATGACGGGAATGTTGTTCACTGTCAGATAGGTGGTGCGAGGCCCCTTCTTCATGTTGTGGATCCCGATGGCGGCCGCCGTTCCCAGCACCGTGGAGATCAGTGCGGAAAGCACGGCCACGGACAGGGTCACCAGCAGGGCCTGCAGGATCTGCTCGTCATGGAACAGTTCCTCGTACCACCGCAGGGTGAAGCCGTCCCAGACGGAACGGTTCTTGGAATCGTTGAAAGAGAACACCATCAGGATCAGGATGGGTGCATAGAGGAAGAAGAAGATGAGACCCATGTAGAAACGCTGCAGGAATTTCATGCTACTTCACCCCCTTCTCGTCATCAAACCGCTGCATGATGCCCATGAAGAGGAAAATGACGATCATCATGACCAGGGAGATAGCCGCCCCCAGGTTGGGGTTATAGGCACCGCCCAGGAACTGGATATCGATCAGGTCGCCCACCATCATGCTGGTGCCGCCGCCCAGCAGTTTGGAAATGACGAAGGTGCTGACACCGGGCACGAAGACCATGGTGATGCCGCTGATGACGCCGGGAAGGCTGAGGGGCAGCACCACTTTGACGAACACCTGCCGGCTGCTGCAGCCCAGGTCGCGGGCCGCTTCGATGAGGCTGTGGTCCATTTTGGTCAGGGCCGTATAAATAGGAAGCACCATAAAAGGCAGGTAATTGTAGATCATGCCCAGAGCAACGGCTGCCGGAGTGTTGATGATGTGCAGCAGAGGCAGCCCCAGCGCGCCCAGAAGCCGGTTCAGAAGGCCGGTGTTTTCCAGGATGGTCAGCCAGGCGTAGGTACGCAGCAGGAAGTTCATCCACATGGGCAGCATGGTCAGCAGAACGAACACGCCCTGCTTTTTGGGCGGCAGTTTGGACATGATGTAAGCCAGGGGGTAGCCCAGCACCAGGCAGATCACCGTGGTGATGATGGCCAGCCCGAAGGACCGTCCGAATACCTTGCCGTAGGATTTCATGCTGATGAAATTGTCCAGCGTGAAGTCCCCTGCCCCGTTGGTGAAGGCAAACCAGACCACGATCAGCAGCGGAACGATGACGAACAGCATCATCCAGCCGCCGTAAGGCCAGGCAAAACGGGTGAGTTTCTTCATTTACAGATCCTCCCCCTCTTCGGCCGCGCCGGCCAGAAGCTCGTCCACATGGAGGGGAATGTCGCTTTTCTTCATGACGTGGATATCGTCGGGGATAACGGTGATGCCCACCTGCTTGCCGATGGGCTCCGTCAGGGTGGAGTGGACCATGAAGGTGAAGTCCTTGGATTCCACCATCATTTCGTAATGGACCCCTTTGAACACGCTGGAGACCACGGTGCCCTGCAGGGGCAGTGCCGGGTCTTCCACCAGGCGGATGTCTTCGGGGCGCAGCACCACGTCTACGGGTTCGTCGGGCGCGAAGCCCTTATCCACACATTCGAAGGGGACTCCCAGGAAGGTGACCAGGAAATCCCGGTTCATGATACCGGGGATGATGTTGCTTTCCCCGATGAAGTCTGCCACGAAGGCGTTGACGGGTTCGTTGTAAATATCGATGGGTGTACCCTTCTGCAGGATTTCGCCGTCCCGCATGACCACGATGGTATCGCTCATGGTAAGGGCTTCTTCCTGGTCGTGGGTAACGTAGATGAAGGTCATGTTCAGCTGTTCGTGCAGCTTTTTCAGTTCGATCTGCATCTCCTTGCGCAGCTTCAGATCCAGGGCACCCAGAGGTTCGTCCAGAAGCAGTACTTTGGGGCGATTGACCAAGGCTCTTGCGATGGCCACGCGCTGCTGCTGCCCGCCGGAGAGCGAATCGATGGAACGCTTTCCATAGCCCTCCAGATTGACCAGCTTCAGCATCTCATCCACCCGGCGGTCGATCTCTTTCTGGTCCGTCTTTTTCAGTTTCAGACCGAAGGCGATGTTTTCCGCCACATTCAGGTGCGGGAAAAGCGCGTAGCGCTGGAACACTGTATTGATGTTCCGCTGATTGGGCGGCACGTTGTTAATGGATTTTCCTGCAAAAAAAACCTCACCGGAGTCCGGCGTTTCAAACCCTCCGATGATTCGGAGGGTTGTGGTTTTGCCGCACCCGGAAGGTCCTAAGAGCGTGATAAATTCACCATCGTACACAGTGAGGTCGATGGATTTCAATACAGGTTCTTTTACGAAGGTTTTCTGGATCTTATCCAGCTTGATCAATACGTTGTTGGTCAATGGACCGGTCCCCCTTTCCTGCGGAGGGCCGGACTACTGTATTAGTAGTCCAGTTCTACAGCGCAGTTGTGATAAACTTTCTGAACGTCGTCGTCGTTTTCCAGAACTTCCAGCATCTTGACCAGGCTCTTGATGTCGGATTCGGAAGGAGTGGATTCCATGGTGGGCACGTAGTCCACATCGGATTCTGCCAGTTCGTAGCCTGCGGCGCGCAGTGCTTCGGATACGGCGTTGAGGTCTTCGGGAGCGGTCTGGATCTCAAATTCTTCTTCGTGAGAGATCAGGTCTTCCATACCGGCTTCCAGAGCCACTTCCATCAGTGCATCTTCGTCGATGGCATCGGTCTTTTCGATGAGGATGATGCCCTTGCGGTTGAACATATAGGATACGCAGCCGGGAACACCCAGATTGCCGTTGTACTTGTCGAATGCGTGCTTGATGTTGGCAGCGGTTCTGTTGCGGTTGTCGGTGAGCACGTCTACGATAACGGCTACACCGCCGCAGCCATAGCCTTCGAAGCTGCCGGGTTCGTAAGTTTCGCCTGCCAGTTCGCCGGTACCCTTCTTGATGGAACGGATGATGTTATCGTTGGGCATGTTGATGCTCTTTGCCTTTTCGATGGCGTTCTTCAGTGCGAAGTTGTATTCGGGGTCACCGCCGCTCTTTGCAGCCACGGTGATGGCTCTTGCATACTTAGTGAAGATCTGTGCTCTCTTGGAGTCCTGTGCGGCTTTTCTGCCGGCGATGGTACCATGTCTACCCATTTAAAATTTCCTCCTATTTTCAGGCTTGAAACGCTTTTCTGCAGATTTGATTGAGTTCAAGCCATACAAAGTACATTATATCAACAGCGTATCATTATAGCATAGCCTTTTTCGTATTTCAATCTTTTTTCGACAGGAATTCCCCTTTTTTCAAGGGGTTCCGCGGCCGCAGGCCGCCGGCCCCTCTTTTTCTCCGGCTCGGCCCTTGTGCTTCTATATATATAATGGTAAAATATATGTTTGTACGCATTATGATCACATCATTCATCCCTCGCGATAAAGGAGCACTTCTATGAGCGCAGAACAGAACAAACTGGGCGTCATGCCCGTGGGAAAGCTGATGTTCTCCATGGCCATCCCCGCCATCATCTCCATGATCATCCATTCCCTGTATAACATCGTTGACAGCATTTTCGTAGCCCAGCTGGGGCAGCAGGCTCTCACCGCCGTCAATCTGGTCTATCCCGTCCAGATGCTGCAGGTGGCTGCCGGCGTAGGTACCGGCATCGGTGTCAATTCCCTGATCGCCCGCCGTCTCGGGGAAGGCAACCAGGCCGCCGCAGACTCCGCCGCCACCCACGGCATCGTCCTGTCGGTGCTGACCTGGGTGCTGTTTGCCCTCTTCGGCATCTTCGGCTCCGCCCCCTACCTGAAAGCCTACTCCGATGACCCCGTAGTGGTACAGTACGGCATCCAGTACTGCGCTATCGTCCTGATCGGCACCCTGCCCAACTTCGTGGGGGTCACCATCGAAAAGATCTTCCAGGCCACCGGCAACATGATCTATCCCATGATCATCAGCACCACCGCCGGTGTGGCCAACCTGATCCTGGACCCCTTCTTCATCTTCGGCCTCTGTGGCTTCCCCAAGCTGGAAGTGGCCGGTGCCGCCGTGGCCACCGTCATCGGTCAGCTGCTGGGCTGCACCGTGGCCCTGGTGCTTCTGTTCACCAAAACCCATAAGGTTTCCGTCAAACTGAAAGGCTTCCGCTTCAGCAAGATCTCCGTCCGCGATATCTACCGGGTGGGCCTCCCCACCATGCTGATGCAGTCCATCGGTTCCGTGCTGAACACCTTCCTGAACGGCATCCTCATCGGCTTCGGCGGCGTGGCCGTCAATGTGCTGGGCATTTACTTCAAGGTCCAGTCCTTCGTGTTCATGCCCGTCTTCGGCCTGAACCAGGGCGTCATGCCCATCATGGGCTACAACTACGGTGCCCGCAGCAAGGAACGGCTCCTGAAAGCCTACAAGCTGGCCCTCACCGCCGCCTTCGGCATCCTGGGTACCGGCCTTCTGATCTTCCAGCTGTTCCCCCACGTGCTGCTGATGCCCTTCAACCCCACCCAGGAGCTGTACGACCTGGGCGTTCCCGCCATGCGGACCCTGAGCCTCTGCTTCCTGCCCGCCGCCTTCGGTATCATGAGCTCCACTCTGTTCCAGGCCACCGGCCACGGCACCATGAGTCTGGCCATGTCCATCCTGCGTCAGCTGATCGGCGTGCTGCCCGTAGCCTTCCTTTTCGCAAAGACCCTGGGCCTTGCCGCCGTCTGGTACGCCTTCCCCATCGCCGAATGCCTGGCCATCCCCTTCTGCATCATCATGCTGCGCCGCCTGTGGGTGCGCGAGATCCGCGATATGCAGCCTCACGCTTAATCTTCCTTCCCCCGTTTCCGCAGAACAGGAGTTTCTTATGATCAAACTTGTATCCCTGGACCTGGACGGTACCCTTCTCATGGAAGACCACACCATCCCCGATGCCGTAGTGGCCACCCTGCAGGAAGCTGCCGCCCGCGGCACCAAATTCTCCATCGCCACCGGCCGCTCCTTCACCTCCGCCAAACTCTTTGCAGACCGCCTGGGCATCGACTGCGCCTGCATCTGCTATAACGGCGGCATGGTGCGCCGCATGGACGGCAGCATCGTGCTTTCCGAACCCCTGGACGCTGCGCAGGTGGCGGCCATCACCGCCTTCTGCAAGGAAAAGGGCCTCTATTTCCAGTGCTACGATCCGGATTCCATCCTGGTGGAAAAGATCTGCCACTGGACCCACATGGATAACGACACCCATCTTTCCGTGGTCCGCGAGCTTGGTGACATTTCCAAGGTAGCCCCCTTCCCCTCCCCCAAGATGGTGGTCTTCGGCAGCGAAGGCGACCTGGACGATGCCCTGCACCAGCTGCAGCAGCGCTTCGGTGACAGCTGTCACATGGCCCTCTCCCTGTCCTTCATTCTGGAAGTGACCCGCAAAGGCACCACCAAGCAGACCATGCTGGCCCGCTACGCAGAGCTCTGCGGCATCCGGCAGGAGGAAGTGATGGCCGTGGGCGACCATCTGAACGATCTGGAAATGGTCGCCTGGGCCGGTACCGGCGTAGCCGTGGGAAACGCGGTCCCTGGCCTGAAAGAAGCCGCCGATTACGTCACCGTCCGCGAACGGTCCTACGGCGTGGAAGAAGCGGTAAAGCACTTCTGTCTGTAGACCGGTCCCATTCAAAGCAATACAAAAATCCCCGCAAACTCTGCGGGGATTTTTTATTTGGTCCAATTTCGACTGTTTCGCCGGTACCGAAACAAACAGGCTGTTCCTTTATGCGGCGGTTGCCAGTTCCATTACTTTCAGGCAGTAGACGATCACTGCGGCAGCGATGGGGAGCAAAAGCAGCACGGTCACATAACGGCCTTTCATTCTGGCCTCCGTTTCCTTGCCTCTTTTTTTGTCCTGGTTCTGCTTCCCGAAAAGCCAGCCCACCAGCAAGGCCAGGAGCAGCACCGCCCCGTCGAATTGCCAGACAGGGAACCAGCTGCGAAGCACGGCGACCGCAAAGATGCAGAGCACGATCTCCAGACCCAAAATCACTTTTTTCAGTTCGTTCATGGTGTCTCCTATTTCATCTTTTCCTGCTTCACTTTGTGATCGATCACGTGGCGGCCTGCCAGTTCGTCCAGGATATCCTGGGTGGTGATGCCCGCTTCCACCATGAGCACCATCACATGGTAGGCCAGATCGGAGATCTCGTAAATGGTTTCAGCCTTATCTTCCGCCTTGCCGGCGATGATCACTTCCGTGGATTCCTCGCCCACCTTCTTCAGGATCTTATCCAGGCCCTTATTGAAGAGGTAGGTGGTGTAGGAGCCTTCCTTGGGGTTAGCCTTGCGATCCAGCAGCAGCTGATACAGGTCTTCCAGTTCCCAGGGCTTTTCTGCTTCTTCGCAGGTTTCACCCCCGCAGGAACCGCATTTTTCAGTGGCTGCATCTTCTTCATTTTCGTAGACTTCGTTGAAGAAGCAGGATTCGCTGCCGGTGTGGCAGGCGGGTCCGGTCTTGATCACATCCACCACCAGGGCATCGCCGTCGCAGTCAGCGGTGATGCTGACGATGTTCTGCACGTTGCCGGAGGTTTCTCCCTTCCGCCACAGCTCCTGGCGGGAACGGCTCCAGAAGCAGGTCCGGCCTTCCTTCATGGAGATTTCCAGGCTCTCTTTGTTCATATATGCCAGGGTCAGCACTTCCTTGGTGAAGTGGTCCTGCACGATGGCGGGGATCAGACCCTTTTCGTCGAATTTCAGGTTTGCGAATTTGTTTTCCATTGCAATGCTCCTTTACCGCGCCTGCGGCGCTTTTATGTGCGGAGTACAGGCTTCGCCCGCTCCTCCTTACAATCTTCTCATAGGAATGCCGGCTGCGGCAAGATAATTTTTCAAATCGGGGATGCTGATTTCCTTCCGGTGGAAGATGGAAGCCGCAAGGCCCGCATCCACCCGGGGCAGAGTCTCGAAGAGGACCTTGAAATCCTCCATGGAACCGGCACCGCCGGAAGCGATGATGGGAACGGACACCAGCCTGGCGGTCTCCGCCAGCAGTTCCAGGTCGAAGCCCTTTTTGACGCCGTCGGTATCGATGCTGTTGAGCACGATCTCACCGGCTCCCATTTCCTGACCCATGCGGGCCCATTCCAGGGCGTCGATCCCGGTATCCTCCCGGCCGCCCTTGGCGAAGAGATGGAAACTGCCGTCCACCCGCTTCACGTCCATGGACAGTACCACACACTGGTCCCCGAAGCGCTTGGCCGCTTCTTCGATGAGTTTGGGGTTCTTGATGGCCCCCGTGTTGACACTGACCTTATCGGCTCCGCAGTTCAGTACCCGGTCGAAGTCTTCCAGGCTGTTGATGCCGCCGCCCACGGTCAGGGGGATGAACACCTCCGCCGCCGTCCGTTTCAGAATGTCGGTAAAGATCCCCCGTTCCTCCACGCTGGCGGTGATGTCGTAGAAAACCAGCTCATCGGCACCGCTTTCGTTATAGAAGCGGGCCATTTCCACCGGGTCCGCCACATCGCGGATGCCTTCGAAATTGATGCCTTTTACCACTCTGCCATGGCGTACGTCCAGGCAGGGGATGATTCTTTTTGTGATCATAGTATCTATGCTCCTACTGCAGGGCGGCGCAGATGCACCGCCGCCCGTTCTCCGCAAATTTATTCGCCGCAGCGCTTCAGGGCTTCCTCCAGAGGCAGCTTGCCGTCATAGAGGGCCTTGCCGATGATGGCCCCGTAGATGCCCATTTCCTGCAGAGCGGTGATCTCTTCCGGGAAGGAAATGCCGCCGGAGGCCACGATCTGCAGACCGGGGATGTCTTTGACCCGGCGGTAAGCTTCCAGGTTGGTGCCCTGCAGCATGCCGTCGCGGGAAATATCGGTGTAGATCACGGTGTCCACCCCTCTTGCGGGAAGGCCGGCCATGAATTCTTCCGCCTTACGATCGGTGATCACCTTCCAGCCGTGGATGGCCACGAAACCGTCTCTGGCATCCACACCCGCAGCGATGCGGCCGGGATATTTGGCGGCCAGCTTTTCCAGAAGCCGGGGCTGCTCGATGGCGGCAGTGCCCAGGATCATGCGGTTCAGACCCAGATCCATGTAGCGGGCCACGCTTTCTTCATCGCGGCCGCCGCCCCCCACTTCCACGAAGAGGCCGGATTCTTCAATGAGCTTCCGGATCACGGGAAAGTTGGCCTGGGTGCCGTCCTTGGCACCGTCCAGGTCCACCACGTGGAGGCAGGTGGCTCCGGCTTCCCGGAAGCCCCTGGCCACGGCCAGAGGGTCGTCGCCATATACTGTCATTCTGTCATAATCGCCCTCGGAAAGCCGCACCACGCGGCCGCCCCGAAGATCGATGGCAGGGAAAATTTTCATAGGTTTTTCCTTTCTGTTCGGTTCGATTGTTTCCTGGGAAGGGCGAACCACCGGGAAACGTCCTTCCCCCTCCGGCGGGCTACAGTTCCGCAAAGGCCCGGAGGATGGCAAGCCCCGCAGGGCCGCTCTTTTCGGGATGGAACTGGGTGCCCATCACGTTGCCTCTGGCCACGGCACCGGGGACCCGGACACCGTATTCGGAGTCGGCGGCCACCACGTCGTCGCAGTTCTTGGCATAGAAGGAATGGACGTAGTACACGCAGTCCCCTTCCTTGCTGTATTTCAGCAAGGGGATCTCCTTCCGGATCCGCAGGGCGTTCCAGCCGATGTGGGGGACCTTCAGATCACTCAGGTCCGCTTCCAGGGAGCAGACCTGGCCGGGCAGAAGACCCAGACCTTCGTATTCCCCGTATTCGTAGCTTTTTTCAAAGAGAAGCTGCATGCCCAGGCAGATGCCCAGAAGGGGCTTTCCGGTGGCTGCATACGCTTTTACCACCGCATCCAGGCCCGTTTCCGAAAGCAGCTTGGCCGCATCGCGGAAGGCCCCTACGCCGGGCAGGATGACCCGGTCCGCAGCCAGGATCTCCGCAGGATCACGGGTGATGATGCTTTCCTGGCCGATATAATCCAGAGAACGGCGGATGGAATACAGGTTTCCAAGGCCGTAGTTCACAATGGCGATCATAAACTGTCCTTTCCGGGGCGCGCCGCAGGTTCTGATGCGCGCCCGCACATGGGGCCGTGCCGCAGGCACGGCGTCCGCTTACAGGCTTCCCTTGGTGGAAGCCACCCGGCCCGCCAGGGCCGGATCCACAGCCACGGCCTGCTTTACCGCACGGCCCAGGCCCTTGAACATGCCTTCGATGATGTGGTGGCTGTTTTCCCCGCAGATCTGGTACACATGCACCGCCGCCTGCAGGTTTCTGGCAAAGGCCCACAGGAATTCGGACACCAGCTCCGTATCAAAGGTCCCCACCTTTTCCGTGGGGATCCGCAGGTGGTTCCCCACCTGGCAGCGGCCGCCGATATCGATGGCGGACAGGATCAGGGCTTCGTCCATCACCAGGGTGAAGCTGCCGTAGCGGCCGATCCCCGCCTTGTTCCCCAGAGCTTCCGCGAAGGCCTGCCCCAGTACGATGCCCACATCCTCCACGGTATGGTGATCGTCCACATGGGTATCGCCCTTCCCTTCGATCTCCAGATCAAAGGAGCCATGGAAAGCGAAGAGGGTCAGCATATGATCCAGGAAGCCGCAGCCGGTGCGGATGGCACTCTTTCCGGTGCCGTCCAGGTTCAGCTTCAGGGAAATATCGGTTTCTGCGGTGGTTCGTTTCAGTTCAACTGCGCGCATGGGATTTGTTCCTTTCTATCGGCTTTCCAGCCAGGTTTCGGTCTCTTTCAGCAGACGGTCCGTCTGCTCTGCGGTACCGATGGAGATCCGCACCCATTCCTGAATGCGGGGAAGGCTGAAACGGCGGACGATAACGCCCGTTTCCCGGAGGGCTTCCTGCCATTCCTTGCCTCTTCCTTCAGGCTCCCGGGCGAAGATGAAGTTGGCACCGGAGGGCAGAACGGTGAAGCCCAGCTGTTCCAGTGCTTCCGTGAGCCGCTGCCGCTGCTCCTTCACCTTCCGGCAGGTGGATGCAAAGTATTCGCTGTCCAGAACGGCAGCCTCGCCGGCCTTCATGGTCAGAGCATTTACATTATAAGGATTAAAAGAGAATTTGATCTTGTTCAGGTCTTCGATCAGTTCCGCGCTGCCCAGAGCAAAGCCCAGACGGCCGCCGGCCAGAGAACGGGATTTGGAGAAGGTCCGCACGATCAGTAGGTTCTCGTACTTCTGCAGCAGGTCCACAGAGGCTGCATCCCGGTCGCTGAAATCGATGTAGGCTTCGTCGATGAGCACCACCTGATCCGGGTTCGCCTTCAGGATGGTCTCGATCTGCTCCTTGGAAAGCAGCAGGCCCGTGGGGGCGTTGGGATTGGCGATGACCACCATGCGGTCGTTGCCGCAGTAGTCGGCAGGGTCGATGGTGAAATCTTCCTTCAGGGGCTTCACATCGGCTTCGATGCCGAACAGATCCGCCCAGACGGGATAGAACCCGTAGGAAATATCGGGGAAGGCCAGACCGGATTCCCCGAAGGCCAGGAAAGCGAAGGCCAGAAGTTCGTCGGAGCCGTTGCCCGCCAGCACCTGGTTTTTCTGCAGCCCGTAGCAATCAGCCAGAGCGGTGATGAGACCGTCTGCCGCGATATCGGGGTACAGCCGCAGGGAGTTGATCAGGGCTTCATCCTGCAGCACCTGCAGCACCTTAGGAGAGGGTGCGTAGGGGTTTTCATTGGTATTCAGTTTGGCCAGATTGGTCATTTTGGGCTGCTCGCCGGGCACATAGGCTTCCATGGCCTGATAGCGAGTACGCATAAATCTGCTCATATTTTATTCCTCTTCCGCAAAGCGCACGGTGACGGACCGGGCGTGAGCGCTGAGCCCTTCCCGTTCCGCAAAGGTCTCGATGGACTTGGCGGATTTTTTCAGAGCTTCTCTGCTGTAATAAGTGAAGGAGGTCCGCTTCACGAAATCGTCCACGGACAGGGGGCTGGAAAACCGGGCGGTGCCGCTGGTGGGCAGCACGTGGTTGGGTCCGGCCCAGTAGTCGCCCAGGGCTTCCGGAGCGTTCTTCCCCAGGAAGACGGAACCGGCGTTCCGCACCTTTTCCAGCAGGGGCCAGGGATCGTCGGTGCAGATCTCCAGATGCTCGGGGGCTACCTGATTGGCGTATTCCACGCCTTCTTCCAGATCGTTTACCAGAAGGGCGAAGCTGTTGTTTTCAATGGCCTTGCGGGCGATGGCTTCCCGGGGCAGAGCGGCCAGCTGCACTTCCAGCTCCTGCTGCACCGCTTCCGCAAGCGCGCGGCTGTCGGTGATGAGGACAGCGGAGCTCATGGCATCGTGCTCCGCCTGGGACAGCAGGTCTGCCGCCACATATTTGGGGTTGCAGGTACCGTCTGCCAGTACCAGGATCTCGCTGGGGCCGGCGATCATATCGATGTCCACCACGCCGAAGACCCGGCGCTTTGCGGTGGCCACATACATGTTGCCGGGGCCTACGATCTTATCCACCTTGGGCACGGTCTCCGTACCGAAGGCCAGGGCACCGATGGCCTGAGCACCGCCCATTTTATAGATGTTATCCACGCCGGCGATCCGGGCGGCACAGAGGATCACAGCGGGCACTTTCCCATCCTTACCGGGCGGGGTGGCCAGAACCAGGTTCTGCACACCGGCCAGTTTGGGTGGGATGGCATTCATGAGAACGGAGGACGGATAGCAGGCGGTACCGCCGGGAATGTAAAGACCGGCGCTGGCCAGGGGGATCACCTTCTGGCCCAGGATGATGCCTTCTTCCGGCTGGAAGCGGAAGCCTTCCTTCACCTGATTCTGATGGAAGCGGCGAATGTGTTCTGCGGCTTCCTCCAGGATGGCACGGAACTCCGGTTCCACGGCTTCCCAGGCTTCGTCCATTTCTTCTTTGGTCACTGCGGAAGACTCCAGCACCGCGCCGTCGAAGCGGGCGGTGTATTCCAGGAGAGCAGCGTCGCCCCGCTCCTGAATGTCCTTTAGGATGCGGTCCACTGCGGCTTCCACATCGTTATTTCTCTGCAGTGCGGGAGTTTCGGCGCGGAAGGCACCGGCAGCTCCGGCTTCGATGATTTTCAGCATGATGTTCTCCTTTGGAACAAATCGTTCGAAAAGTTTCTCTCTCCTCTACCGCTCTTCGGCGGCTTTGCGGACCTTTTCGGAAAGATCGCGGATCCGCTCATTTTTGAACTGGAAGGATGCACGGTTTGCAATGAGACGTGCGCTGATGGGCATGATGGTGCGGATCACTTCCAGATTGTTTTCTTTCAGGGTTTTGCCGGATTCCACGATGTCCACGATCACATCGGAGAGGCCCATGAGAGGGGCCAGTTCGATGGAACCGTTCAGGTGGATGGTCTCGATTTCCCGGTTCAGGGAAGCGTAGTAGTCCTTGGTGACCTGGGTGAACTTGGTGGCGACCCGCAGCACCCGGTCTCTGTCTTCCTGGTACCCCTTGGGGGCGGCCACTGCCAGGCGGCACTTCCCGATGTTGAGGTCCTGCAGTTCGTAGACATCGGGCTTGCTTTCCACCAGGATGTCCTTGCCCACAACGCCGATGTCGCAGGCACCGTGTTCCACGTAGATGGCAACGTCGGAGGGCTTCACCAGCATGTAGCGGACCTTGCTTTCTTTGTTTTCGAAGATCAGCTTGCGGTTGTCTTCGTAAATAGAGGAGCAATCGTATCCCATGGAAGCGAAGAGCTCGTAGACCTGGTCCCCCAGGCGGCCTTTGGGAAGGGCGATGTTCAGCATATCATCCGGTCTGCAGCTGAGGGCTCTGGGGATGAAGGCGGGCGCGGCGGATTCCGCATTTGCCGCGCCTTTCGGGGCCGCCTCCGGATTTGCCGCGGCCCCCTCTGCACTTTCTGCTGCCATTCCTGCGCTTTCGTCCAGATAGGCCAGCTCATCCAGATACACGGCGAAGCCGATGGCATCCAGATCGCGGCCGAACTTCTTCATCAGGTTGCCATAATAGCCGCCGGTGAGTACGGGCCGGGGAACGCCGGGGGCAAAGCCCTGGAACAGCAGCCCGCTGTAGTAATTCACGTCGTTGATCAGGGAGAAGTCGATCACCAGATGCTGTCCCAGCCCCGCTTCTTCCAGCTGCCGATACAGATCTTCCAGCTGCTGCAGTGCAGCGCCCATGGCCTGGGTGATCACCAGTTTGCGGGCCTTCTGCAGCACTTCGCTGCCGGGTCCTGCAAGGCTTGTGACCTGTTCCAGAAGGGCGACGGCGGCTTCGGGGATCCTCAGCTCCGCAGCGGTCTTCCGCAGTTCGTGCAGGTTTTTATCGCGGATCCGGTCCAGAAGCTCCGGCCGGTCCCCTTCCTGCACGCCAAGGCCGTCCAGCAGGGACAGCAGAAACCCGATGTGAGAAACCTGAAACACGGCGGCAGGGCTTATGATCTCCAGCGTCTCTTTGGCCAGGCGGATCACTTCTGCCTGGGTGGTGCCGTCAGGGTCACCGATGGCTTCCAGGCCCAGCTGGTTGATCTCGCGATAGCTGCGGCTCTGGCTGTCCATGCGGAACACGTTCTCCGCATAATAGAACTTCTCCGCAGTTTCTTTGGTGGCGTGGGTATTTTTCACGATGGACAGGGTCACGTCCGGCTTCAGTGCCAGCACCCGTCCGTCGGTGTCGTTAAAGGTGATGATGTTCCAGCTCTTGAGGAAGTTCTTGTTTTCCAGATACATTTCGTATTCTTCGAACTTGCCCATACGGTATTTTTTGTAGCCGGCTTCCTCGTACAACTGACGGAGGATCAGCTGGATCTTCTCTTCTTTTTTCAAAAAGGCTGTGTTCAGAGTACGCATGAACAGCCTCCTTTCTGCCCCTTTTCAAAGCATTCTAAATATGGTACTATTGTATCGCAAAGGATTGAAAAGTCAATAGGTAATTTATCGTAGTAAAGCAATAAAGTGAAAGGATTTTTATGCGCCTTTTTATCGCCATCAATTTCAGCGAAGAGCTGACCCGAGAGCTGCTCCGGGCCGTCCATTCCCTGCGCCAGCAATCCGCCCGCGGCACCTTCACCCGGCCGGAAAACCTGCACCTGACCCTGGCCTTCATCGGTGAAACGGATCGGGTCAATGATGCGGAAGCGGTGCTGCAAAAGGTCTGCAGCCACCACCGTTCCTTCCCCATTACCCTCAGCGGCTCCGGCCGCTTCCCCGGCCGCGACCGCAGCACAGCTGCTTCCGGCCGTTCCGAAGGTGACCTCTACTGGGCCGGCCTTGAAAAAAGCCCCGCCCTTTCCGCCCTGGCTGCCGATCTGCAGCAGGAACTGCGGAAGGCCGGCTTCCCCATCGAAGAACGGGCTTTCCGCCCCCACATCACCCTGGGCCGCCGGGTCCTCCCCAAAGCAGGGCCCCGGCCGGCAGAAGGCGCGGCCCAAGCGCCGAATCCGGGCCGCGCCGCTGAAGCGGCCCAAGTTCCCAATTCGGGCCGCTCTCCGGGGGCGGCTTCCCGATCTGCCGCCGCCCCCATCCGCCTGCAGATCCGACCCAAAACCATGGATGCCTGCTGGGTCTCCCTGATGGAATCCGAGCGGATCGACGGCATCCTCACCTACACCGAACGCGCCAGCTTCCGCCTGCGATAAAATGAAAAAACAGTGCCTGCTCTTTCCGAGAGGCACTGTTTTCATTTGTTCTTATAAAAGAAAGCTTAGCGCTTCAGCATGCCCAGGATGCCGCGGGTGACGGATTTCCCCAGTTCCCGGCCAATGGTGTTCAGCATCTGGTTGGCCATTTTTTCCATGGGGCTCTTGCGGCTGCTGCTTCTTCTTGTGGAAGAACTGCTGCGGGAGGTACTGCGGCTTGCGGCGGCTCTCTGCTGCCGTTCC
Source organism: Clostridiales bacterium (assembly GCA_015058215.1). Taxonomy (GTDB): domain Bacteria; phylum Bacillota; class Clostridia; order Peptostreptococcales; family Anaerovoracaceae; genus SIG262. The sequence goes on from SVCU01000022.1 coordinate 17,382, forward strand.
TTTTCCTTGCGGGCAGCTTCCTGCTCCTTCAGGAGGGCGGCTTCTTCCGCTTCCTTCTTTTTCTGCTCTTCTTCCTTTTCAGCGGCGGCGGTCAGGATCTCGTAGGCGGTCTCCGCGTCCACGGCCTTTTCGTACTTACCGTACACATCGCTGCTTTCGATCACCAGTTTGCGGCGCTCTTCGTCCACAGGGCCCATCTGGCTCTGGGGCGGCAGCACCTTGGCCTGTTCCACCACGGAGGGACGGCCTTCTTCATCCAGGCAGGAGATCAGCGCTTCGCCGGTACCCAGCTCCGTGATCACCTGTTCCGTGTCGAAATTGGGGTTCACCCGGAAGCTCTGTGCGGCGGTACGGACCGCCTTCTGTTCCGCAGGGGTGTAGGCCCGCAGCGCATGCTGCACCCGGTTGCCCAGCTGTGCCAGCACCGCATCGGGAATGTCGGAGGGGCTCTGGGTGATGAAATAGACACCCACGCCCTTGGAACGGATCAGCTTGACCACCTGTTCCACCTTTTTCACCAGGGCCTTGGGGGCCTCGTTGAACAGCAGGTGAGCTTCGTCGAAGAAGAAGACCATTTTGGGCTTTTCGGCATCGCCCAGTTCCGGCAGATTTTCGAACAGCTCGGTGAGGAGCCACAGCAGGAAGGTGGAGTACAGAATGGGCTGCTGGAACAGTTCCACGCAGTGCAGCACGTTGATGTGGCCTCTGCCCTTCTCGTCGGTGGTCATCCAGTCGAAGATATCCAGCTCCGGTTCCCCGAAGAAGGACTGGCCGCCGGCATCTTCCAGGGCCAGCAGGGCGCGCAGGATGGCACCCACGCTCTGGCGGCTCACATTGCCGTATTCGGTGGTGAATTCCGTATTGTGCTCGCCCACATAGTTCAGCATGGCCCGCAGGTCCTTCAGATCCACCAGCAGCAGCTGTTTGTCGTCGGCGATGCGGAACACGATGTTGAGGACCCCTTCCTGCACTTCCGTCAGTTCCAGAAGGCGTGACAGCAGAACAGGCCCCATTTCGGAAACGGTGGTGCGGACGGGATGACCGGCCTTGCCGTATACATCCCAGAACCGGGTGGGGAATGCGTGATAATCGAAATCGGTGATACCCATCTTGCCCAGGCGCTTTTCCAGGGATTCATTGGTGGCACCGGCTTTGCACATGCCGGAAAGATCGCCCTTGATATCCGCCAGGAACACGGGAACGCCCATTTCACTGAAGGACTCGGCCAGCACCTTCAGGGTGATGGTTTTACCGGTGCCGGTGGCTCCGGCGATGAGGCCGTGACGGTTGGCCATTTTGGGGTGCAGGAAAACGGGATTTTCCCCTTTGCCCACTAAGATTTTACCTTCGGTATACATGAACGGTTCTCCTTTCAACAGATCGGTGCAGTAACGTCCGCCAGCCAGGCAGCAGCTTCCGGTTCCAGACCGGGGGTCAGGGTCTCGCGGACCCGCTTGTGGTATTCGTTGAGCCACTGCAGTTCCGCAGCGGTCATTTTTTCGGGGAGGATGGCCTCCCGGTCGATGGGAGCCAGGGTCAGAACTTCAAATTCCAGGAAGCCCGGTTCTGCAGCTTCTTTGCAGAGCACCAGATTTTCCGTGCGGATGCCGTGGCTTCCGGCCTTGTACACACCGGGCTCATCGGAGAGGATCATGCCCGGCTCCAGAGGCAGCTGCGCCGAAGAGGCGCCGGCCCCCTTGCGAATGCCCACAGGGCCTTCGTGGACGCAGAGCATAGCGCCGATGCCGTGGCCGGTACCGTGGTTATAATCCAGACCGGCACTCCAGAGGGGTGCCCGGGCCAGGGTGTCCAGATGGAAACCGCAGGTGCCCTTGGGGAACTTGGCCATGGCCAGGTCGATCATGCCGCGAAGCACCAGGGTGAAATCCAGTTTCTGTTCCTCGGTGAGCGGACCCATGGCAATGGTTCTCGTAATATCGGTGGTGCCTTCCAGGTACTGACCGCCGGAATCCACCAGCAGGAAGCCTTCCGGCTGCAGCTTGCTATTGGATTCCTCCGTGGGGCCGTAATGGACGATGGCACCGTGGGGGCCGTAGCCGGCAATGGTGCCGAAGCTGAGGCCCTTGCAGCTTTCCTGCTGCAGGCGCAGGCCGTCAAGGAGGGCTGCCGCTTCCAGTTCGGAGGAAGGCAGCCCCGCGGGCGCGGCCGCAAATTCGGACGCCGCGCCGGATGCGGCGGCAGATTTCAAATTGGCCGCCGCCTGCTTCACCCGATACAGGAACCGGACCACTGCCTGACCGTCCTTGCGGTGGGCTTCCCGGAAATTCTCCTGTTCCACCCCATTCTTTTTGTTCTTCATCAGAGTGACGGGATTGTAGGCCTCCTTCACCAGAACGGCCCGATCCCGCAGCAGCCCGTAAAGCTGATGGTTCATCTGGCTTACAGATACCAGCACCTTATCATTGCCGCTGTACTTCTGCACAAATTCGTAAATTTCTTCGTAGGGACGGATCTCTGCGCCGGCTTCCTTCACCGCCTGCAAGGCTTCCGCCGTCAGCCGGCTTTCCTCCGTGAAGAGCCAGGCACCCTCTTCTTCCACAGCCGCATAGGCCAGGAAAACAGGATTGTAATCGATGTCGCCGCCCCGCAGATTGAAGAGCCAGGCAATGTCGTCCAGGGTGGTCATCACGTGCGCGTTTGCGCCCGTTTCCGCCATCACCTTCCGCAGGCGAGCCAGTTTGTCCGCCGCGCTTTCGCCGGTATATTTCAGCTCCAGAGGCCACACGGGATTGGCCGCCGGGGCCGGGCGGTCCGACCAGATCCCGTCCGCAGGGTCCCAGCCCGTCCGCAGCAGGATGCCGGCCTTTTTCAGGCTCTTCTCCAGCTGTGCATACTGGGCTTCTTCCGTCACTCTGCCGTCCAGGGCCAGTACCGTGCCTGCGGCCATATGGTCTGCCAGCCAGGCCTCGGCCGTCGGCACGCCGGGTTCGCCCATTTTGTACAGGTCTACACCGGTGCCCGCAAGCTGTTCTTCCGCCTGCAGGAAATACCGGCCATCGGTCCAGAGACCGGCCTCTTCCGCCGTCACCACCAGGGTGCCCGCAGAACCGGTGAAGCCGCTGAAAAACCGCCGCACCTGAAAATAATCGCCGATATACTCGGAGCCGTGGAAGTCGGATGTGGGGATATAGCAAGCGCTGACCCCTTCCTGCGCCATCTTTTCGCGCAGGGCCGCCAGCCGCTTTTGAATCGTTTCGTTCATCAGAGAAAACCTCCTCCGCTTGGTTTCTGTCCCGCCGCGCAAATGCCGCCGGATCCATTTGGAAGTATTCTACCATATTTTTCCCAAAGTTCCAACCCCTTGCCCCTGCGGTTCTTTTCCATTGCTGAACCGACGATTTTCTGCTATAGTAGAACTGTTCCGCGTCTGCGGAATCAATCCGAACCAAAGGAAGAACAACTATGGACAAACATACCGCCATTCTGGCGAAAGAGCTGGGCCTGCGCCCGGCACACGTGGACAACGTCATCACCCTCATCGACGGCGGCAACACCATCCCCTTCATCGCCCGGTACCGTAAGGAACTGACCGGTGCCATGGACGACCAGGTGCTGCGCCAGCTTTCCGACCGCCTCACCTATCTGCGGAATCTGGACAAGCGCCGCGAAGAGATCAAAACTTCCATCGAAAACCAGGGCAAGCTGACAGAGGAGCTTTCCGCTGCCATCGAAGCTGCCGTCACCCTGGCCGAGCTGGAAGACCTGTACCGTCCCTACAAGCAGAAGCGCCGCACCCGCGCCACCATCGCCCGGGAGAAGGGACTGGCCCCTCTGGCCGACCTGATCCTGGCACAGAATGCGCCCAAGGATATCACCGCCGCAGAAGCCGAAACCAAAGAAATGGGCATCCTGCTGGCCCTGGCCGCTGCCTATGTGGATGCGGAAAAA
>SVCU01000023.1 GCA_015058215.1 Clostridiales bacterium
AAACATATTTCCAAAAACCACCAAGTAAAGAAATCAAAAATCCGAAATACGCAATATAATACAGTATCATAATGACTGTAATGATAATCGGAGCAATCATTTTCCTTTTGTGTGAATTCAACCTTTACACCACCATAAATTCTATTTGATTCATTATATCATATATTAGCCATAAGCACAATATTTTTAATAAAAATCGCCCTGCCGATTGCTCGGCAGGGCGATAAGTTTTGCTTTATAAATCTAATTACTTAGATTCTTTAATAGCAGCCTGAGCAGCAGCCAGACGTGCAATGGGTACTCTGAAGGGAGAGCAGGAAACGTAGTTCAGGCCTACGCGGTGGCAGAATTCTACGGAAGAGGGATCGCCGCCGTGTTCGCCGCAGATACCCAGCTTCAGTTCGGGTCTGGTGGAACGGCCCAGCTTAGCAGCCATGTCAACCAGTTTGCCTACGCCGGTCTGGTCCAGACGTGCGAAGGGATCGCTTTCGTAGATCTTCTTTTCGTAGTAAGAACCAAGGAATGCACCAGCATCGTCACGGCTGAAGCCGAAGGTCATCTGGGTCAGGTCGTTGGTACCGAAGGAGAAGAATTCTGCTTCAGTTGCGATAGCGTCTGCAGTCAGAGCAGCTCTGGGGATTTCGATCATGGTACCGACCATGTACTTCATGTCTACGCCGGACTTAGCGATGATGGCATCAGCGGTGCTGGTTACGACATTCTTTACATACTGCAGTTCCTTGATTTCGCCTACCAGGGGGATCATGATTTCGGGAACCATGGTCCATTCGGGATGAGCCTTCTGAACGTTCAGAGCAGCTTCGATAACAGCGGTGGTCTGCATTTCAGCGATTTCGGGATAAGAAACGGCCAGACGGCAGCCTCTGTGACCCATCATGGGGTTGAATTCGTGCAGGGATACGATCACTGCCTTCAGGTCTTCAACGCTCATGTTCATTTCTGCAGCCAGAGCTACGATATCTTCTTCTGCGGTGGGCAGGAATTCATGGAGAGGGGGATCCAGGAAACGAATGGTAACAGGGAAGCCTTCCATTGCTTCGTAGATCTGTTCGAAGTCGCCTCTCTGCATGGGCAGCAGCTTGGCCAGAGCGGCTCTTCTCTGTTCTTCGGTCTTGGAAACGATCATTTCACGCATTGCGCCGATTCTTTCGGGATCGAAGAACATGTGCTCGGTACGGCAGAGGCCGATACCTTCAGCGCCGAACTTGCGAGCCTGCTTTGCATCTCTGGGAGTTTCAGCGTTGGTTCTGACCTTCAGCTTACGAGCTTCGTCAGCCCAGGTCATGATGCGGTCGAAGTCGCCGGCGATAGCAGCTTCGGTGGTAGCGATTGCTTCGCCGTAGATGTTACCGGTGGAACCATCCAGGGAGATCCAGTCGCCTTCGTGGAAGGTCTGGCCGCCCAGGGAGAATACCTTGGCTTCTTCGTCGATCTTGATTTCGCCGCAGCCGGAAACGCAGCAGGTACCCATACCTCTGGCAACTACTGCAGCGTGGGAAGTCATACCGCCGCGAACGGTCAGGATGCCCTGTGCATAGTTCATGCCTTCGATGTCTTCGGGAGAGGTTTCCAGACGAACCAGAACGACCTTCTTGCCTGCCTTGCCCCATTCAGCTGCAACTTCTGCAGTGAATACGACCTGGCCGCAAGCAGCGCCGGGGGATGCGGGCAGTGCGGAGCCGATGGGCTTTGCAGCCTTCAGTGCAGCGGCTTCGAACTGGGGATGGAGCAGAGCGTCCAGCTGCTTGGGATCGATCATGGCAACAGCCTGTTCCTTGGTGATCATGCCTTCGTCTACCAGATCGCAAGCGATCTTCAGAGCAGCAGCAGCGGTTCTCTTACCGTTACGGGTCTGCAGCATGTAGAGCTTACCTTCTTCGATGGTAAATTCCATATCCTGCATATCCTTGTAGTGCTTTTCGAGGGTGTATACGATCTTGTAGAATTCATCGTATACTGCGGGGTTGATCTCCTTCAGCTGATCAATGGTCTGAGGAGTACGTACGCCAGCTACAACGTCTTCGCCCTGAGCGTTCATCAGGAATTCGCCGTACAGCTTAGCTTCGCCGGTGGCGGGGTTACGGGAGAATGCAACGCCGGTACCGGAGGTGTTGCCCATGTTACCGAATACCATGGACTGTACGTTAACGGCAGTACCCCAGGAACCGGGGATGTCGTTCATACGTCTGTAGTAGATTGCTCTGGGGTTGTTCCAGGAACGGAATACAGCCTTGATTGCACCGAACAGCTGATCTACGGGATCGCTGGGGAAGTCGGCGCCAACCTTATCTTTGTATTCGGCCTTGAATGCTGCTGCCAGTGCCTTCAGGTCTTCTGCAGTCAGTTCGGTATCCAGCTTAACACCCTTTTCTTCCTTCATTTCGTCGATCAGTTTTTCGAAGTAGGACTTGCCAACTTCCATAACGACGTCGGAATACATCTGGATGAATCTGCGATAGGAGTCGTAAGCGAATCTGGGGTTGCCGGTCTTCTTTGCGAAGGCTTCAACAACTTCGTCATTCAGACCCAGGTTCAGGATGGTGTCCATCATACCGGGCATGGATGCACGAGCACCGGAACGTACGGAAACCAGCAGGGGGTTTTCCTTGTCGCCGAACTTCTTGCCGGTGATCTTTTCCAGTTCATCAATGTTGCGCAGAACTTCAGCTTTGATTTCATCGCTGATCATTTCGCCATCTTCGTAGTACTGAGTGCAAGCTTCAGTAGTGATGGTGAAACCCTGGGGTACGGGCATGCCAAGACCGGTCATTTCTGCCAGGTTGGCGCCTTTACCACCCAAGAGTTCGCGCATGGAGCCATTGCCTTCTTTGAACAAGTAGACGAATTTTTTGCTCATTTTTCTCTTTCCTCTTGTCTTTCTGTAGTAACTTATAATTTATATGTTGGAGAAACTCAGCTTAGAAGGCCAGCTTCTCTTCGATATACTGCTTCAGTTCTGCGATGGGCAGACGAACCTGTTCCATGGTGTCGCGTTCACGAACGGTGACGCAGCCATCGGTTTCGGTTTCGAAGTCTACGGTAATGCAGAACGGAGTACCGATTTCGTCCTCTCTGCGGTAACGCTTACCGATGGAGCCGGCTGCGTCGTAGTCTACCATGAAGTACTTGGACAGTTCTTCATGGAGCGCTTCTGCAGGTTCGGACAGTTTCTTGCTCAGGGGCAGAACGGCTGCCTTGAAGGGAGCCAGTGCGGGGTGCAGGCGCATTACAACGCGCTTGTCTTCGTTGCCCTTGGCATCGGTGAGGATTTCTTCGTCATAAGCATCGCACAGGAATGCCAGTACCACGCGGTCGGCACCCAGAGAAGGTTCTACGCAATACGGAATGAACTTCTCGTTGGTTTCCTGATCCAGGTAGGTCATATCCTGACCGGAATGTTCCTGGTGCTGCTTCAGGTCGAAGTTGGTTCTGGAGGCGATGCCCCACAGTTCACCCCAGCCGAAGGGGAACAGGAATTCGATATCGGTGGTAGCATTGCTGTAGTGAGACAGTTCTTCCTTTTCGTGGTCTCTCAGCTTCAGGTGTTCTTCCTTGATGCCCAGGGACTTCAGCCAGTTGGGGCAGAAGGCCTTCCAGTATTCGAACCATTCCAGTTCGGTGCCGGGCTTGCAGAAGAATTCCAGTTCCATCTGTTCGAATTCACGGGTTCTGAAGGTGAAGTTGCCGGGAGTGATTTCGTTGCGGAAGGACTTACCTACCTGTGCGATACCGAAGGGCAGCTTCTTTCTGGTGGTTCTGGCCACGTTGCGGAAGTTGACGAAAATGCCCTGTGCGGTTTCGGGACGCAGGAACAGCTCTGCCTGAGAATCTTCCGTAACGCCCTGGAAGGTTTTGAACATCAGGTTGAACTTACGGATGTCGGTGAAATCGCTCTTGCCGCATTCGGGGCAGGGGATCTGGTGTTCTCTGATGTATTCCTGCTGCTTTTCGTGGCTCCAGCCGTCTACGGTGACGGTGATGCCTTCGGTTTCTTTGATATAATCTTCGATCAGCTTATCTGCACGGATACGGGCTTTGCAGCTCTTGCAGTCCAGCAGAGGATCGGAGAAACCGCCGACGTGACCGGAAGCGACCCAGGTTTTGGGGTTCATCAGAATGGCTGCGTCCAGACCCACGTTATACTTGGATTCCTGAACGAATTTCTTCCACCATGCCTTTTTCACGTTGTTCTTCAGTTCTACGCCCAGGGGGCCGTAATCCCAGGTGTTGGCCAGGCCGCCGTAAATTTCGGAGCCGGGGTAGATAAACCCTCTGGACTTGGCCAGCGCAGAGATCACATCCATGGAAAACTCTTTGCTCATAATGCTTGATACCGTCCTATTTGATTTGTTTTACTTATTTTGCGTCGTCGCAGTGTTCTCTTTCGGGGCAGGTGGCACAGTCGTGTTCTTCTGCTTCTTCGGAGACTTCTTCAACAACATCTTCCACCACTTCGGCGAAATCGTCCATGGCTTCTGCGAATTCTTCGGATGCGCCGGACTTCACCTTGTTGATGGTTTCGCTTGCTTTTTCTTTGACATCGGCTGCCACTTCCACTGCCTTTTCTTTCACGACAGAGTAAACTTCGGAGCCTTTTTCCTTTACTTCGTCCATCAGAGCGCCGCCCTTTTCCTTCACTTCTTCGAAGGTGTCCATGGCGACTTCGCTGATGTCTACAACTTCACCGTTGTCCTTGACCAGCTCGATCTGGCACTTGGTGCCGAAAGCAGCCACCACACCGGCTACTGCTGCCCAGGGGGCCAGAAGAGTACCGATGATGCCCACGTTCACGGGCAGGTTCAGAAGAACTTCGTCCTCTTTGCTGATGACGATCTTGGATACGTTGCCTTTCTTTACAGCTTCCTTGATCTTTTCGACTACTGCAGCAGTCTGATCGGCCATCTTGCTCTTGGACTTCAGTTCGATGGATTCTTCGATGCTGATGATGGCGTCTACGACGTTGCCGCCGTTTGCTTCCAGAGCTTCCTTGGCTTCCTTGTAGGTGACACCAGTTCTGTCTTTGACCAGTTCAATCTTTTCCAGGGTAATTTCCAATTCAATACACCACCTTTCACAAACTTACCTCGGGTCGCCCTGCCACAGACTTCCGCTTTTCAGATCCCGGATCTCCAGGTGATAGGCGAAATAGCGTTCCAGCAGGTTTCGGAGGACGGTAAGCGCCTCTTCCGCCGCGTCCATCTTCTCAATTTTGGACATAGGGATACCCGTAAGGTATTTTAACATTGCAATTATATCAAACCTTCCTCCAAAATGCAAATGTTCTTTGCTTTCTTCTTCAGAAATACAGTTTTTACACAGAAGACCGCCCTCTTTTACATGAAAAAGGCCGGTTTCCGCTTCATTTCCGCATCTGACGCAGGAGAAAAGCTGCGGTCCGCTGCCCGTCAGCTGCAGAAGTTTGCACTGATAGGCCACGGCCAGGATCGAGAATCGTTTGGGCCGCCGTTCCAGCGCCCCCAGAAACTGACACAGAAGATCGAAGATCTCGGGAGCCGGCTGGTTCTCCGGCAGCACTTTTTCCGTCAGTTCCATCACATAGGATGCACAGAGGAATTTATCCACATTCTCCCCTAAAGAGAAATGGCTTTCCAGGGTTTCCGCACCGTTGAGGTAATAGTATTCGCCCTTGGTGTTCAGGCGGTACTTTCCCAGCACAAAAGGACGCAGGGCCAGGCCTGCTTTGCCCTTCCCTCCGCTCTGCGGCATGCTGGTCCCCGCACTGATCTTGCCGTACTCGCGGGTGAACAGCAGCATCATGCGCTTCCCGCCCGCGATGGGCAGCTGGCGGAATACGATCCCCTCTGTTTCACCGTGCATAAAAACTATTCCTCTCTGCTGTCCTGATAACCGAAGTTGGACAGAGCGAAGTCGCTGTCTCTCCAGTTTTCTTTTACTTTGACCCAAAGCTCCAGGAAGACCTTGGTGCCCAGCAGGCCTTCGATCTCCATTCTGGCGGCCTTGCCGATGCCCTTCAGTTTCTTCCCTTCTTTACCGATGATGATGCCCTTGTGAGACTTCTTTTCGCAGTAAATGACAGCACCGATCTTGGTGAATTTGTTGCCTTCGTGATAGGTTTCCAGTTCCACAGCAACGCCGTGGGGCACTTCTTCGTTCAGGTAGAGCAGCACCTTCTCGCGGATCAGTTCGCTGACAATGAACCGTTCCGGATGGTCGGTGATCATGTCTGCAGGGAAATACATGGGGCCTTCTTCCATGAGATCGGCCACCGTATCCACCAGATCCTGCACGTTCTTGCCTTCCAGGGCGGAAGTACCGAAGATTTTGGTGAATACGCCCATTTTTTCATAGGTATCGTAGATTTTCACGAATTCTTCGGGGCCGATCAGGTCGATCTTGTTGATGACCAGGATCTTGGGCGTATCGGTCTTTTTCAGCAGTTCCAGGATGTAGGCATCCCCGGGGCCTTTGTCGATGGGCCCGTCCACCAGAAACAGGATCACATCCACCTCTTTCAGGGTGTTGATGGCGGTTTCGGTCATGTAATTGCCCAGCTTGTTCTTGGGCTTATGGATGCCCGGGGTGTCGATGAACACCAGCTGACAATCGTCGTCGGTACCTTCCTCACGGGTGTAAATGCCGCGGATGCTGTTGCGGGTGGTCTGGGGCTTGGAGGTCGCAATGGCGATCTTTTCCCCCAAAATGCTGTTGAGCAGGGTGGACTTGCCCACGTTGGGGCGTCCTACGATTCCTACAAATCCGGATTTCATTCTTTGGCTCCTTCTGCTTCCAGGCGGAAGCCTCCGGGAAGCAGTTCCCGAAGCGTGGTTACGTTCAGATTTTCTTCGCCGGCCCCGGTGATGATCCGGAGGTCCGGTGCAAATTCATAAAGAAACTGGCGGCAGATGCCGCAGGGAGAGGCTTCTCCGCTGAGGGAGGTCACCGCCAGCGCTTCGAAGGTCTTGCAGCCTTCGGAGACCGCCTTCACGGCTGCGGTGCGCTCGGCACAGATGGTGCCGCCGTAGGAGGAATTCTCCACATTGCAGCCCGTATAGACTTGTCCGTCCGTTCCCAAAAGGGCAGCCCCTACCTTGTAATCGGAGAAAGGCGCATAGGCGTTTTCCGCCGCCTTTTTGGCCAGGCGAAACAGCTGCAGATCCTTTTCGGTGAATTTCCGTTCTGCCATTCCGTTCTCCCCTTTAGTCTTCCTTGCTGAGGCCGATCAGGTCCATGACCTTCTCTTCCATGGCCCGCATTTCCTTCTTTTCTTCGGGTTCTTCGTGGTCGTATCCCAGCAGATGGAACACGCTGTGCACCAGAAGATACACCAGTTCCCGTTCCGGAGAATGGCCGAAATCGGCGGCCTGTTCCAGGGCTCTTTCGGTGCAGATCACCACGTCGCCCAGGCAGAGTTCCTGGTCTTCCAGATCCTCTGCGGCATCCTCCACATCATCGAACTGGGGGAAGGACAGCACATCGGTGACCGCATCCTTGCCGCGGTAATCCCGGTTCAGCTCCTGGATCTCTTCCGGGCCGACAAAGGTGACGGAAATGCTGACCACATCGGGATCCAGCCCCTCTTCCTTTACCGCTGTTTCGGCGGCACGCTGCATAATATCGAGAAGTGCCTGCTGCGGCAGACGTTCTTCGCTGAAAATCAGTTCCATTGGGATCACTCCTTTTCGTCTTCTTCGGGATGGGCGCGGTGATAACGATCGTATGCGGTGATGATGCGGCGCACCAGAGGATGGCGCACCACGTCCGCTTCTTTCAGATAGTGGAATTCAATGCCCTCCACGCCTTCCAGGATCTTCATGGCTTCCAGAAGGCCGGATTTCTTGCCTCTGGGAAGGTCGATCTGGGTCACGTCACCGGTAACGATGGCTTTGGAGCCGAACCCGAGACGGGTGAGGAACATCTTCATCTGTTCTTTCGTGGTGTTCTGGGCTTCATCCAGAATGATGAAGGCATTATCCAGCGTACGGCCTCTCATGTAGGCCAGAGGCACCACTTCGATGAATTCTCTTTCTTTGAGACGCAGGGCTGCATCTCTCCCCAGGATATCGTAAAGTGCGTCGTAAAGGGGCCGCAGGTAGGGATCCACCTTTTCCTGCAGATCGCCGGGCAGGAAGCCCAGCCGCTCGCCTGCTTCCACCGCAGGACGGGCCAGAATGATCTTGGAGACCTCTTTGTTTTTAAAGGCATTGATGGCCAGTGCGACGGCGATGTAAGTCTTGCCGGTACCGGCCGGACCGATGCCGAAGACGATATCGTTGTTCCTGATGCTCTTGGCGTAGCCCGTCTGACCGATGGTCTTGGGCTTGATGGGTTTACCCTTGTGGGTGAAACAGATGACACCTTTGTTCATGCCCGCCTGACGGTAGGACATTCCCTGCTTGTTAAGGCTGATCACATAATTCACTTTCTGGGTATCCAGTTCTTCGCCGATGCTGAGCACGTGAAGAAATTCTTCGATGACCTCCTTCGCTTCAAAGGCTTCGGGGCCTCGGAAGAGGATCTCGTCCTGACGCTGCAGGATCTCTGCATCGTAGTTTTCGCGCAGGATCTGCAGATTTACATCCAGATTGCCGAACAGGGCTGCCGTGTTCTGGTCCTGATCGATTTTGATTCTGATATCTTCAGTGGGGAAGTTTTCCAATCAATTCATCCTTTCCTCCCCGCCGTCTGCCGGCGGGAAACCGGGGGTAAAACCTTTGTGGATGCCGATCTCTTCTTCGGCCTCCACGAAGGCTATCACTTTTATTATATTTTCTTCTTGTACAAAGTTCAAATCTTTCTTTTTGATTTCTGCCCTTTCCGGGATATTTTCTTTGATGAGACGGCGAATTCGGGCCTCCGAAAGGGTGTTCAGTTCCTCTTCTGTCCGTTCCCGAAGCGTATAAGTGGTTTGGGACGCCGTTTTTCCGGAAGCGACCGGCTCGACCACATACCGGTCCAAGGTGAACGTGAACCGATACGGGATGATGGCATAGACCTGGCCTTCCGCCCGCACATAGCGTTCCGAAGGCCGGTCTGTTTCGTAAGTGGAATCGGTGATGGGCAGTATGCCGGTGATGAGAAGGTCGCCGGCCCGGACAAAATCGCCGGCGGCCACCGTTTCCTCCCCTTCCAGGGGAAAGACCCGGGTGATGGTCCCCGCCTTTTCGGCGACGATGTGGGCGGGGCCAAGGGCCCCGCCTTCCGGGGTTCCCGGCACCGGCGTTCCGAAATCATGGCCGGTGCCGCTGCCCGCAGGGCCGATCTTTGCAGCTCCCGGATCGCTTTCCGCGATCTCCACCTCCGCAAGACCGCCCTGGTACCGGATCCCCACCCAGGCCAGATCCTCATAATGGCTGTACAGCGCCAGCTTCAGCTTGTTCAGGTCCAGATTCTTTTTTCGACTGCCCTCGAAGAGACCTTTTTGCTGCAGGGTCTGCCGCAGATCCTGCTCGGTGATGGTTTCACAGCCTGTAATGCGGATCTCCGAAACGAAGGTGGTCTGATACCACAGGATCGTCAGCAGAAGGAGGATCCCCATGATGGCCGCGGGCCGGCGCAGCAGGCGAAGAAGCGCCGGCCCCGGCCCCCGCTTCCGCAGGACCGTGAAGCGCCAGCAATTCCCTCCAACCCCTTTCAGACGCTCCAGGCAGACCTCCGGAAGTTCCATCCGAAGCTCCGTATCCGATATCTTCCGCACCTTCCGAAGAGGGATGTCCCTTTTCAGACAATCCGTCAAAAGGCGCTGCGGTTCCAGCCCTTCCGCAGAAACGCGGATGCGGCTGCTTCGTTCCGCAAGCTCTCTCTTCCAGCCCGCATCCCGGGCGCTTCCCTGTTTCATACCGCTTTTCCACCCCTTTTTTGTTCCGGGTAGATCTGCACGCCGCGCACCTCTCCCCGCACTTCCATGCGGCCATCTGCAAGACATTCGATCATGAGTTTCTCCCCTGTTACTTCGGCGCAGAAACTGCCGCAGCCGGCAACTACAGACTCGCCGCTGACCAGCAGCAGTTTTTTTACATGATCCACCACCGCAAACCGGTCCGTCACCAGTACGCGCGGCTTTTGAAAGCTGAAATCGGAAAGCAGCTCTTCCCGCAGTTCTTCCATCCCCATTGCCCCATCCTCCTGTTCCGTTTACTGTATGCCTTCCGGTTTTGGAATAGAAAAAAAGCGTTCCAGAAATTCTGAAACGCTTCTTTTTTTCTGTATGAGCCAGCAAGGGGGACCTTGCTGAATGACCTACGCAAGGAACTCGTCAACGAGTTTCTTGACCATACCGCCATCGGCTACGCCTTTGACCTTTGCCATCACAGGACCCATGAGTTTCCCCATGTTCTGCTTGCCTCCGGTAATGCCGAGCTGATTTGCGGTATCAGCGACGATCTGCCGTACTTCTTCCTCAGTGAGCTGTTTGGGGAGATATACAGAAAGGATCTCGATCTCTTTCGTGTAGGCCTCTACCAAATCCGTTCTTCCGGCTTTTTCAAAATCAGAGAGTGCATCTTTTCTCATTTTGACCTGTTTGCTCAGAATGGAGATGATCCCTTGATCATCCAATTCTTCACGATGGTCTACCTCGTACTGCTTGACAGCGGCGCGAGCCAGATTCACCGTATTCTTTTTGACTTCGTCTTTGGCCTTCATGGCTTCTTTGAAGTCATTTGCCAGTCTGTCTTTCAGGGACATCTGCAACACCTCTTATCTATTGGGTCGGATTAATACTTCTTGTTAGCCTTTTTACGAGCTGCTTCCGACTTCTTCTTTCTTCTTACGCTGGGCTTTTCGTAATGTTCTCTTTTTCTCAGTTCGGACATTACGCCATCTCTTGCGCAGGAACGCTTGAATCTCTTCAGAGCGCTTTCCAGGTTTTCACCTTCTCTTACGACGACCTGTGCCATTTACATTTCCCCCCCTCCGTATTTTGAACTATGATGCTCTTGGATCGGAACGGTTTGGTCGACAACGCGATAATTATACATGACACCGACGAAATAAGCAAGAACAATTTTTCCGCTTTCTAAACTTTTTTCATCAACCCGGAGGCCATTTCATGGAACGCTTGCCCAACAGGTGGAAATGCAGGTGTTTTACGGTCTGCATTCCGTCTTCGCCGCAGTTATTGACCAGGCGATAGCCGTTGTCCATGCCGGTCATGGCGGCGATTTCCTTCACCTTGCCCAGAATGTGTGCCAGAAGTTCGGCATCTTCGGGCTGTACTTCATCCAGAGAAGCGATGTGCTTCTTGGGGATGATCAGCACATGGACCGGTGCCTGGGGTTCCAGGTCGTGAAATACGATGATCTTATCGTCTTCGTACACCACGTTGGAAGGGATCTCTTTGTTTGCGATCATGCAAAAAATGCAATCTGCCATCAGTATATCCTCCTTTCGGACCCTCTTCATAAAACGAAGGGGGCTGTTTTATTGGATCCTTCCCAGCACGCCCTCCCGGAAAGTTTCCAGAAGGAGAACGTCTGCGAAGGTGTTTTCCAAAGCCTTGGCTTCCTCTTCGGAGCAAGGCAGATAGACTTTGATATAGTTGTCCGCATAGCCGGTGCAGTACGTCCGGCCATCGACAGTCTCACCGCGTTCCCACAGCACCTGCCGCACCGTGCCCAGACAGCTTCTGCAGAAGGCTTCGGCCACCTTCTGCCCCTGTGCGGAAAGTTCTGCCGCCCGGGCTTTTTTCGTCTGCGGCGGGATCTGATCCGGGAAATCGGCTGCCGCCGTCCCCTTCCGTCTGGAATAGGGGAATACGTGGCTCTTGACGAAAAGCACATCGTCTGCGGCCTTGCAGCTGTCCCGGAAATCTTCTGCGGTTTCCCCGGGGAAGCCCACGATGATGTCGGTGCTGATGCCGTAGCCGGGATCCTGCTGCCGCAGGGCGGAAACGATGGACCGGTATTCTTCCATATTGTATCTGCGGTTCATGGCCTTCAGCACGCTGTCACTGCCGCTCTGCAGGGAAAGATGCAGATGGTGGCAAAGCTTGGGATAGGCCAGAAGACGCAGGGCTTCGTCCTTGTTGACCACTGTGGGCTCCAGGGAGCTGAGCCGGATCCGGAACTCTCCGGGAAGCTGAGACAGTTTGTACAGCAGAAGTTCCAGGCCGGAGACCGTGGTTCTTTCCTCCCCTTCCTTCAGGAAGGGAGTGCCGTCTGTCAGAGTGCCGTACTCTTCCCAGAATTCCTCTTCCGTACCGTAAAGGGCGGTGTTGATGCCCGCCAGGACGAATTCCTTGTAACCCTGTGCCAGCAGCTTTTGGGCTTCCCGCAGCACGCTTTCCGGGTCGCGGCTTCTCACCGGCCCTCTTGCGAAGGGAATGACGCAATACGTGCAGAACCGGTCGCAGCCTTCCTGAATTTTGATGAAGGCGCGGGTGCGGTCTTCCATTGCGGTGATCTCACCGTTTTCCCTGTATTTCCGAAGTGAATTGCGGGGAGAAACAGCCACCAGAACAGGTGGACGGGGCGCGCCGCCCAATTCCTGCCGCGGCGCGCTTTCGGCCGGCAAAAGGCCGTTTTGAGCCTCTGGGCCGGCCTTTTGTACCGCTTTCCGCTCTTCCAGCACACGATCGATGTACTGGGGCAGATCCGCTTTTTCCGCAGTGCCCAGAACCAGATCCACACCTTCTACCGCAGCGGCTTCCTCCGGGCTCACCTGCGCATAGCAGCCGATGACGGCGGTGATGCAGTCCGGGTTCTGCCGTTTCATGCGGCGGATGTACTGGCGGGATTTCCGGTCGGACATCCCGGTGACGGTACAGGTGTTAACCACATAAACGTCAGCGGTATCCTCCGCTTCCACGGACTCCCAGCCCAGTTCCAGGAACCTCTCCCGCAGGGCCTCCGATTCATATTGATTCACCTTGCAGCCAAGGGTATAAAATGCGATCTTCATTCCATCTCCAGTTCGTACATGATCATGGCAAGGGCCGCCATTCCGGCGGTCTCCGTCCGCAGAATGGTCTTGCCCAGAGAAACGGCTTTGCCGCCTGCTGCGGTCACCGCTTCCACCTCTTCGGCGGAAAACCCGCCTTCCGGTCCGATGATCACAGCCACGGTTTTGGGCTTCTTTGCCTGCAGTTCCTCTGCGCGCAGCACTTCTTTTACTGTTGTCTTACGCTCATCTTCATAGGGGATCAGCACCAGATCGTAGTCGGACAGTTCCTCCAAAAGGCCTTTCAGTTTCAAGGAGCTTCCCACCTGGGCAGGGATGCCCCGCTTGCACTGCTTGGCGGCTTCGTCCGCCACCTTCTGCCAGCGTTCCTGCTTCTTTTCGCCCTTTCCTTCTTTTTCCTGCACCACGCAGCGGGAGAAATACACGGGGACGATGTTCCGGACACCCAGTTCCGTGCACTTCTGCACGATGGTCTCCATTTTCCCCTGTTTGGGAGCTCCCTGATACAGGGTCACGGAGAGATCCGGTTCCTTGGCAAAGGCCTGTTTGTCCAGGATCCGCAGGAACAGCTCCCCTTCTCCGAAGGAATCGATCTCACAGAGATATTCAAATTCGTCGGAGTCGGAGACCTCCACCTGTTCGCCGGGACGCAGGCGCAGCACCTTTTTGGCGTGATGTACATCCTGGCTGTTGGTGATGCAGATCTGGTTTCCCTGCACTGCGGTTTTATCTACGAAAAATCGGTTCATGGGAACCTCCTGTCAGTTTCTTTGCAGAGCTTCCGGCCTATGCTTCATAAGCCGGAGCCTTTGCGGCGATGGCGCACCATTCACCGTCTTCGGGGATCTCCAGGATCTCGAAACCGGCGGCTTCCACAGCGGCACGGACCTGATCCCGTTTCTCCACCAGGATGCCGGAAGAAATATAAATGCCTCCGGGCACCAGATGCTTCATCACATGCGCGGACAGCAGGATCACAAGATCCGCCATCAGGTTGGCCACCACCACATCCGCTTTGTAGGAAAGGCCCTTGGTCAGATCCCCTTCCTGGATGGTCATGCGGTCTGCCAGACCGTTCAGTTCGGCATTTTCCTTGGAAACTTCTACGGCAATGGGGTCGATATCCACGGCCAGGATGTCTCCGGCTTCCAGAAGGGCCGCTGCGATGGACAGGATACCGCTGCCGCAGCCCACATCCAGCACTTTATCGCCGGGCTTCTGGTATTTTTCCATAAGACGCATGCAGAGCGAAGTGGTCTCATGGGTACCGGTACCGAAGGCCATGCCGGGGTCGATCTCGATGACCAGTTCTGCGGGATCCTGCTTTTCGTAAGCTTCCCAGGAGGGCTTCACCACGATCCGTTCCCCCACTTTTGCAGGCTTGAACCATTCTTTCCATTTATCCTTCCAGTCGTCGTCGCTGACGGAGCGGATAGCGGAATCGGTGACCCCCAGATAATCGGCTTCGCTGAGGATCTTTTCCATCAGTTCCAGACCTTCCGGAGTGTCGTCCAGATACAGGGTAAACACCACCTTGTCTTCGAATTCGGGCTTCACGTCTTCGCTGACATAATCCCAGTCATAGGCGTTGCGCTTGTTGAAAAGTTCGGTGTAGTCATCGGGGTCGTTTACGGCAAAACCCGCTATGCCCAGGTCCTCCAGGGCCAGGGTCAGCGGGTCTTCCGTTTCCTTGGGAGCATAAAGCTTCAGTTCTGTGTAGTTCATTGAGCTTCCTTCCTATGGAAAAATGTAATGGTTCCGTTACCGGAACAATTCTTTCATGGTTTCGGCAAAGGATTTTCTCTTGCTGTAGCCGTCGGTTTCCTTACCTTCGCCAAAGGCTTTGATGGCTTCCTTCTGCTTCTTGGAAAGCTTGGTGGGCACTTCCACATTGACCTGTACATACAGATCGCCCTTCCGTCCGCTTCGCAGGCTCTGAACGCCCTTGCCCTTCAGCCGGAAAATGGTGCCGGGCTGGGTGACTGCGGGGATCTTGTAGGAAACCTTTTCTTCCAGGGTGGGCACTACGATATCGTCGCCCAATGCAGCCTGGGTGAAGGTGATGGGCATTTCCAGCCAGAGGTCGTCGCCCTTGCGCTGGAACAGCTTGTGAGGCTGCACTGCCAGTACCACGTAGAGGTCGCCGGCGGGGCCGCCGTTGCTGCCCGGTTCGCCCTGGCCGCGGATGGGAATGACGGAATCGTTATCCACACCGGCGGGGATGTTGACGGAAATGGTGACGGTCTTCCGTACCTTTCCTGCACCGCCGCACTTGCTGCAGGGCTTTTCGATGATCTTGCCGGTACCGCCGCAGTGGCTGCAGGGCTGTACGTTGGCAAACTGGCCGAAGGGAGTCCGCTGCACGGTGCGCACTTCGCCGGTGCCGTTGCAGTGCGGACAGGTCTTCTTTTCGGTACCCGGTTCTGCACCGCTGCCGCTGCAGTGGTCGCAGGATACGTATTTATTGATCTCGATGTTCTTCTTTACGCCGAAAGCCGCTTCTTCAAAGGTGATGCTGATGCCTTTCTGCAGATCCGCACCCTTTCTGGGCGCATTTCTGCGGCTCTGACCGCCGCCGAAGCCGCCCATGCCTCCGAACATGCCACCGAAAATATCGCCGAACATGTCTTCGAAGCCGCCGCCCTGGAACCCGCCGAAACCGCCGCCGCCAAAGCCGGCATTGGGGTCTACCCCCGCATGGCCGAACCGGTCGTACTTATCCTTTTTGTCGGGATCGGACAGGATGCCGTAGGCTTCGTTGACCTCTTTGAACTTTTCTTCCGCTTCTTTGTCTCCGGGGTTTCTGTCCGGATGATACTGCATGGCTTTTTTACGGAATGCGGACTTGATTTCGCTTTCAGATGCGCCCTTCTGCAGGCCCAGCACTTCATAATAATCGCGTTTTTGCTCTGCCATAATACTCCTCGATCCTCCATTCACAGGACAAGCCCGGCGGACCAAACCGCCGGGCCCTATCCTGAATTTCGGGTCTTACATTTCTCAATTTCCTGCAATTTGCAGCGTTTTCACGTGCTTTACAGTTTATTTGTTATCGTCAACTACTTCGTAATCAGCGTCAACGACGTTGTCGGCGTTGGGGCCTGCCTGACCGCCTGCTGCACCTGCGCCCTGAGCGCCTGCACCGGCCTGTGCAGCCTGGGCTGCCTGAGCCTGTTCGTAGAGCTTCTGGGAGATGGTGTGGAATTCCTGGGTCAGAGCTTCGGTCTTTGCCTTGATGTCGTCGGCAGAACCGTTCTGCAGAGCCTGGTTCAGAGCATCCTTTGCAGCGTTGATCTTGTTCTTTTCGTCTTCGCTCAGGGTTGCATCCAGTTCCTTCATGGCCTTTTCGGTTTCATAGACCAGGGTTTCTGCACGGTTGCGCAGTTCTACTTCTTCCTTGCGCTTCTTGTCTTCTTCCGCATACTGTTCGGCTTCCTTGACCTTCTGCTGAATTTCTTCGTCAGAGAGCTTGGTGGAAGAGCTGATGGTGATGCGCTGTTCCTTGCCGGTGCCCAGATCCTTGGCGCTTACGTTTACGATGCCGTTGGCGTCGATGTCGAAAGTAACTTCGATCTGAGGAATGCCGCGGGGTGCGGGGGGAATACCGGTGAGCTGGAAGCGGCCCAGAGTGATGTTGCCGGCTGCCATTTCACGTTCACCCTGCATTACGTGGATGTCTACAGCGTTCTGGTTGTCAGCTGCGGTGGAGAAGATCTGGCTCTTCTTGGTGGGGATGGTGGTATTTCTTTCGATCAGTCTGGTTGCTACGCCGCCCAGAGTTTCGATGGACAGGGACAGAGGAGTAACATCCAGCAGCAGAACGTCCTTCACTTCGCCGGTGAGAACGCCTGCCTGAATGGCTGCGCCCACTGCAACGCATTCGTCGGGGTTGATGCCCTTGAAGGGTTCCTTACCGGTAACGCGCTTTACAGCTTCCTGTACTGCGGGGATTCTGGTGGAACCGCCTACCAGAACGACCTTGGCCAGGTCAGCATTGGTAACGCCGGCATCTGCCATAGCCTTCTTCATGGGTTCGATGGTTCTTTCCACCAGAGCGGAGGTCAGCTGATCGAACTTGGCGCGGGTCAGGTCCATGTTCAGGTGCAGGGGGCCGTCTGCATTGACGGTGATGAAGGGCAGGTTGATGTTGGTGGTCTGAGAAGAAGACAGTTCCTTCTTGGCCTTTTCTGCTGCTTCCTTCAGTCTCTGCAGAGCCATCTTGTCCTTGCGCAGGTCTACGCCGTTTTCCTTGGCGAAGCTGTCAGCGATGAAGTTCATTACAACTTCGTCGAAGTCGTCGCCGCCCAGTTTGGTGTCGCCGTTGGTGGCCAGTACTTCGAATACGCCGTCACCCAGTTCCAGGATGGAAACGTCGAAGGTACCGCCGCCCAGGTCGTAAACCAGGATCTTGTGGGATGCAGCGTCCTTATCCAGGCCGTAAGCCAGGGATGCTGCGGTGGGTTCGTTGATGATTCTCTTGACATCCAGACCGGCGATCTTGCCTGCGTCCTTGGTTGCCTGCTTCTGTGCGTCGCTGAAGTAAGCGGGAACGGTGATGACAGCTTCGGTCACCTTTTCGCCCAGATAGCTTTCTGCGTCGGCCTTCAGCTTGCCCAGGATCATGGCGGAGATGTCCTGTGCGGTGTACAGCTTGCCGTCGATTTCTACTTTGTGGTCAGTACCCATGTATCTCTTGATGGATGCGATGGTTCTGTCGGGGTTGGTGATTGCCTGTCTCTTTGCGGTTTCACCGACCAGACGTTCGCCGCTCTTGGCGAAGCCCACTACGGAAGGAGTGGTTCTGTTGCCTTCTGCGTTGGCGATGACGACGGGTTCGCCGCCTTCCAGCACTGCTACGCAGGAGTTGGTGGTACCAAGGTCAATACCGATTACTTTTCCCATGATTCATACCTCCTTGTGCTTTCAGCACATTCATTTACTCTTTTGGATCTGCCTGCCGCCTCTGCCGCAGGCCTGTGTATCTTCCGGTCTCGCGTTACTCTGCCACTTTTACCATGGAGGGCCGCAGGACCTTACCGTTGAGCGTATAGCCCTTCTGCAGGACTTCCGCCACTTTACCGCTTTCAATGCCTTCCGCTGCGGTCATCATGACTGCATTGTGGAAGTTGGGGTCGAAATCAAGGCCCTGGGCCTCGATCTCCTTGAGGCCGTTCTTTTCCAGAACGGTGAGGAGCTGTTTGAAGATCATCTGCATGCCTTCCAGCATCCCCTTGCCCGCAGCTTCTTCGCTCACTGCCAGGGCTCTTTCGAAATTATCCAAAACGCTGAGCAGCTCCGTTACCAGACCTTCGTTGGCAAAGGCGTAGATGTCTTTGCGTTCCTTTTCGGCACGGCGCCGGAAGTTCTGGAAGTCCGCTGCCAGTCTGAGATAACGGGTCTGAAGCTCTTCGTCTTCTTCCTTTTTCTCTTCCTTTTCTTCAGCTTCTGCAGCCTTGGGCTCTTCCTGAGCTTCCTTGGCCTCTTCTGCCTGCTGCGCGGTTTCCTGTTCTTCGGGCTGCTGCTCTTCCCGCTGCTCTTTCAGCTCGGGATTTTCTTTACTCATAGTGCTCGTCTCCTTCCGTCAGCTCGAAAGCCTTCGTGATGTTATCCGTCAGGTATTCGATGACCGACGTTACTTCATCGTATTTCATACGGGTGGGCCCGATGACGCCCAGCTTGCCCACCAGCTTGCCGTTGATGCGGTAAGTGGCGGTGATCAGACTGCAATCCTTCATGACCTCGTCGTCGTTTTCTTCACCGATGGTGATGATAACGCCGTTGTCCCGGTGCAGCAGTACGTCCGTGAAATCTTTCTTCCGATTGACCATTTCCAGGAACATTCTGGCCTTATCGATATCGTTGTACTCCGGAATGGAGAAGATATTGGTGAGGCCGTCCATGTACAGGTCTACATTCAGCATGTTTTCCAGGGTGGATACAAAGTTGGGAACGATGTTCTCCGCCAGTTGGGACAGCGCTGCCATATCGGAATGGATCAGCTGGATGATATCCTGGGTCAGGATATCGCTGAGAGCCTTGCCTTTGTAGTTGTGGGTGATGACCTTGGACAGCAGACTCAGGTTTTCTTCGGTATAGGGGACCTGCAGACGCAGCACCGTGTTGGAGACCTTACCGCTTTCCGCGACGATCATCAGCACCACCGTACGTTCGTCCGCAGGAAGCAGATTGACGTACCGGAGCCGTTCCTCCTGGGGAACGGGGGTGGTGGCGAAGGAAGTCAGGTTGGTCAGCTCGGACAGAAGGGATGCGGCATAGGCTGCCACTTTCTCCAGTTCGGATACGTTGGAACGGATCCGGCCCGCGATGGCCATTTTTTCCTCCTCATTGAGCTCTTTCTTCTTCATGAGGTCATCCACATACATGCGGTACGCCTTGGCGGAAGGCACTCTCCCTGCGGAAGTATGGGGATGGGTCAGATAGCCCATTTCTTCCAGATCGGACATTTCGTTCCGGATGGTGGCGGGGCTGATGCCCATATCATACTTACGGGATAAAGTGCGGGAGCCCACCGGCTCGGCAGAGTGGATGAAGTCGGAAACAATCGCCTGAAGGATTTTCAGTTTTCGTTCGTTCATTTCCATCATTTTGTTACCCTCTTGTTAGCACTCTTAAACAGTGAGTGCTAATCACAATTCACAATGTACCATCCGAATATAGTATTGTCAATGATTATTTCTTTTTTTCTCACCTCTGCTGCCATTTTTCTTCCCTTTCTCTCGTTCTTTCGGGCGGATTTTTCTGACAACTCTTGACAAATTGGGCTTTTGCGCGCATAATACATACTAAGAGAACTTTGTTCTCATTACCGAAAGGAGTGTATCACTATGGCAGAAAGATATATTATCACCATTGGACGTCAGTACGGCAGCGGCGGCCGTTACGTAGGTCGTCAGGTCGCAGAAATGCTGGGCATCCCCTTTTATGATAAAGAGCTGGTAGAAATGGCAGCCGAAGAAAGCGGCATCAACAAAGATTTGTTCGAACACGCAGACGAAAAGCCCTCTCAGCCCTTCTGGAACATCCTCCCCGTCAGCGCCGGCGGTTTTGGCGGCAGAATCTCCGCAGCCGATATGCCCATGAACGATAAGCTGTTCCTGATCCAGGCAAACATCGTCAAGAAGATCGCTGAACAGGGTTCCTGCGTCATCGTAGGCCGCTGTGCAGACTATATTCTGAAGGACGATCCCGACCTGCTGCGGGTCTTCATCCACTCCACCCCCGAAGACAAGATCAACCGCGTCACCAAGTTCTACGGTGTTGCAGAGGCTGACGCAGAATCCGTCATTGCCAAAGCAGACAAGACCAGAGCCAATTACTACAACTATTATTCCGGCATGAAATGGGGCGTATCCGGCCAGTATGACCTGTCCATCAACACTTCCATCCTGGGCGCTGCCGGCACCGCAAAGCTGATCGCAGACTTCGCCAAGCTGAAAGCCCTCAAGTCCGACGAAGACTAAAGGAGTCCCCTCCCCATGAATTTTACCATCATATTTAATGCGCTGGTTCTGCTGGGTGCCTCCAACTACTGGTGGATCTTCCACTCCTACGAACTGACCGAACTGGCCCAGACCGTGTTCATCGTTCTGGTGGTGACCTTTCTTTTAAGCATCACCTGGCAGCCTCTGAACCGCAGATTTTCCGAACGGGTCATGCGAAACCTGGCCAACGGCAACGCGGAGATCAAAATTGCTCTCTACAGCATCAGCGGTGAGGCCATCGTCATCGCTTACGCCCTGCTCTTCGCCATCCCCGCGGAAAATATCACCTACAGCGTGTTCTGGACCAACCTTCTGTACTTCATCCTGGTAAACGCCATCGTTTACTTCAGCGGCATCATCCGGCTCTTCGCCGTGTGCCCTGCCCTTCGCCCCGTGAACCGGATCCCCGTGTTCGCTCTTTGGTGGATCCCCATCGTCAATCTCCTGGCACTGCAGAAAGTGATCGAGATCGGCGAAGCCGCCGAAAAAGAAGCTGCGGAAGGCTACGAAGAACGGGATGCCAAGTTCCAGAAGGAAAAGCGTCTCAAGGAAACGGAAGCCATCCGCAAGGCCGATGCCGAACGGGAAGCCAAGCGCGAAGCAAAACGGGAAGCCAAGAAAACCGGCAAGAAGCCTGAAAAGCCTGCTGCCAAGCAGCCGGAAGCGCAGGAAGTTAAAAAGCCTTCCAAACCCAAGCATCTGAACTAAATTCAAAAACAAAAAAGGACCGATCATTTGTGACGTACCCTAAAGGACAGTTTTTCAAGAATACGGTATATCTCGAAAGAGGTATGCCGTATTTGCGTTTGTGTCTACAAATGCAGTGCTTGTCAAGAAAAAATGACGTACAAAGAGTCTG